>JABLXZ010000005.1 GCA_013177935.1 candidate division WOR-3 bacterium | reverse complement strand
TGACCTTAAACCGGGAGAAAATAATGTCCGGGCTCTTGTTCCAGGTGTTTATTTTATTAAAAACAGGTTAACAGACGCAAAGGCAGCCCGGGTGGTGATTACGCACTGACTTTGTCTGATATCCCATATCCCCGCATCGCGTGAAGCGTAAGTCAAGTGTCCGACTTGTACCACAAGAGGCAAATGCGACCGCAAATAAAATGAAAACGGTTTTTAATCGGTGCCGCTGCCGCATAGGAAAACCTTAGAGGCAAAATTAGCATCTGTCAAGGATTGGTGGGAAAAGTTTTCTTGACCGGCAATCGGTTTTGGATAGAATGATACAAACAAAAGGAGGTCTAATGTCTTTGACGCGGTGTTTGATTCTCGCCCTCCTTTTCGTCACCATCGGATTTGCGGCACCGATTGAGCCGCTTTTGATGGAACGGATGGGAAAGGCACAAGCGGATGAGTATCTGCCGGTTATGGTTGCGCTCAATGAGCAGTTCGATGCGGTGTCGGTGATTCAAACCGTGAAGAACAAAGAGGCGCGCTGGCAGATAACGGTCAACGGATTGAAGGAACTGGCGACGCGGAGTCAGGCGGGTTTGTTAGCAGAACTTGCCGGATTCGAGCGCCAGGGTAAAGTGCGCAATGTGAAGCCCCTGTGGATTGTCAATGCGGTTTACTTCGAGGCGACGAGCGATGTAATTTTGAAGTTGAGTGAAAGGCCGGAGGTCTGGTTTATTCAGTGGGATTTGATTCCGACCGAGAATGCGTTAGGTGTTGATGTCAAGCGACCGGCGGCTGATGTTACCGGCGGGACTTTTAACCTTGAATGGCATGTGAGAAAGGTGAAGGCGGATAGTGTCTGGTTTGTTTACGGCTATACCGGCGAAGGGGTGGTGATTGGCAACATTGACACCGGTTGCGACTACAATCATTCGGACCTTGCCGACCATATGTGGGAGGACCCGAACTATCCGTATCACGGCTGGGATTTTGAGAACAATGACAACGACCCGATGGATGAGAATGGCCATGGCACGCACACCTGCGGGATTAATGCCGGTGATGGCACCGGCGGTGATACCACCGGAATGGCGCCCAATGCCCGGATTATGACGATTCGCACCAAGACCAGTCTGGCGCAGCCGTTTCCTGATACGATTGCGGAGAACACAGTTTTCAATGCGATGCAGTTCTGTGTTGCGCCGCCGCTTTCGCCGGAGAATCATGCCCATCTCCTGTCGATGAGTCTGGGCTGGCTGCACTCCTGGAACCCGCGGCGCGCGCTGTGGCGTCAGGCGGTGACCAATGTTGCAGCTGCCGGATTGCCTTATTTCATTGCGGCGGGCAATGAAGGTTCTTCCAGTCCGCCGGACAATGTCCGGACTCCGGGTGATGTGCCCGGACCCTGGAAGCATCCGGCGGAGATGGCGGGCGGTTTGGGTGGTGCGATAACGATTGGGGCGACCGATTCGGTTGATAATTACGCCTATTTCACCTCCTGGGGACCGGTTTCCTGGTCAAACGTGCCGCCGTACAACGATTACGCCTATCCGCCCGGACTTTTGAAGCCCGACTTTTCGGCACCGGGTCTTGATGTAATCTCCTGTCGGCGCGGTGGTGGTTATATTTCGATGTCCGGAACCTCAATGGCAACACCGTGTGCAGCCGGGATTGCGGCGTTGATGTTGCAAAAGAACCCCAACCTGTTACCTGAGGAGATTGACTCAATCATGCAGATGTCGGTTGTACCACGGGGCACACCGCCCAAGAACAACACCTATGGCACGGGCCGGATTGATGCGATGCTTTGTATTGAGAATACGCCGTTGCCCTTCGGGGTGCGGTTTTACCGGGCTGAGGTTGACGATTCAGCCGGAGGTAACAACGACCGGATTATCAACCCGGGCGAAACAATCAACCTGCCGGTCTGGGTTAAGAACCAGTGCGACTACACGGCAAGCGGTGTGACCGGGGTTTTGAGCACCATTGACACCGCCCACATCACACTACTTGACTCTTTTAAGAGTTTCGGCACGATACCGGCGGGTGAGACCGCCTATTCAGGAAATCCGGGCTATCGGTTTACTGTGGCACCGGCTTGCAGCAATGGGTATGCGCTCAAGTTCACATTGACGATTCGCGACGCCCAGGATTCGGTCTGGACTTCGGGATTGACATTTAAGGTTGGTACACCGGTGCTTTACGGCGATTCGGTATATGCCTATGACGGCGGCAATGGCAAACTTGACCCGGGTGAGGAGTGCGACATTGCGGTGCAACTGGTGAACGCCGGGCTCGGTAACGGCTACAATGTGAGCGTAATCTTGAAGTCGGGTGATAGCCGGCTTGAGGTTCTTGATTCGGTCGCGGTTTACGGGTTTGTGCCAGCAGACTCCTGGTTGATGAATGAGGCCGACCATTTCCGGGTCCGGGCGAGCAGCGCGATACCAAGAGAGTATGTTATTCCGTGCACGCTGCGTATCAGCCAGACCGGGTATCCGATGCAGAATGTGCCCTTCGGGATTGAGGTGGGCAGGCTGACCGCGGTTGACCCGATTCCGGATGGTCCGCGCCAGCCCGCGCTCTATTACGCCTACGACGATATCGATGTTGAGTATTCAGAGCGTCCGACATTCAGCTGGGTGGAGATTAGAAATATCGGTACCAGACTGACACTTTCGGACGATGAAACCCGGCAGATTACACTACCCCCGGGCTTCGGTCCGATTAAGTTCTATGGTCAGCGCTACACCCAGATTTCCATCTGCTCGAACGGCTGGGTTGCACCGGGTTCAGCGACGCAGACAACCTGGACCAATACCTCCTTGCCCAATTCCAGTATGCCACCGATGTGGTGTCTGAAATGGGACGATTTGTATCCACCCACCGGTAACAGTGTCTGGTACTACCATGATGTGGCAAACCATCGGTTTATCGTTGAGTGGGATTCGGTACACTACTACAACCCGCGGGACTCCTGGGAGAAGATGCAGATTATCTTCTACGACACAACTTTAGCCGCGGCGGATGGCAATACCGAGGTGGTGTATCAGTATCTGACCGCGAACCGGAACTCAAGTATGACGATTGGGGAACAGGACCCGACGCGGACGATTGCGATTCAGGTGGTTTTTGATAACGCTTATCACCGGGCAGCCGCGCCAATTGCACCGGGCCGGGCGATTAAAATCACCACCGATGCACCGCTCGTGGCGATTGGTGAAGATGCCCGAAATCTCTTGACCCGGGTGAGCGGGCTAAAGGTGTTACCGACCACTTTCCGCGACCGGGTACAGGTGCGGTTTACCCTGAATCAGGAGGGGCAGTTGCGGCTGGTTATCTACGACCGAAGCGGGCGCAAGGTGCGGACGCTATTGAACGGACGGATGAAGCCGGACAACTATCAACTGGTCTGGAACGGGCGCGACGATGCGGGCAAGCGCGTGGCGCAGGGTGTTTATCTAATCCGTCTGGAAAGCGAGAGCGAGTCGCGTACCCTTAAGGCGGTTTACCTGAGGTAACAAAGGATGAGAACGGGGCGGGTCAATTACGGCTCGCCCCGTTTTTGTTTCAGGGCAGGGAGTTCAGTTTTTATGCCGGTGGTGATTTTACTAATACTGGTATTGGTAGGATGGTTATTCGGTGCGCCCCGGTTATCGCAAACGCGGGCGACCGATGACCAGAAGGGGTCGATTGTTTATCAGGGGAGAAAGCGGAATTTTCTCTTACACATCCCGGAAAAGGTGCGCGGGAAAAATGGGGTACCGCTGGTGCTGGTGCTGCACGGTGGTGGCGGAACCCCGGAAGCGGTTGCAAGACTTACCGGATTCAGCAAACTTGCCGATGAGGAGGGGGTTATCGTTGTTTATCCGGCGGCGGTGAACCGGCACTGGAACGATGGCCGGGAGGTGAAACGGTTTCGTTCGCACCGGGAGAGGATTGATGATGTTGGTTTTATCGCCACGCTGATTGATACACTAATCCGGCGGCTGGGAGTTGATGTGAGCCGGGTTTATGCAGCCGGGATGTCTAACGGCGGGATGATGTGTCAGCGTTTAGGTTGCGAACTTTCCCATAAACTGGCGGCGTTCGCTTCGGTGGGCGCATCCCTGCCGGAGAATCTAATTGATGAAAAGCCGGTAATGCCAATCGCGGTTTTGATGATTAACGGTACCGCAGACCCGATTGTGCCTTTTCAAGGTGGTGGTGTTGGTCTGGTCAAGCAGCGGGGTCGGGTGGTTGCGGTTTCAAAGGCAATTGAGTTCTGGGTAAAAGCGAACGGTTGTGAAACGGTGCCGACAGAAACAACGCTGGTCAAGAGCGACACCGGCTTAGGCGTGCAAAAAACGGTTTATCGCAACGGGCGCAAAGGAACCGAAGTGGTGCTTCTGACAGTGGAAGGTGGTGGTCACACTTGGCCCGGAGGAAGGGAAAGGCCCAGCAATTATGGCCGAAAGACCGATGCGATTAACGCCACCCGGCTCATCTGGGAATTTTTTTCAAGACACCGGCGTTAGTTCAGCCGGTTTTCCGAAACCGGATCAAACAGGTGCAGTTTACCGGTTTCCAAAGAGATGTTGACAGTATCTCCGGGTCGCGGGGCGTGGTCCGGATTGGTGCGCAGGACACAACGGTCGGCACCGATTTTCAAATAGACCAGCGCCTCATTGCCTAACTGTTCAGTAACCTCAACCACCGCTTTAATCGGACCGTTATCGGTGATAAAGATATGTTCGGGACGGACACCGAGAACGATTTCACCTTCCGGTTTTACTACGGGGATAAGGTGGTCCGGCAGGTTAATTGTGAACGATTGGTGAACAAAGCGCAGCGGATTGGTGGTGATTCTGCCGGTAAAGAAGTTCATCGGTGGTGAGCCGATAAAACCGGCAACGAACCGGTTCGCGGGCCGGTTGTAGATGGTTGCCGGGTCACCAACCTGAAGCAGTTTGCCGCTCTTCATCACCGCGATGCGCTGACCTAAAGTCATCGCTTCAACCTGGTCGTGGGTTACATAGATGACGGTGGTTTTCAGTTGCTGGTGCAGACGGGCAAGTTCTGCCCGCATCCCGACGCGGAGTTTGGCATCAAGGTTGGACAGGGGTTCGTCAAACAGAAACACCTTGGGGTTGCGGACAATCGCCCTGCCGACCGCAACGCGCTGGCGCTGACCACCGGAAATCTCGGCGGGTTTGCGGTCCAGGAGCTCTTCGATGCCAAGGATGCGGGCGGCTTCCAGAACCCGGCGTTGAATCTCATCCCCGGGCAGGCGGCGCAGTTTTAAGGCGAACGCCATATTTTCAAATACCGTCATATGGGGGTACAGGGCGTAGTTCTGGAACACCATCGCAATGTCGCGGTCCCGGGGTTCAACGGTATTGACCAGGCGGTCGCCAATGTAAATTTCGCCCGAGTCCGGTTCTTCCAGCCCGGCAACAAGGCGCAGCAGGGTCGATTTGCCACAACCGGATGGACCAAGGATGACAAAGAACTCCTGGTCTTTAATCTCGAGGGTGACATTGTCAACCGCGATGACCCTGTTTTTGAAAATTTTGCTGACCGATTTGAAGAGCACCTGGCTCATCGATTGACCCCTTTATTTTCTGGGACTGAGGACGGTCAGGATACGGGTGACCGTTTCCTTGAGGTTGCGGCGGATACAGACGATGTCTATCAAGCCGTGTTTGAGCATAAATTCGGCGCGTTGAAACCCTTCAGGCAGTTTCTGGCCAATCGTGTCTTCAATCACCCGCTGGCCCGCAAAGCCTAAAAGGGCACCGGGTTCAGAGATAATCACATCACCGAGCGAGGCGAACGATGCCATTACGCCGGCGGTGCAAGGGTCAATCGGAATCGAGATAAACGGGACACCGGCGCGGCGCAAAAGTCCAAGTTCGGCTGAGGTTTTTGCCATCTGCATCAGGGAGATGATGCCTTCCTGCATTCGGGCACCACCGGAAGTGGCGATGATGATAAGGGGCCTTTTTTCGGTGTACGCCAGCCGAACCGCCCGCGCCACCTTTTCACCCACGACCGAGCCCATACTGCCACCGATAAAACTGAAGTCCATTGCGCCGAACACCACGGGCAGGCTGGAGATGAGGCCGCGGCCATAGATGAAGGCGTCGTTTCTGCCGGTCTTTTCCCGCGCCTCTTTCACCTTTTCCGGATATTTCGGAAACTTAAGCGGGTCAGCAGCAATAAGTCCGGAATCCAGTTCTTCCCAGCTGCCTTCGTCTAAAAGGATTTTGATGTAGTCGTCCGGGCTAATCCGGAAGTGGAAGCCGCAGCGGTTGCAGATGTAGAAGTTGGACTCCAATGTTTTGCGGTAGATGATTTCGCCGCAGCCGTTGCAGCGAAACCAGAGGGTATCACCGACCTTGCTCGCCATAGATGTAGTATAAAAACCGGGCTCTGCCAGTCAAGGCAGAGCCCGGCGTGAAAACCGTTAGCTATTGCGCGCTCGGTTACCGCATACCACCACGGGGTGGTCTTTCGGTACGTGCCCGCGCTTCGTTCACGGTCAGCTGTCTGCCGTCCAGTTCGTATTGATTCAGGGCGGCAATGGCGGCTGCGGCTCCCTCATCGGTAGCCATTTCCACAAAGGCAAATCCCCGAGACCGCTCGGTGAACTTGTCTTTGATTATTTCGACCGAGGCAACTTCACCGTGCTGAGAAAAAAGTTCCCGCAGGGTTTCCTCGGTGGTGCTGAATGGGAGGTTTCCCACAAACACACGCTTACCCATTTACTTACCTCCAGTAAGGTTTGTGCTTGGGGAGACGTTACAGGCTACGGGACAGAAAATCAGCCAACGCAGACCTTAACGGACCACAAGCGTTTCCGGGTCTCTTCTTCTTTACGGCTGGTTCTGGACCCGGCAGAACCAACTGAATAATATTAGCACAACCATTGCCCCTGTCAACTCTGGCAACAGGAAGATGGGGCGGGGAACAGGTATCAGGAGTCAGGAGCGTTGTAACCAGATAAGAATAGCATCAATTTCCCATACCATCCCTAATACAGTCCCGGGGTTGGGTGTGGAAAATAGCGTAAAAACGGGTTAACATCCGTTGTCACAAGGGGTTGATAGAAAATTAATAAAATCGGGCAGTATACTTTAAAGTATACTTTGTCCGACGCATCATAATTAGTGGAATATAAGCCGGGTTGAAACTGTTAGTTGCGATTGCGGTTGGTCTATCATCTTTTTTGCATAATCAGGTCAGGGTTGCCAGTGTGCCTGGAGATATGTATTATAACCGGTATGAAAGTAAGGTTTTTATATTTTGAGGGTTGTCCCCACAAAGAGCCGGCGCTGACGCTTTTGAAGCAGGTACTAAAAGAGAAGAGGCTGGATGTTGAGGTTGAGATGGTGGAAATCAATAGTGAGGAGGATGCCCGGCGTTATCACTTTCTTGGTTCGCCCTCGGTTCAGGTGAACGGGCTTGACATCGAAAAGGAGCGGCGGAATGACCCACCGGTCTTTGGCTGCCGGATTTATAAGACAAAAGAGGGTTATAGCGGTGTTTTTGCCGGGGAGCTGCTTGAGGCGGCATTGAACAAGGCAGAAGGAGAGAAACAAAAAGGAGGGTGAAGGTGGAGACGGTTGTATTCGGTTCGGGTTTGATGGCAAAGGCGGTAGCGTTTGACCTTATCCAGCAGAAGGATGTGGCGAAGGTTTATCTGATTGATGTTGATAAGAGGCGGTTGCAAAGTTTAAAAAATTTTCTGGCGAGCCCGAAGGTGGTCACGATTCAAGCCGATGCCACGGACCGAAATCTTTTGTCTTTAATCGGCCGTTGCGCGGTGGCGGTGAGTTGTGTTCCTTACAACTTTAATCTGCGGCTCACCAAACGGGCGATTGCTGCCCGAACCAATTTTTGCGACCTCGGTGGCAACAACACGGTGGTGCGGCGCCAGTTTGCCCTGAACAAAGAGGCAAAAGTTGCTGGCATCACAGTTGTGCCGGACTGTGGCTTGGCGCCGGGGATGGCAAACATCCTTGCCGCGGACGGTGTGAGCCGGCTGGATAAAACCGAGGCGATTCACATCCGCGTGGGCGGTTTACCGGTTAAACCCAAACCGCCTTTGTTCTACAAACTGGTGTTCTCTGCCCAGGGGCTTTTGAATGAGTACGCTGAGCCCTGTCTGGTCTTAGAGGGCGGTAAGATTAAAAAGGTGCCGCCGCTTACCGGTGTGGAGCCAATCCGGTTTCCCGAGCCGTTTGGCACCCTTGAGGCGTTTCACACTTCGGGCGGCTCTTCGACCCTGCCCGAGACTTTTCAGGGTAAAGTCAAGACCCTGGACTACAAGACGATTCGTTATCCCGGGCACCGGTTGATGTTTCTTTTGCTATTAAAAGCCGCAGTTGGCAACTGGCGCCGGATACCGCGGGCGCAACTCGCCTGTGCACTGGAGCGCACCCTCGGTTTTGAAACGGACGATGTGGTTTTACTGCGGGTCGAGGTCAAGGGGATAAAGGCGGGCAAGAAGCGGACGGTTCGTTATCAGTTGATTGACTATGCGGACCCCAAAACGGGGTTGACCGCGATGATGCGCACCACCGGCTTTTCCGCGGCGATTGTCGCGTTGTTACTCGGTCGGGGACAGGTTTTAAGCAAGGGTGTTTTGCCCGCAGAAAGGGCAATTCCGACAAAGCGGTTTATTCAGGAACTGCGGCGCCGGGGTTTTGACCTGCGGATTACCAGCCGCGCCGGTTAAACCAGTTCGGCAAGGAGTTTTGCCGCCTCTTCAATTAGGGCAATCTCGTCCCGGGTAAAGGCGTGGGGCTGAGAGGCATCAATCGCAATCTCGCCCCAGAATTTGCCCTGTTTGATTATCGGCACAACCAGTTCGGAGCGGGTTTCGGAAAAGCAGGTCAGGTAGCGGGCATCGGCGCTGACATCGGGCACCACCTCGGTGCGCATCGTTACCGCAACCGTACCGCAGATACCCCTGCCCACCGGAATCTTTTCAAACCCTTTCGGCTCTTTACCCTGGTATGGTCCGAGTACAAGGTTGTTGCCCTCAAGCCGGAAGATGCCAACCCAGTTGAACTCCGGGAAATGTTTTTTCAGCGTCATAACGACGCGTGCCTGGGCATCTTCGGCACGCTGGCTGGCGCGGACCAGTTCCCGCAGTTCGTCTAATTGTGCCTGGTACTTCATATCAGAAACCTCCCGTCTTTCATTATTGGTTTGCCATCGCCATAAACGGTAAAACCTTTTCTTGTGTCGCAAACCATATCCCAGTGAATGACCGAGCGGTTTTTACTGCCGGTTTTCGGATAGCCGGTGCCCAGGGCGACATGGACGGTACCGCCAATTTTTTCGTCAAACAGGATGTCCTTGGTAAACCGCTGGATTGAGTAGTTGGTACCAAAGGCGAGTTCACCCACCCGTTTTGCGCCTTCATCGGTGTTAACCATCGCCCGGAGGATGTCGGCACCTTTGTCCGCGGACATTTCCACCACCTTACCCTTTTTGAACACGAGCCGGATATTCTCCACCTCTTTGCCCTGATAGATTGCCGGATAGGTGTAGCGGATTACGCCTTCGGTTTTATCTTCTTCGGGTCCGGTGAATACCTCACCATCCGGGAAGTTGTTGTGGCCATCGCAGTTTGCCCATTTTCTGCCCCGGACCCCAAAGGTGATGTCGGTGTCCTGACCCACGATGCGGATGGTGCTGAGCCGGTTCAGTTTGGCAATCAACCGCTGTTGCCGTTTTGATATCTTCTGCCACTCCCGGATTGGGTTCGGTCTGTCTAACAGACCGGCACCAAACACAAACTCCTCGTACTCAATCCGGGACATCGCCGCCTCTTGTGCCAGGGCATCGGTCGGAAAGTTGGTCAGAACCCAGCGCAGTTTTCCTTCCGCCTCGCGCTGCAATCGGCGCTGGAGCAGGACCTTGCGGGCGCTTTGATAGATACTCATATTTGCCGCATCGATGCCGGTCAACTCTTTCAGATTCCAGCCGCCCCGCACAAAGATTAGCGCATCCGCCTTTTCCACCTCCACGAGGTCGGTCGGCGCGACAAAGCGCAACTGCTGGGGTTTTGCATTGCGGAACAGAAGATAGGTGGCGTCCGGAATAGTGACGCGCAGGGTCACATTGGCACCAACCTTCAACGCCTCCAGTTCCAGCGCCTTTAACAAGGGTTCGGCATTGGCTGGACCATAGATTACCGCCCATTCGCCTTTTTTGAGCCGGACGCTGTAACGGACCATCAGTTTTGCCAGTTTTTCAATTCTTGGGTCAAACATTATTCCTCCTTTTTAGCTATTTAGCCGATTTTCTTATTCCGGGTGACAAAAAACCCGGCAATACAAGCGACGACGACCAGAATTCCAAAACCAAACAGTAACCGCCGGCTGGAGAAGAAGTTGGTCAACTGTCCGATTAAAAATGCGGCAATGGCAAAAAGTAGATGTAAGAGCCAGTCCCGGGTGGAAAAGATACGGCCCCGGACCTCTTCGGGCACCGCTTCGTGTAACAGGGTGTCCATACCGATATAGACCGGTGACAGTGCCAATCCGGCGATAAATATCAAGGGTGCAACCGGCGCGAATGTCTTTGAGGCGGCGAGTCCGGCGACAACCGCACCCATCACTAAAAAACAGACAAGGATGACCTTGTGTTTGGGCAGGCGATGGCCAATGATGCCGTAACCCATTGAGGAAAGGAGTAAGCCGATTGAGCCGATAGCCGCGACATAACCAACACCCTTGGTACCCAGACCAACACCGCCCAGTTCCCGGCTTGACTGAATCACCGGAACATAGAGGACGATGACCGCGGCGCCCAAAATCACCATCAAAACGATTGAGGAGTAAACGAACCAGACCGCGGGCTCGCCTTTGACCACGCGCAGCAACCCTTTGACACTTTCAATCATCCGGGACTGCTCTTTGATAAAAAGTTGAACCTCGGGCTGGTGCGGTGCGTTGTACTTCTTGCCGCTGGCAAGCCGCTTGAAGATAAAGAGGAGCGAAATGACCGAGACGAAATAGGTGAAGGAGTCAAGGTAAAATCCCGCGGTCCAGACCGGTCTAATTCCCATGCGTGCCCAGCCGTTCCAGTCCACGATTAAACCGCCGAGAACCATTCCGGCGAATGTTGCGAGCCGGCCAATGATGTTTAAGACCGAGTTGGCACCGAGCACCCGCTCCGGTCCCACGAGGTTGGGGATGATTGCGAGCCGGGAGGTGTTGAAGAATAAGCCAAAGAGAAACACTAAAAAGGCAAGAAAGTAGACGAGGAGCAGTTGATTGGTGGCGATGGCAAGGAGCGGGATGAGTAGCACGAGCACCGTCCGGCAGGAGTCGCACACAATCATCACCTTGCGCCGGTCCCAGCGGTCAACGAGAACGCCGGCAAGCGGTCCAAATAGTACCGTGGGCAGGGCGACCACGACCGAAAGGTAGGAGATTGCCCGGGCACTTTCCCAGCCGAACCGGGTGGCGTAGTAGGCAATCATCGCGAGAAGTGCCATATAGTCCAGTTTGTCACCGAACAGAGAAAAAGCCTGGGAGAGGGCAAACACCACAAACTCCGGAATCCGCAACACCGGTAATAACTGGCTCTTGCGCGGGGTCAATGGTTCAACCCCGGCATCAGGGTTGTTGGGGACGGTGTCTTCGGGATGAGGTGGTAGATTGGTGTTGGGTGCGGATGGTTTTTCCTGGCTCATAGGTTAGTAGCGCTCAAACCTTGGAACCGGGTAGCGGTCGAGCAGTTCCTGATAGAACTGTTCAACCTGTTCGGCAACCCTGGCCCAGGAAAATTCCAGTGCCCGGCGTCTGCCGGCTTCGCCCATTTTGCGCGCCAGTTCGGGCTCTTTGAGAATTTTGACAATCGCCTGTGCCAGCCGATGCGGGTCACGGGGCGGAACGAGAAAACCTTGCTCACCCGGGGTCAGGACGGTGCGATAACCGACAATGTCCGAGGCAACAACCGGTCGACCCGTCGCCATCGCTTCGAGCAGGACGATACCAAAACTTTCGTAACCGATTGCCGGTGAACAGAACAGGTCGCAACTGCGATAGTAGGCGGGCCGCATTTCACCCGGTATTAGTCCTGCCCAGTAGACATGCTCTTCAACATCTTTGTCAAGGTAGCCTTTATAAGCGTAGCCTAACAAGCCGGTGCCGACCACGACCAGTTGCACATCCGGTATCTCATGGACGATTTCGGGTAGTGCCATCAACAGGTATTTGAGCCCTTTGCGTGGTTCAAATCGGCCCAGGAAAAGGATTTTGGGCCGGCCGTTGTTTAGTTCGGGAACCGGTGCGACATCAGGCCGGAAGAACTGGACATCAATACCGTTGGGGATGATGCGATATTCACCCGGAAAGTATTTGGCAGCAGAGTCCCGAGCCGCGGTCGAGACCGCTATTTTGCCATGAATCGCCCGAAAATATGGTAAAAGAACGGAACGGGCGAGCGCATAGCCGATGCTTTTGTCGTGGTTGGCGTGGAAGGTGAACACATTTACCATCCGGGAAACACGGAGTGCGACGAGCGGCAGGGTCGGAGCGAGCGAGCCGTGCATATGGATGATTTCAAACTGTTCCTTTTCGAAAAATTTTTTAACCCGGGCACCGGGCCTGATTGCGACCGGAACGCGGGCAAACGATTTGTTGGAGCGAATCACCAGACCCCGGCCTACCCGAAAAACCTGGTCTTCGTCCGGAACCTGGTCCAGGCAGTCGATCATCTTGGCGCCGACCTTGGTGGTGAGGATTTTTACCGTATGGCCCCGGTGACGCAACTCTCTTGCCAGATGGTGGATGTGTTCGGCGATACCACCAATATAAGGGTAGTAGTTGTCCGAGACCATGCAGATGCGCATCGGCTATTCGGTTCGATGCGGAAATGCTTTTAAACCTGCCGCCAGGACCCGGACCGCGCGCACCAGGTCTTCGCACTTCAGCACATAGGCGATGCGTACCTCATCGTTGCCCAGACCAGGCGTGGCGTAAAAACCCTGTGCCGGTGCCAGCATCACCGTTTCGTGGTCAAGGTGAAAGTCGTTGAGCAGGAAGATGGCAAACGCTTCGGCATCAGGCACGGGCAGGCGCGCAATGAGGTAAAATGCGCCCCGGGGTCGCAGGAACTTGACACCGGGGATTTTACTCAATTCGTCGCACAGGACATCGCGGCGGCGCCGGTACTCGTCCCGCACCTGCGCAAAGTAGGAAGGTGGAATATCCTGGGCGCGCTGTGCGGCTAACTGGTCAACGGTCGGCGGGCAAAGTCGCGCCTGACCAAATCGCAGCATCGCCGCCATAAAATCGCGGTTTCGGCTCACAACACAGCCGACCCGGGCACCACAGGCGCTGTAGCGCTTGGAGATGGAGTCAACCATCACCGTGCGGTCTTCGACCCCTTTCAGGTTTAGAACACTCAAAGGCTGGACACCTTCATCGTAAACAAACTCCCGGTACACCTCGTCGCCGATTAAGAACAGGTTGTACTCGAGTGCGAGCTGGCGCAACAGTTCCATCTCCGCTTCGGAGTAAACAACACCGGTCGGATTGCCAGGGTTGGAGAAGAGAATCGCTTTGGTGCGGGGGGTAATCAGGCGCACAAACTGTTCTTTTGAAGGCAGGGCAAACCCGTTATCGGCGTGGGTGGTTATCGGTACCAGTTTCACTCCTGCCATTACCGCAAAGCCGAAGTAGTTGGTGTAAAACGGCTCGGGCACTATCACTTCATCACCCGGGTCGGTAACCGCTTTGATGGCAAAGAGAATCGCCTCACTGCCACCGGTGGTTACGAGGATGTCGTCGCCGGTAACATCAATTCCGACCGAGTGATAGTAGGAAACGAGCGTCTGGATATAGGTTTGCAATCCGGCAGAATGGCCATAACCGAGAACCTTGATGTCAACTTCGCGGTAGCCTCGCATTATCTCGGCCGGGGTTTCGATGTCGGGCTGCCCGATGTTGAGATGGTAAACCTTTATCCCTCTTGCCTTTGCCTTTTCGGCATAGGGCACAAGCCGCCTGATGGGCGATGCGGGCATTAACCGGGCACGCTGGGAAAGTTGCAAGATTTGTTTTTCACTCATCATCGGCTCCTTTCATTGTTCTAATACCTGTCTTATTTCCCCTTCCTGAACCGGACCGACGACGCCGGCATAAAAGCGGTCGTCGCTTAAAAGTTCATCAACCAGTTGGGCAACCTCATCGCGCTTTAACCGGTTGTAAACCTCAATCGCCTCCTCCAGAGTTGTCACCCTGCCCAGCATAAGATAACTGCGGGCAATTCGCATCATCCGGTTGATGGAACTTTCCGAACCTAAAATCAGGGCGCTGCGGGTCATTGTTAACGACCGTTCAAACTCTTCCCGGTTGATTTTCTCCTGCCGTAATCGTGCCAGTTCATCTTTCAGCGCCGTGACGCACCGGGGCAGTTTTCGCTTCTCGGCGATAAAGTAGATGCCTAAAAGACCCGTTTCTTCGTAAAGTTCAACAAAACTGCCTATTGAATATACCAAACCCTCCTCTTCACGCAACCTTTGAAACAGCCGGGAAGAGACGCCACCACCTAAGGCGGTGTTTAACACCGAAAGGGCATAGCGCCTCGGGTCGGCAAAGGAAAAGGCGGGTTTGGCAAGACAGACGAAAACCTGGGACAGTTCACGCCGGCTGCGGACCAGGGTTTGCGGCGCCATCAATGTTGAACGAACCCGGGATGGGGTTTGACAGTTGTCCCGATTCAACCGGGCGAGGAGCTCAACAACCTGCTGGTGCTCAACATCGCCCACCGCAACCGCAATGGCAGATTGAGTCCCGTAATTCTGATGGTAAAAATTGTGCAATTGCTGCCGGCTTATGCACGCAACCGAATTGAATGTTCCCACAACCGGTTTACCCAAAGGGCTTGCACCGTAGAGCGCCTGAAGCAGCAGGTTAATGGCGCACGATTCCGGGTCCTCTTCATTACTCCGGATTTCTTCGGTGACCACCTCTTTTTCCTTCAGCAGTTCGGCTTCAAGGAAAGCGGGCTTTCCTAAAATTTCGGTTAGCAACCCGGTAACCTCTTTTAATTTATCAGCCGGTGCCCGGGCGTAGAAACAGGTTGCTTCTTTGTCGGTAAAGGCGTTTAACTCGGTACCGCAGGACTCAGCCATCACATTTATCGCCCGCGCGTCCATCTGTTCGGTTCCTTTGAAAATCATATGTTCGATGAGATGGGCGGTTCCTTCCTGTCCGGGCGGGTCATCACGACTTCCGAGCCGAAAGGCGAAACCGAGGGACAGCGATTTGAGATAAGGAAGCCTTTCGGAAATAACAAGCAAGCCACCCGGGTTGCGGGTGGCTTGAATCTCTCCAGCACCGGAAAAGTCTATCGCCATCGCATCAGATTAACTTTGGTTCAGAGGGTTGCACCGCAGTTCACCGCTCAACTGTTAGAACCGCCCGCGTCTTTGTTCTTTACCGCGGCTGTGACCGGTTCGGCTGGAAGAGCTATGGGCGGAGCGTGATGGGCGGCGGTCCCGATTTTCAACGATGCCCGAGTCGTTGGAAGGGGGTATTTCACCCCGTTCTTCCATCGCCTTGCGCCGGGAGAGGTTTATTCTTCCCTGACTGTCAATCTCGGTTACCTTGACCCAGACCTTATCACCGACCTTCACCTCATCGGTGACCTGTCGGCAGTGACCCGGAGCCAGCTGGGAGATGTGTACCATCCCTTCTTTGCCGGGAAGAACTTCAACAAAGGCACCAAAGGAGGTGACACGGGTTACGGTACCCTGGTAAACTTTCCCGACTTCAACTTCGGCGACGAGCGATTCGACCCACTCTTTTGCCTTCTGGAGCGCATCGGGATTGGTGGCGGCGATGGTAACCGTGCCGTCGTCTTCAATGTCAATCGTGGTGCCGGTGGCTTCGATAATCTTGCGGATGGTCTTTCCGCCCGGTCCGATAACGGTACCAATTTTGTCTTTGTCGATAACAAGCGATATAATCCGGGGTGCAAACCGGGAAATTTCGGGTCGGGGGCGGTCGATAACCGAGTTCATTATCTCAAGGACTTTGAGACGCGCCCGGGTTGCCTGTTCCATTGCGGTGCGCAGTATCGAGTAGGGGACACCGGGCAGTTTGAGGTCAAGCTGGATGGCGGTAATGCCGTCCTTGGTGCCCGCGACTTTAAAGTCCATATCACCGTAATGGTCTTCATCACCGATGATGTCGGTGAGAATTTTAAACCGCTCGCCCTCTTTAACCAGACCCATCGCGATGCCGGCAACCGCAGTTTTGACCGGAACCCCGGCGTCCATCATTGACATTGAACCGGAGCAGACCGATGCCATTGAGGAGGAGCCATTGGATTCAAGTATGTCCGAGACAATTCTGATGGTGTAAGGAAACTCCTCTTCTTTGGGTACAACCGCCTGGAGCGCCCGTTCCGCAAGGTCGCCATGGCCAATTTCCCGACGACCCGGTCCACGTAACATCCGGACTTCGCCCACCGAGAAGGGCGGGAAGTTGTAATGGAGCATAAACGACTTTTTCTCTTCCATTGCCAGTTCGACATCATCAACCACCTGTTCGTCCGACTTTGTGCCGAGCGTGGTTGTTGCGAGCGATTGCGTTTGACCGCGGGTAAATAAAGCGCTGCCATGGGCGCGGGGCAAAACGCCAACCGCACATTCAATCGGACGCAACTCGTCAAGTTTTCTGCCATCAAGCCGCTGCTCCCGCTCGAGAATTCGATTCCGGATATCCCGGCTGATAACCTCTTCCAGTACCGCGGCAACCGCACCTTCGGCATCAGGATATTTTTCCTCCAGTTGAGAACTAACCTGCTGGATAAGTTCTCTTCGGGCGTTGCTCCGGGCGCGCTTGTCGGTGATGTCGTTAGTTGCGACCGCAGGTTCGGCAATGCGCTGGAGAATCTCCTGACGCAACTCATCCGAAATCAATGGTTCATCCGGGCTGATTTTGGGTTTGCCAACCGCCGCCTGTAACTCCTTCTGGAGCTCGATGGTCTTCTTTATTACTGGTTGAGCCAGTTCCCATGCCCGGTCAATATCTTCAATTGAAACCTCCCGTGCCTGTCCTGCGATGGTCATAACCTCGCCGTTCTCTAACCCGACGAAAATCATCGACATATCCGCATCATCGAGCTGGCTCATCGGCGGGTTGGCGATTAGTTGACCGTTAATTTTTCCCACCCGGCAGACACCAATGGGACCAAGGAAAGGAATTTCGGAAATTACCAGGGCAGCCGAAGAGGCAACCAGGCTTAAAAACTCGCTCTCATTCTCCATATCGGTGGAGAGGAGATAGGCGATAATCTGGGTTTCGTGCCGAAATCCAGCCGGGAAAAGCGGTCGGATTGGGCGGTCAATTAATCGACAGGTAAGGGTTTCTTTATCCCGGGGTTTGCCTTCACGCTTGAAGAATCCACCCGGAATTTTACCTGCCGCGTAAGCCAGTTCCCGATAGTCAACCACCAGGGGAAAGAAGTCCTGAAAACCTTCAATCGGTTGTTTGTTGTAAACGGCACTTGCCAGAACAACCGAATCGCCGTAACGGGCAAGCACGCCGCCATCAGCCTGACGGGCAACGCGGCCAAATTCTAACGACAGGGTCCGGCCGCAGACCTCAACTTCAACGCGATGCATTGTGTTGCCTAACCTCTGAGCCCAAGGGTGGTAATGATTTTCTCGTACCGCTCGGGATAGTGTTTTGCCAGATACTGCAGGTGCCGGCGTCGCGCATTTACCAGTTTAATCAAGCCGCGCCGCGAATGGCGGTCTTTCTTATGCACCTTCAGATGCTCGGTTAACTGATTAATCCTTTCAGTAAGAATTGCTATCTGAACTTCAGGTGAGCCTGTGTCCTTTTCGTGCAACCGGAATGTGCTCACCAGTTTCATCTTCTGTTCCTTAGTTAGTGCCATATTTTTTCCTTTTCCTTTTTGTCCTATATTATTTAAATTAACCAAATCCCTGCCAATGTCAACAAACAGCAAACCGGCAGTCAATCACTGGGAAATCAACCGGCAATCGGAAAGAGCAGAGGTGAGAAAGATGAGTACGGTAGGCTTGCGTTGTTGGACACCCAGGGTATATTAAGAGGGATGAGCAAAAATCAGAAAGAACAGGAAAACCGAAAGCGAATAGGGCAGAAGCCCGAGTCCGTATCCCCAGTGGTTAGACACGGTCAAGCAACATTACCGCCCCGGGAGTTGAAGAGGGCAGAGAGGTTCCATGGCCATCTTGGTCCGTGGCTGGTTTTAGGTTTGCGTGCGGGCAGGTGTGCTCGAAAGATGTTGAATGGGTCGCCCTTTGACCTGAGGGCGGTTGTTGAGTGTCCGGCAAAACCGCCGGTAAGCTGTTTTATTGATGGGGTCCAGTTAGGTTCAGGTTGTACAATGGGTAAGAGCAATATTCAACATCGGGTAAGACCAGGTGGGTGCCGGGTCGTTTTTGAACATCGAGATACCGCGGAAAAGGTCTCATTTAAGGTGCGAGGCGAAGTGTTCGAGACGCTTATTAAAATTAAGAAAAACGAGGCTATCGCTCGTGCTCATCAGGTGTCCCAAAAACCATTCGTTCAACTGTTTATAAGTGAAAAAGAGGAAGATTCGAAGCGGTGAATCCCGAAACGGTCGGATTAGTCTAATAAGGTGGAGATTAAGAAAAACGAAAAGGAGGTGATGAAAATGGCTAAACACCTGACAACCTGGGACCCGTTCCGGGAGATGGTTTCGCTGCGGGATGAACTGGACCGTTTGTTTGATTCGGTCTTTGGCAGGTTCCCGCGGGAGCGGGGTGAAACCTACTGGGCACCACCGATGGACATTGAGGAGACCGATGAGGCGGTTATTGTTCGGGCGGAACTGCCCGGTATGAGTAAAGATGACATAAAAATCAATCTCTCGGGTGATACGCTGACGATTTCCGGTGAGCGGAAGCAGGAGACAGAAAAGAAGGGTAAAACCTATTATCGGATTGAGCGCGCCTATGGTAAGTTCCAGCGTACGGTAACGCTGCCGGTTGAGGTTGAGGGTGACAAGGCAAAGGCAACTTACCGTGCCGGAGTGCTGGAACTGGTCCTGCCGAAGTCCGAGAAGTCCAAGGCAAAAGAGATTAGCATCGTTGCCGAGGACTAATCTCCCGGAACAGATTCAGGAGACGCCGGTTCGGGCGTCTCCTTTTGCTTTTCTTGACCATAATACCGAATAGTTTAAGATTTAAGGGTTATGGTTAAGCACAAACTTTTTTATTTGACAGTGCTGGCTCTGGCGACGATTTTGGGCTGTTCCGAAGCACCGTTAATTGAGCGGGAAGCAAACCGGGTGGTGTTTCTTGAACTGTTTTCCACTTTACCTGATGAGTGAGCCTATTGTGCGTCTGCGTTGCAGGCGCTGGACAGTTTGACGATGATTTACGGTGATTCGGTGGTTCCAATTGTGTACTACGCGGCGGAGTCGCATCCAGAACTGGAAAGCGAAGCCGGAAGGGCGCGGGCGAACTGGTATGGTGTGGAGCCGACCCTTTTACCACTGGCATTTTTTGATGGCACCAATCGGGCACCGCAGGTGACGCTGCCCGACTCATTTTACCCGATTTATCGGAATATGACCGATGGTGCCCGGGCGCGCAAGACTTTTCTCGAGTTGAAACTGGACAGCACCGTGATTGACTCGCAGCGGATTGCGATTCAGGTTCACATTGAGCCGACCGATTCCACGGTCAATGAGATGACCGGTTTACGCCTGGTTGCGGTGGTCTATGAGGACAGCGTGCCCTACTACTCGCTCTTGATGGGTGATACGGTTTACATCTCCCGGGTGGTGCGTAATGTGGTCGGCGACAGGTTTCGGGATACCGGTGCAGTTAAAGTTTGGAGCCAGTTACGACACCCTGCTTTGGGCACCGGTTTCAGGCTACAACATCGACCGGGTTGGATTAGCGGTATCGGTTCAGGATGTTACAACCCGCGCCGTGTTGCAGTCGGCAATTAAACGAAGGGTAAAAAATTAGGAAGCGGAGGTGTTGATGAAGAGATATCAGACACTGATATGTTTTAGCCTGCTCTCAGCCCTGATTGCGTTTGGGGCAGAGGCGCAGAAGGAAGAAAAAAAGTTCCCCAAGGCACCGGACTGGACCTTGAAGGACATCAACGGCGTTGAGGTGAAACTTTCGGAATTGTTAAAGAACGGACCGGTTTATATGGAGTGCTGGGATTTGCCCTGTGTCAACTGCATTGCTCAACTGGATGCGCTCGTACCGGTTTACGACTCATTGAAGGAACGGGGGTTACAGATTGTTGCCCTTTCGGTTGATAAACCTTCCGATGAGGCAAGGGTGCGCAGTTTTGTCAAAAGTAAAAAATGGCCCTACATCGTGGTACTTGACCAGCAGCAGAAGGTGAAGAAGGCTTACAACATCATCATCAAACCGACTGCGGTGCTGATTAATACCAAGGGCGAGATTGTGTTCACCCATATCGGGTACAAGAAGGGCGATGAAAAACGGATTGCGGATGAGATTGGGAAGTGGCTGCCGGAGAAAGCAGAAGAGGAGAAGGGTGATAGCACTGAAGGCGAGAAGGGTGGCAGCCAGTGAGGGCACAAAAGGGCAGAAGCGCACAGGTAATTTTGCTTATACCCGGCTGTGCGATTCTGTTTCTTGTCACCGCGGTTTTCGGGAACGACTTTTCCATTCAGGGTTCCAATCGCGCCGAGTTCTGGGGGTACGAGTCAAACTGGGCGACCCATATTGAGGACAAACTGGATTTAATCGCCCGTTACGGTGATTTTGAAGGTGAACTGGGCGTGCTCTTTTTTGAACCATCAAAACACAGTCCTGCGCCGCGCCAGCCGTTGCGGCTTCTGGACTACTCCATCGCCTACAACCCGGCAGAGTTAGAGGTGCGACTGGGCAGATTTTTTACGACCTTTGGCCAGGGCTTGACCCTGCGCACCTATTCGGATGACGATTTCCGGCACTACAAAAGTTTGCATGGGCTTTATGGCAGATTCCAGTTGCCATTGGCGAGCGAGGTGACGCTACTGGGCGGCAGGTTACGGGATGTGTTCTTCCAGGAGAACACCTATAAGATAATGAACGAACTGGACACCACCGACCAGGTTTTAGGTGCCAACATAAGTTCTCGACCGGTTCAGTTTCTTGCGCTGGGGGGCAGGTATGTGCGGATTAATCGGGATGTTGACCCGACCCCAAAGGCGTTTACCGAACTTTTCGGGGGTGATGTCAGTGTTGACATTGGTCCGGTAACGCTGGGTGGTGAGGTTGCCTGGCGTCTGGGAACAAAGCCCGGCATTGGCGGCAGGGAAAAGGGTTTTGGTTATGTGGCAAACGCCAGCCTTGCCCTGACCGGTTTTTCCATACTCGGTCAGTATGTTGATTACACCCGTTTGGGATTTCCCGAAGGGGTGTACCATTACAACGACCCACCAACCCCGATTAAGTCCGGGGTGGCAATCAATCGGGGGGTTGATGAACGCGGGTTCGGGCTCACGGTCTCGGGCACACCGATTGACCAACTTTACCTGGAAGGTGAACTGGGCCGGCTCTTTGTCCACGACGACACCTCAGCCGGGGTTTTAGAAGGTGAAATCAAGGGTAGATACAGCCTTGGCGCAAACTGGAACTGGGAGGTCAAGTTCAACCATATGTTGCAGAAGAACATTGAACTGGGAACCTATTCCCGGGTAACAGACCGGCCCGGACTGCTTGTGAACTTTCTGACCGGTGAGCACACCTTTACCCTTGAGGCGGAACTGGGCTGGGTTCAGGAACAGCCGAGCGAACCCATCCCGGAAACCTGGTGGCGCTATCACGAACCTTTAATCTCGTTCAGTTATGGGTACGGTGCCAAATGGCTTTTCACCCTGGGCTGGCAGGGTGTTGATATGGACTCACTCCATCGCTACGACAACCAGAAGTCCTGGCCGATGTTTGAGACGGTCTGGAACATCAGCGAGCGGAATGTGTTGCGGCTGCGGATTGGCGCGGAGAAAGGGGGTTACACCTGTTCGGGTGGGGTGTGCCGTTATGAGGCGCCGTTTCGGGGTGCGAAACTGCAGTTAATCAGCCGGATATAACCGATGCGGAAACTACTCGTCATCGTCCTTTCCCTCATTGGCGCGGTGATTGTTGCGCTCGGTATCAAATTCGGGATGCTTGCGGTAATTCGAGGATTTGCCGGACAGATATGACTTTCCTGTATGGGCCTCGTGTAGGTCCGGCAAAGGAAAAAGTGGCTTTGGGTTTTTGAAGGGCGCATAGTATGGCGAAAAGAAGGGTCGCTCCTTACCGCATCAGCCAAATAATCGCTACGGTAATCTTGAACGGATATATCCTCGCCTATGTCCAGGGCAAAATTCTCTATTCCGGATTTCTCAAAAGTATTCCTGAACCGGTGCTCAACTGCTACGGTGGACCGCTTTCGGTCTTTGCCTGTCCGCTCGGTTCGTTCCAGCAGATTCTCGGTCAACAGGGTATAATCTGGTGGCAAAGGGTGCCCTGGGTTATCATCGGTCTATTTCTCATCATCGGTGCCTTTGTCGGAAGGGCAGCCTGTGCCTGGGTTTGCCCGTTCGGGTTGTGGCAGGATTTGCTTTACAAGATTAAACTGGGCAAAAGAGCCGGGACCAAAGGCTGGCTCACTTTTGGGGTCGTCAGCGGCATCGGCTTAATCGCGGTTGCTTTACTTGCCCTGTTTGTCAAGGTTGCGGTGTGGAAGTCGCTGCTTTTCGGCTGGGTGCCGTTTATCGGGTTGTATTTATACAGCCTGCACAAGGGCAAGATGGCGTTACCAAAGAGATGGTGGTTCGGTAGCATGCTAGTCGGTGTTTTGCTCGGCTTGTTAATCGCGGTCAAGTTTGATGTTGGTCTGGGAATTGCGGCTGGTGTTGGTGCGCTCACCCTGTTCAGCCTGATTGGTGGTAGCCGGGTGCTTCTCCTTGCCGCACCGCTTGTCTTTGTTCTTGCCCTTTTCGGCAAACCGCTCCAAATTGGACCTTTTGCCGGCGCCGAACTGGGTTTAATTCTTGTACTCGGGGTGGTGGTGCTAATCGGGCTGTTTGACCTTGGACTCAAACTTTCCCTGCCGGTCACATCGCTCAAGTTTGTCTTCTTCATCCTCGTTGCCGGGATTCTGGCTTTCTTCACCGGCGAACCGTGGTTCTGCAAACTTTGCCCGCAGGGCACCTTGGAAGCCGGGATACCTTTAGTCCTCTGGGACCCGGTTCAGGGGTTGCGCAGCCTTGTCTCCTGGTTGTTCTATTACAAGGTGGCGATTTTAATGTTTGTCATCTGGGCGGCAATGGTCATCAAAAGGCCCTTTTGCCGGGCGGTATGTCCAATTGGTGCCATCTACTCATTGTTCAACCGGGCAAGTTTAATGCGGATGAAACTGGACACCGCAACCTGCACAGAATGCACAATCTGCCGCCGGGTATGTCCGATGGACATCGAACCCTATGAAGAGCCAAATCAAGGGGAGTGTATCCGCTGCTTTGAATGTGTCTGGAACTGCCCGAAATCGAGTTTAAAGATATCAACCTGAACCGGTGCCAAAACCTTCCTGGCTAAAAACCCGCTTACCAACCGGTGCTGAATTTGACCGGGTAAACGAACTGCTGCGCAAGTACCACCTGAACACGGTCTGTTCTAATGCCCGCTGTCCCAACTTAACCGAGTGCTGGAACTCCGGTACCGCAACATTGATGATTCTGGGTGATGTTTGCACCCGGAGTTGCCGGTTCTGCGCGGTACAGAAAGGAAATCCTGGCGGTAGAATTGATGAGACCGAGCCGGAGCGGATTGCGCAACTGGTTCAGGAGTTAGGAATAAAGTATCTGGTTTTGACCTCAGTTGACCGGGACGACCTTTCTGACCTGGGTGCTGGGGTTTTTGCCCGCGCGGTGCGGCTGGTCAAGCAAAATGCGTGTGCGGATGGAAAATCGGCAGACCCAAACGGTGCAGCGGGGGTGCGGGTTGAGGTGCTGGTGCCGGACTTTGGCGGTCAGGAGGGGTTGATTAAACAGGTGGTTGATTCCGGACCGGATGTGTTTGGCCACAACCTTGAGACGGTTGAGCGGTTGACACCGTTAGTGCGCGACCGGCGTGCCGGGTACCGGCTTTCGCTGGCGGTGTTGCAAAAGGTCAAAGAACTGGCACCCGGGATGCTAACCAAGAGCGGTTTAATGGTTGGTCTGGGTGAGACGATGCATGAGGTGATTGCCACGCTAAAAGATTTGCGTTCGGTGGGTTGTGACATCGTGACCATCGGCCAGTACCTGCAACCGAGCCGCCGCGCTTTGCCGGTGGCGCGCTACTGGGGTTTAGAGGAGTTTAAGACGATTCAGGACGCGGGTGAGAAGATGGGGTTCAAGAGGGTTTTTGCTGCGCCGCTGGTCCGTTCCTCTTATCGTGCCGCCGAACTGTTCCGATGAGCCCGCTTTCGGATAAGGAGATTCAGCAGGGGTTAAAAATTTCGGTGATTGAAGGGGCGTTTGCCACCCTTTACACCACCCTTGCGGGCGGAATGTTTCTTGCCGGCTTGGCGCTTTATCTCGGTGCCAACTCATTTCAGATTGCGCTTTTGTCCGGCATTCCGGCGCTGTCCACGGTGTTCAGTTTCCTGACCAACTACCTGTTGCGCCTTACCCAAAGCCGCAAGCGGCTGGTAATCTGGAGTGCAGGTCTGGGCAGGACCGCGTTTATCCTGCTCTTGCCCTTTCTATTTTTACAGGTCAAGCCCGGTGTGGTTTTTCTTTTGGTGGTGGTGGCGCTCTCCAGCATCCTGATGCAGATTGCCGGTACAACCTGGACCTCCTGGGTGCGCGACCTTGTGCCGGAAGAGCGCCGGGGCAGATTCTTCGGTCTGCGCAATGCGATTTTAGGGGTGATTGGTGTGTTTGCCGGATACAGTGCGGGTCGGGGTATGGACTACTTAAAGGCGACGGGCAACGAAGGGCTCGGTTATGCGCTGGCGTTTGCCCTCGCGGTTCTGTTCGGGCTCATCTCCACCTTACTCCTCACCCGGCAACCCGAACCGGCGCTGGCGCCCCGCACGCAATCCGGGTTCAAAGAGATTTTCTTTGGTCCTTTACAGGAGCCGCAGTTTCGGCGCTTGACCACATTTCTCGCGGTCTGGTTTTTGACCGGCACCCTTGCCTCACCATTCTACTTAGTACATCTGATTAAAAACCTCCGGTTCAGTTTCGCCTCAATTGCGATTTACTCAATGATTGGCGGGGTGATTGGCGTCTTGTTTCAACTCCTCTGGGGCAGGGCGATAGACAAGTTTGGCTCCAGACCGGTAACGGTGTTAAACTTTGCGGTTGTGGGCGTGATGCCGTTTCTCTGGCTCTTTGCCACGCCTGAGTTTCGTTTGCCCATCTGGATTGACGGCGTACTCAACGGTGTGGTCTGGACCGGAGCGAGTTTGGGGTTGTGGAACCTGTTACTTGACCTTGCGGACAATCCGGCACGCAAGGAGAGTTACTTTGCGATTTACACCGTGGTCACCGGATTGGGTGCCTTTTTTGCTTCGCTTATTGCCGGTACTGTTGCCCAGTTCCTTTCCCGATTTCATCTTGCCCTGTTCGGGGTCCGGTTCTACAACTACGATGTGATGTTCTTTCTTGCCGGTCTTGCCCGATTCGCCTGTCTGCCCCTACTTTTGAAGGTTCAGGAGCCGGGAAGTAAACCGGTTCGTCATACGGTGCGGGCGCTTTCAACCCTTGCCCTGTGGCGGCTCAACGCCGGTAAGGATGTCCTTTTTCAGGTGCTGGGCATAAAGCCCCGGGATGAATCAGAATAAAGCAACCCTTTAAGGCACCGTCAACTTCTGCTCAAAGGTCAGTCCGCTCGACTCCAGTTTCACAAGATAAACACCACGGGCAAGATGGCGCAAATCGAGCCTCTTTGTGCCCTGACCGGAAAGGGCAAATGTCAAGTTGCTTACCGTTCTGCCGGTGATGTCAAACAGGGTAACCTGCACCGGCGCCTTCTTCGGTAGATTGTAGGAAAGCACGGTAAAGCCCTTAATTGCCGGATTGGGCGCAATACGGAACTGGAGCGAACGGTTCGGCTCGGGTGTTGCCATTACCCCGCTCTGGTCAGGACCGGGCGCAAAAGCACCGAGTTCCCGATAGCGCCAGAACTCCTGACTTCCGCCCCCTTTCAGCGCGTAAAAGAGGCCATCGTTTGTGCTGGTAAGCGCACCGCCACCCTTGACCCGGCGTTTTTTGCCGCTCATTCCCACTTCCGGTATCGGGTCCAGTTCAATCCAGGTGTAGGTGCCACTCGCAACATCACAACACCACCACTCGCAGGTGTTGCCGCCTTTCAGCGCATAGATGAACCCGTTGTAAAATACCGCATCGCTGCCATCCTTGGACTTCTTGTTCTTACCGGTTTTCGTGCTGGGCAGAGGAATTCCGGGGACAGGGTTTGGTTCCCACTCCTGCGTTGTCAGGTTGAAAATCCACATCTCACTGTACTTCGCCTTATGGGCATAAATTTTGTCAACGCCGTCGTAAACGAGCCAGGAGCCCTTGTCCCATTTGGCACGCTCGCCCGCCGGTGCGTACGGGAGCGACTCCCAGCAGTTGCTGGTTGTGTTGTAGCGGAAGAACTCCTGCCGGTAGCCCTTCAGGAGGTAAACATAGTTATCGACATAAATCAGGTCCGAACCGCCCTTGACCGGCTTGCCACTGGCACCGGTCGGAACATCTCCCAGTTGCTCCCAGTTACCGGTTTCTATTGAATAGC
This sequence comes from candidate division WOR-3 bacterium, assembly GCA_013177935.1. Taxonomy (NCBI): domain Bacteria; kingdom Pseudomonadati; phylum Caldifarciminota; species Caldifarciminota bacterium. The sequence continues at coordinate 11,265 of JABLXZ010000005.1, read as the reverse complement.
GCCAGAACTCGCGGGTGTTGTTGCCTTTAATCGCCCAGATATAACCGGCACCGTAACAGCCATTGCCGCCGGTATAGGGCTGTTTGCCATCACCACCCGTGGGCCAGAAGTTAAGGGGCGTCCAGGTGTTGGTGTTCGGGTCATAAGAGTAAAAGTCGCTGGCGTGGTCACCGCGCGCCGCATAGAGAAGCCCGTTGTCGGGGTTGAAAACGAGGAACGCGCCGTTCTTTGCCGGACCGAGCAGAGGCGCCTTTTCGGTCCAGCCCGGTTGTTCCGGTACATAAACCTCAACCGTGCCCCGCATCGTGTCGTTGCCGGGCGTTTCATCGTTCAAAAGCAGCGTAACACACTGCGTGCTGAACTCGCCGGGTGTGATTGGGGTCCAGGGCTCAAAAAAGACCGTTGCCGCACTGTTCGGGGCAAGATTGGCTACCAGTTTGGTGTTGTAGTAAATCGTTCCGATTGTAAACCTTACCAAAAAGGTCCGGGTGCCGCTGGCAAAATTCTTCACCCTTGCCTGGGGTATCACCGGTTCGCCGGTGCGAATTCTGTCCCGTGGTGCGATGATGGCGATGACGCCGACATCAATTGGTCCGTAATGCTTGTAGTAGATTTCCGGATTGCCATCGCGCTCATCACACCAGATGATATGGACATCGTTCGGGTTGGCGCTTGTGCCACCGGTGTTGATGCACGGTGTCCCGCGATTCGAGCCATCAATACAGGTCAACTGGGTTGGCGTGCCCCAATGACCTTCCCGAAACCGGATGTTGTAGTAAATCTGCTGATAGGACGAGGTTGTCGGGCTAAAACCCTTCCAGACGGTATGGGCAATGCCGTCAGAGGAGAAGGCGATACAGGGTGCGGTCTGGCTATAACTTATCCCGCTTGACGACACGGTGTCGCCAATCAGTTGAAAGGTGTCCGAGGCATAGGTGCCGAGCCTTTCTTTATGGACAATTCGGGAGTAAGGAGCGCCCGCGCTCCAGACGATATGAAGACGATTGGTCAACGGGTTGACGGCGATAGAAGGCTGGCTATGGTTGCTGGTTATATCACCGGCGATATTCTCCCTCAATGTGTCCCAGATGCCGCCAAAACGACCCTGATAACCAATTGCACTGTAATAAGGCGGCTCTTTCTTTTGCTTTGCCCAGACAAGGTGGATGTTGTTAAAGCGGTCCGCGGCAACGCGCGGTGATGTTAATTCAAAGGGGCGGGCTTCAGATGTGATGGTGATACGCGGCTGCCAATCGGTGTCGATTTTCTCCTTGTAGGCGATGGCGGATACAGCAACCGGCACCGGCGGTGGGGTGATGTAAGAGTAACAGTAAACCAGATGCAATCTGCCGTCTGGTGAGGCGTTGATATCGGGCAACGCCTTATACCACAACAGGGTGTCTTCGGTAATGCGGGTTGTCGGTGTCCAGCCGCCATTGCCGGCACTGGTTGGCGTGCAACTCTTATAGGCGATAAAATAGCCTTCGGGTGAAATGCACTGTTCAACACACCAGACGATATGGACATCACCCATTGAGTCAACGCAGATTGCCGGGTTGTAAGAGTAGCCGATGTTAGCGATGTCTCCCGAGAGGCAGGTGTCTAAGGTCCAGCCGGTGCTTGGATAATAACGGCAATAGTAAATCTGGGGTGAATAGGCGCCCGGACTCCGTTCCGAAACCCAGACGACATGAACCCGACCACACAGGTCAACCGCAATCTGACGCTGGCCATCGCCCTCATTACAGTCGCTGACGGTGTTATTGGTCAAACGGACCTCCACATCCCACTGGCAATCGGTAAACGACCACTCATCAAAGTTACGCTGGGACAAACGGGCGGTTGTCTCTTCATCGGGATTGAGCCGTAACGGTTCAATCCTTTGAGCGTCCGGTGGCGTAAAAGTTCCTGATGCGAAAACGGCGCCGATTAACGCGGGGACAAGATATGACAAAAAAGTTCTATGCATCTCAGCCTCCTGTTCTTTAACTTACTTCAAATGCCAAACCCGGTAAAATTTCTACCTATTTTACCGGTAAAATTCTCCTCAAATGCGACGCTAGCCCTATTGCGTCTCAACATAATATATACCGCAAAAACCCGCCTTTGTCAAGTTTTTTAAGCAGGGCGTGGTGACCGGTATCTAACTATTGAAAAGTCAACGACTTGGGCAGATGAGTACCTCGCTCACAAACAGGTCATATTACTGTTAAAACCCTATTTCCCTGACATTTCAACTTACCGGCAACCGGTTGAATCCCAGATAGATACCATACCCGAAACGGTATCGGTAACGGTCCCCTCCCTCCTTGTGGGGATAGTATCCGTGATGGCTGTTACCCGCCTCAGGCGACACACTGCCGAATTTCTCAACAGGGGAGAAAGATATGTGATAATATAGTAACATACATAACGGCAACACATACTAAAATAAGGATTTTGCTTGACAGCGGGCAGGAAAATATGTATATTAAGGCAACATCGAAAAGGGTAAATAGATATGTTGACCGCAATTCGTGATATTGGCAGATGGCAGAGGAGAAGAGAGAAGCAATGCTCCATATAAGTCCTCGATTTGTGAAACAAGGTGATGATGGTCTCCGTCCTTTTCAAAAACAGATTATTGAGTTGCTCACAAATTCAGACGCAAAATTAATCTTTGTAGAAGCCCCCGTTGGTTCGGGGAAGAGTCATGTTATTAGAAAGTTATTGGAGCTTAACTCTTTTGAGAGAATACCTTTGGTATTTACATACCCGACAAAAATCTTAATGGAAACTCAGGTGAGGTCGCTTGGGAAGGATGTCGGAGAAGGACGAGTAGGCGTATGGCCCTATACAGATTTTATTAGTGGTGGGATTAATGTCTTTCTATATTCATCGGATTCTTTATTATATTACCTCCGAAGTAAACAAATTGAGAGTATTGAAAGTCGCGGAAGACTGATTGAAAAACTGTTTTTTGACCTGCAGTGGCATTCAAAAAAGGGGGGTGTGATTACCTCGCCCGATGTACTTTTTTTAATATATAAAGAGGCATACACAAGGTCAAAGGAGATTCAGAATGCACTTGCTAATGCCATTGTAATTTTTGACGAATTTCATCTTTATTCGGAATTGAAAAATTTTCCAATATTAGTAGACGAGTTATTATCAAAAAATGTAAACAAAGTAGTAATGCTTTCTGCCACACCATTCGAAAGTACCGCCTTAAAAGAATTAAAGAAGAGGTATAGTTTTGCTCATATAGATTTTAATAATTCTGAGGGTAGTGAGCGAGACGAGATATTCAATTACCCCTTGAATTTTGATTATTACAATTTTAGACTGACCAATATCGCGCAAACACTGGAGAAGATTACATCGCTCATTGTTGAACTTCCTAAACCAATGGCGTATATTTCAGACAGTGTATTCAGATTACAGCATATAAAACGCAATTTGCTAAACCAGAACTTTAACGAGATAGAAATCGTTGAATGGAGCGGATTGGAGAAGGACTTAGTACATCCAATAACCGAAAAGACCTTTGTGTTGGGCACTTCCGCCATAGAAGTTGGAATAGATATGCCTTTTAAAAGTTTGATATTTGAAGCCAGTTATTGGACCTCTGCGATTCAAAGACTGGGACGGGTTGGAAGAAAAGAAGCAGGCACGGCCGTTCTTTTGACAGCAAAAGATTTACGGCCTTATATAAAAGGGAAGAAAAACTGGGAGCGAACATCTTTTGAAAAAGAAGTTTTAAAGGAAGCATTTCCCAATCCCCGTGAGGATTTGGTTTTTGGCGATTGTTTTCGCGGGAAGAATTTTAATTTTTTGCTTTTTGACACCGAACTTAATAAGTATTTTATTTACCACGAGGCACTTTTTTCTATGTATGACATTGACGATGACTATGAATACGAATGGCAACGAAAATCTCAAGATGAAAAGGGTGAGACATTGAGGGAATTTAGGATTCCGGAATCTGAATGGGAAACTATATTATTAAGAGACAAGCTGTTCCCGTTCTGGGGAGTATTAACCGGAAAACTGGCACGAGAATACTCTTCAAGGCCGAATGTTGTTTATGATGAGGGCAGAAATGAACTCCGGATATTGGCAAAAGACCACTATGTCTTCTATGGTGGCAGACATGAAAATTGAGGAAGTTATAAAAATATTAAACCCTCAATTTGGATATTGGGCAAAGTCCAACGGCGAATTACTGTATGCGCATCACTTTGCGGTCTGGTCTATCTTTAAGAACCTTGCCAAACTCTGTCCATCTCTTGATGAAGAGGAAAAAGAAGACATAGAGGTCGCTTGTCTTGTGCATGACATAGGGAAAATGAGAGATGAAAACCAGAGAAAGTTAAAAAATAATGAAAGCCTGGTTACACATCGTATAGAGTTGGAGGATTTGAAGCTGTATTTTAAAAATGCTGGAATCCTGGATGCTATTCCCGAGGAAAAGATAAAAAAAATACGAGATATCATACACACACACCATAGCGTTGCCGAACACGATTTAAGTGAAATCCGCACTCCTGGTGCCTCTTTCTTTACCAATTTATTGAGAACTGCCGATTATATCGCTTCAATGGAAACTATCGCTTTTGATACCCTTTATCGCCTTCGGGAATTGTATAGAGATAAAATAGATTTCACCTACTTCTCTTTTTCGCGTTTTGCTTCTCCCACGACATTCAAAGTTGTAGATATTTTGATTCAATCTTATAAAGAGAAAGGGTGGCTTCTCCTGAGAACTTTTGAAAATGGTGCTATATTTAGTTCTAAACCTAAAACAGCGCTGCCTGAAAAAGTTGGTTGCGTTAAGAAAATTAATGAAGAAATAATAAAGGGGTCGCTTTCCCTGCAAAAACTTCCATCAAACTACACCGGCGACTTTTTGACTCTTCTTTCAAGAGAATATCCGGATGTATTTTTAACATGCAATAAGGAACAAATACTTAATGCCCTTGGAAATAGAGACCAGAAGGCGGTAGTATTTTTTAAATTGGCGAGAGACATTTTATCTGCCCGCAATTTGATTCCAGATAGACTGACGAAAAGGTTAATAAAAGGTGAACTCAATAATCCCTGGATACTTGGTGTAATCGAGAGTGCAAATAGTACCAGTGCACACAGATTTAGCAAGGCGTTGTTCAAAAAGTTTACCAAAAAAGAGCCTCCGGAAAAAGTTAATAGACAAATGATCGACCCTCTTTTTGACGGAGCGCGGGTTGTGGATTTATTCCCTCCGAATTTAAACTTACCTGTAGGCAAGAAAACTGAACTGGCAACGCTGGAACCTATTGAACTATTTGAAATATTGGAGGCTGCTGCACGGACCCAAGAAAAAGAGCATAATTCAGATCTTGAAGATTACATTTCAGTTAGTCTCTCAATGGACGAAGAAACCGATTTTCGCGGGCTGGCCGAATTGTGTTTTGAGAGATATCGCAATTACAAAAAAACATCCAATGCTGAAAGAGGGGTATGTGAAAGATGCGGCTGTCCAGTTTCCCAAAAAATGCAACCGGCATTAAATCTATCACAGAGTCCCCAGTCGTTTTCTCAAATAAAGGCAAAGTATGACTATCGTGCAATCTGTGGCTTGTGCGGGTTTGACAATCTTACCCTTAGGCGAGATGTTCGAAGTAATCAGAATCGTATCTATTTAAGACTTGAAACTAAAGTCCCGGATATGCTTTTACACTATCAGGGAATAAAAAGGCTTATAGCAATGGTGGCTGCTGGGGTGAGAAATCCACGGCAGATTACTAATTTCAGAAAAATTCCCGAATTGAACAACCTGCCCTTTCCTGACCGAATAGAAATTCCTATCGGCACCGAGAGGGATATAGATGAGTTGACAAAAGAACCGATATTGCAGAGCGACAGCGGAATTTTATTTGTAATAGGGAGAGATATTGCGATAGAAGAATATAGCCCCAAAGACTTAAAGGCAAAGTACGAACCTTTGTATCACATAATGAAATACCTTGGTTTTAAGGTTTCAATAGGTGCAGAAGAGCAAGTTGGGCTTTTTGGTGAAGATGTCTTAACTGATGAGAGGGGCGAAAATTATTACCTTTCTCTGGCGACGATTCTGCTGGCAAATATTATTGGCAAAACACAAAAGCAATTTGTCTTCGCTCGGAATTTGATTCTTAATTCACCGAGTACCGTTCTAATGTCATTGGCTGACATAGGAGAAGGTAAGGGAAAAAAGAGGTTTACCAAAGAGCAGTTTGAATTATACGCCTCGTGGTTAATTAAGGCGTTAAAGATGGCAAACTTAAAAATTATAGAAGGAGGTGAACTAACTATGGACAATCTTTTAAAAGACGCGGCATTTTTTGCCGACAAAGAAAAAGGGATCCCACATTTTTGTGTGGAACCTGAAAAAAGAGGCGAGTTCTGGAAAGATTTGTCTAAGCATAAGGCAGGGAAACCCGTTGCACAGGCTCTTGATGCCATTATGGCAGGATTATCTTTTGATATGGCGATGGAAAGGTTTATGCGGAATTTATCGGTTAAAATCGGTCAAGAAGAACAAGGTGAATTGAGTAACTTTGTTAAAAAAGCCAAGGAAATCCTTAAACGCTATTACGCAATCCGTAAGAGCGATTTAAGCGACTTCTTGAAGGCCAAGAACTCACTGCTTTCTGCAATCTTTATTTTAACGAGGTACCAAAACCTAAAGGAGGTCATAAATGACTAACGCAATGGGCTTTTTTAATGATATAAAGGTATTGCCGCGGGGCCGTTATCTTCAACTGGTAGTAAAGATAACACTTCTGGACGATGCGATAATCCGCTCCAATGAACCCGAGGAGGTCTTAACTTTCACCTACAAAAAACTCGGGACCCGATTCATTATCCCTTGGCGAAAGGTTAAAGGCAAACTGCGCAGAATGGTTATGGAAAAACAACGGGAGTTAAATATCCCTCAGGATTCTAAATGTTATTTAAAGGACAATCTCTGTATGAAGTGTCCTGCTTGCCTCTTATTCGGCGGTACCGGTGAAACATCTAAAACAAAGTCGAGTTATAACCTGTTATCGAGGGTTTTAGGTGAAACATTCATCTCGCAAACAGAAGTAAAAGATATATCTGCTTACACGGCAAATGCTGTTGACGAGGAAACATTAACTACAGGGCAAGCACTGATGACGATTGTAAAAGTACCCACTGAGACCGAATTTATTGGTGTCGTTACTTTACGAGACCCCACCAAAGAGCTGACTGCTATTTTGGTTGACAACCTGAATAGGCTTACTCGCTTGGGGGCATCAACCAGGGAATGGGGTAAGGTGAAGACTGAAATAATCGGTTATGTATTAAGTGATAGAGAGATGCTTTCTTCTTACGACATAGTGCAAGAGATGCCAGCCGACTTAAACAACATTAAAGATTTACAGCTCCCACCTGTTGAGGATTCTTTTCGTAAAGTTGCTGATGCAATTATCAAAATACTACCCGAAGGGGAAGGGGGGCAAGGTAAGAAAAAACAAAAGGTGACGGCTGAAGCAGAAAAAGAGTAAGAAGAGTCATCAAAATGAAGGTTTTTGCCTGCTCTATTTATCTCCTCGACCCATTATTTTACGCCCGGGAGGGTCTGTCTGCGGCATATACACCCCATTATCTCCACGCCACTGCAATTAATTTTGCCGTAACTGCTGTAATTTCGCCTGAGGTCACGGGGCTGGACCCCCAACACCAATCTTATGTAATTGGCGAGCATAATGGTGGCAGAAATACCCCGCGGTATAAAAACTCGCTTGCTTCTGATAAGTTTTATTTTACCCCGGCCAGGTTAACAACTCCGTTGAAATACTTGCCAGAATGGACTAAAGGTGAAAACGATGGTTTTGTTGCACAAACAAAGAGGGGTGAAGTCTTAAAGGCTGAGATACTAAACTATCTTCCGCCGGAGGCAGAATTCAAAGGTTTTTTGATTTCCAAGACGGATGTTGTTTTTCCCAGCCTTATTCGTCTTGGCTCATTCCGTGGTAAGGCACGCCTTCATCTTGAAGAGTTGGAAATTGTCGGGGTATTTGAAAAAGAACAAACAGCCTCCCATCCCGTTGACCCTTTAATAACTAAGGTTTTTAGGGGAGTTATGGTAAATATGTTCCCATATCCCATAGTCGATAACGCGACAATCGCGCGTGGTGTAGTGGCAAAATCCCAGGAAGAGCAGATGCTAAGGGTTATAGCCTTGCCAGATGAATGGCAACTTCCTGTGCTGAAAATGGTGAGAAATGGAGGGCGCACAATTATTGTATAGGATTAATAATATATGAGGACTCTGGCGGTAGCTACCCTAAAAATTCCGGCATCGCGTCCTTTGAAGCCCTATGAAGCTGCAGTAATCCGGGGATATCTCGGTCGCCTTTTTCCTGACAACCCTTTATTTCATCATCATTTAGATAACGGGTTTCTTTACACCTATCCCCGAATCCAATTTAAGGTTATAGACGGAATAGCTTATATTGTCATTATTGAAGAGGGGATTGCGTTACTTACAACCATCCAGAATACAATAATCAACCTTAAATTGGTATCGAATCGCTTAGAGTTCTACGAACCGGGTTTACAGATGACCACTGTTTCTTTTGGTTCGACAGACGAAGAGTATAGATATGTATTCATTACTCCGTGGTTGGCTCTTAACGAGAGAAATTTTCAAATATATGTCAACTCCGACAAACGAGATGAAATTTTAAAGCGTGCGTTGATTGGTAACATTCTTTCAATGTCCAAGGGGTTGGGGTATGTCGTGGAGAATGACTTAAGAGCAACCTTGAGTATGAAAGAAATTCGTGCTACCTTGAAAGGCACACCGATGCTTGGATTTTTAGGCGAGTTTGTGGTCAATTTTGAGATTCCTGACTACTGGGGTCTGGGAAAATCGGTATCAAGAGGGTTCGGGACGATTAAAAAGAGTTTAAGAGTTGGGAGTTTATAGAGTTGTTGAGTCGTGAGAAGTAATGAAATGGCAAAGATAAATAGGTTTGAAGTTATAAAGGTATGGCAGCTCTTTATGTTGCCCTTGACCAGAAATATATTGTGCGAAATGAGTTTGAAACTCTGTATCAAACGGCTGATGAAATATCAAAGATGATTATGGGTTTTTCAAGTTATCTAAGGAAAAACTCTATAAACTCCTTATGAACCTGGTCATCAACACCTACGGTGCCTATCTGCAGCGGCAGGGCGACTGTTTCCGGGTTAAGGCAGAGGATAAAGTTTACGATATCGCCTGCTCCAAGGTTTCTTCAATTCTCATATCAACCGCCGCTTATCTGACAACCGATGCGATTAAACTGGCGATTGACCACAATATTGACATCATCTTTATTGACGAGTTCGGCGAACCTTTCGCCCGCATCTGGCACAGCCGTTTTGGCAGCACAACCGAAATCAGGCGCCGGCAACTGGCAATCGCCGAAACCGAAGACGGGTTCAATCTTGCCCTTTCCTGGGTGAAGCGCAAGTTTGATAACCAAATAGAACTTTTGAAGAAGTTGCGAACGACCCGCACCCGTAAGTCTGCCGAAATCACCGCCTATATTGAGAAACTTGCAAACTGTCGGCAGCAACTGGACACTTTGACCGGAACAGTTGATGAGAAGCGAGGCACAATTATGGGTATTGAAGGCAGCGGCGGCAGGATTTACTTTGAGGCGCTCAGTTTTCTTATGCCCGAGGATTATAAGTTTGAGGGTAGGAGTCGCAATCCGGCAAAGGATGAGTTCAATGCGCTCCTTAATTATGCCTATGGCATCCTTTATTCTCGGGTGGAAAGAGCCTGTGTTATTGCCGGTCTTGACCCTTATGTTGGCATTTTGCATACCGACAATTACAACAAGAAGTCGCTGGTTTTTGACATAATCGAAAACTACCGGGCTTGGGCGGATGAGGTGGTTATAAATCTCTTTGCCGCACGCAAGGTAAAGAAGGAGCATTTTGACCGATTAGAGAACGGCTACACTTTGAACAAAGAGGGTAAGGCGGTTTTGATTGAGGCTTTCACCCGCTTTCTTGACGAGTCCATTCGTTACTGCGGCAGGAACATCAAACGGGCAGACATTATCCAGTTTGACTGCCACAAGATTGCCAATAACCTTCTGTCACGGGAAGATGAATCAGGATAATCTTGTCTGGGTAATCTACGATATTACCAACAACAAAACACGGGGCAGAATTGCCCGTGCCTGCAAAAACAAAGGGCTATATCGGGTGCAGAAGAGCGCCTTTCTTGGTAAACTCAACCGCACCCAGATTGCCGAACTGAAGGCGATTTGTGACGACATTATTGACCCGGCAGTAGATTCAGTTTACATCTTTCCGATGTGCGAGGAGGATTTCAAAAAAGTGCAACTTTTAGGTCAGGCATTTGACCGGGAACTGGTCTCGGATGAGGTTAAGGCGCTATTTCTATGAGCGGTGAGATTGAGACAGGCTTAATAGATTTTGATACCGAACGCACACCGATGATAACAACCTCGGATGTGGTTGAACATCTATTTTGCCCCCGATTTACTTACTTTATGAACTGCCTGAAGATACCCCAGAACGAGGATTTACGATATCTGGTGCTCAAGGGCAGAGAGATTCACGAAAATCGGGCAAAGGAGAATCGGGACTATTTGCGAAAAAGGATTGCCTGTATCAAAAAGGAAATCAATGTCTATCTTGCTTCACCCCGAATTCGGGTTCGGGGCGTGGTTGATGAGGTCCTCACTTTTGCCGATGGCACGATGGCACCACTGGACTACAAATACACCGAATACCGGGAATACCTGTTTCGTACTCATAAATACCAGTCGGTCGTCTATGCGATGCTCATTCAGGAGACCTATCAGAAACCGGTTGTTAAAGGCTACATCTGCTATGTGCGTAATGGCGCTTTGCTAAAAGAGGTGCTTTACAAACCAGACGATTTTGCTTATATTTTGGGCGTGATTGATGAAATCTTTCGAATAATTCAAAAAGGTTATTATCCGGCAAAGACGAAATTCCCTAATAGATGTGTTGACTGCTGTTATAAAAATATTTGCGTTTAAGATGGCGCTCTTCTATTTTAAAGAAAAACAGGAACTTACATTTGCGAAACTCTGCAGAAACGGCTATTTTTGCGTTTTGCGACGCCATTTTGAAGGTGTAATTTTGGGAAAAAGAGCCGGAGAAAAAACGAAAGAGATGACAGAAATTCAAACTGTTACGAAGAAAGTGCGGTTATGATGATGTATCCACTAAAACAAGGATTGAAAC
>JABLXZ010000004.1:300000-429666 GCA_013177935.1 candidate division WOR-3 bacterium | reverse complement strand
TTATGATGATGTATCCACTAAAACAAGGATTGAAACAGCTCTTTAACAAAAAGGAGGTATAAATGGCAGAAAGTTATGATGATGTATCCACTAAAACAAGGATTGAAACGCGCACCGACTAACCGACGCACAAGTCGCTTACATGTTATGATGATGTATCCACTAAAACAAGGATTGAAACATGATGAGGCATGGAATCTGTGCGCCCTTTTGTGTCTGTTATGATGATGTATCCACTAAAACAAGGATTGAAACGAGCCGGTGCGGACGAGCAGGAGCATTCCGAAGTGTTATGATGATGTATCCACTAAAACAAGGATTGAAACATAATATCGGAGTGATTCATCTTCGGAAAAATGGAGAGTTATGATGATGTATCCACTAAAACAAGGATTGAAACACCCGTTCAGCAAAAATGCCGTATAAACTATTTAAAAGTTATGATGATGTATCCACTAAAACAAGGATTGAAACATTAGGTTATCCCGGCACCTAATTTTTATCATTCAAAGTTATGATGATGTATCCACTAAAACAAGGATTGAAACTCTTGTTTTATTATACTATCGAGAAAACCCGTCATTGTTATGATGATGTATCCACTAAAACAAGGATTGAAACCAACCAGTCATCCTCATCATCGGCAACTGGTGGATGGTTATGATGATGTATCCACTAAAACAAGGATTGAAACCGATACTTATGGTTTGGCAGGTGTGGCACACTGATGTTATGATGATGTATCCACTAAAACAAGGATTGAAACCAGAGCACAACAACGGAACACATCCGCTTATACCAGGTTATGATGATGTATCCACTAAAACAAGGATTGAAACAGCGCAGTTTGAAAAAACTGGACAAAAAGACGGTGTTATGATGATGTATCCACTAAAACAAGGATTGAAACACACCGTCTATTTCGGCAAAGCCAATCGTATCGTCGGGTTATGATGATGTATCCACTAAAACAAGGATTGAAACTACAATGCGCCAGATTTGTTGCGTCGTCAGCCGTTCGTTATGATGATGTATCCACTAAAACAAGGATTGAAACCTTAGATGTTGCCAAATGAAACTTGCCGCGCAATGTTGTTATGATGATGTATCCACTAAAACAAGGATTGAAACTCCGGCAAGTAAAATTTATTCGTGCCCGTTCTAACGAGTTATGATGATGTATCCACTAAAACAAGGATTGAAACACATTACCAAGATATAAAAACGCTTGGGATAATCGTTATGATGATGTATCCACTAAAACAAGGATGGGAGAAGTGAGTAAGAGCAGAAGTGCGGTAGTGCAGAAGTGTCCTGTGAAAAGAGGGTTTGGTTTCTGCTCTTCTGCGCTGTTTACTTCTGCGCTCGGGCGTCATCCACCAAAACAAGGATGAGAGAAGTGAATAAGAGCAGAAGCGCGGTAGAGGAGATGGGGTTGACAGGGGAAAGTTGGCGCGTAGAATTTAGGTAAATAAACAGGAGGTATTATGAAGAAGGCGTTAGTGTTGATGGCGCTGCTATTCGCGGTGTCCGCTGGATACCAGCGGGTGGTGGTGCTGGAAGAGGCGTATAGCGAAGGTTGAGGCTCCTGCAATCCTGCCAGCGGTCGGCTGGACCAGATTTGTAATGACTATGCCGGTTATGTAGTGGCGGTGGAGTGGCATGTCTCATCTTCCTATCCGCTTTACTCTTCTGAGGGTCGGGCGAAGTGGTTTATGTATCCGCCGCCTTATCAGGGTAGTTATGCAACGCCGTGGCTGTGGGTTGATGGACGCCAGCGCGGGTATAACTACAATCTGTGGGCAAGTTATGTTGCGTCACAGATTTCGGTTCCCACACCGGTGCAGATTACCCTGGTCGGCAGTTATGACCAGTCAAGCCGGAACGGAACAATTAAGGCGCTGATTCAGAACGACTCAACCGCTGACATTTCCGCCCGGGTTTCGGTGGTGATTACCGAGGACTCCTGCTATTATTTAGGACCGAATGGCGACCCGTGGCACAATCATGTTTGCCGGGATTATATCCCGAATCAGTACGGTACGGTGTTGACCATTCCGGCAGGCGGAGTTGATTCGGTTGAGCAGCCGTTTACCATCGCCAGTACCTGGAATGAGGAGAAGTGTAAGGTGGTGGTTTATGCCCAGAGCACAACGATGGTGCCGGCAGACTCGTCTTATCCCGTTTTTCAGGGTGCCGAGGTACGGGTTCTGGACCTGGTGGGTGTGAAGGAGGAGAAGCCGGCGCGCGTTGAGGTGCGCTCTTTGCAGGTAACACCCAATCCGTGTAGGGGCAGGGCAACGATTCGGTTTACTACCACCAGCCCGGCTCCTTATGAGGTTGCGGTGCTGTCTGCGGATGGCAGGCTGGTGGAAAGGTTTGTCGGTGTTGCCGAGGGCGAGACCGGTCTGAAGTTGAAGAACAACCTTACCGCCGGCGTGTATCTGTATCGGGTGACCGTTGCGGGCAAGAGCCACACCGGTAAACTGGTGGTTTCGGAGTAGCGGCAAGGTCGCCGAGTTTGCGGGGCAGGTTTCTGCCCCGCTTTTTGTTTTAATGGTAGAAGAGGCGAAGGTTGGTGAATATCATCACCATCTGGTACTGGTCCGCAGCGGTGATGATGGTTTCGTCGCGGGTTGAGCCACCAGGCTGGATGACATAGCGGACATTGGAACGGGCAGCACGGTCAAGGTTGTCGCGGAAGGGGATGAAGCCGTCCGAAGCAAGGCAGATACCGTCAAACTTTGCGAGCCATTCCTGTTTTTCCTGCGGGGTGAAGGGTTGGGGCGGTTCGGCAAGGAGGTTAAGGAAGGGCTGGATTTCTTCCGGGGTGGCGGTTTCTTCGAGGAGGATGTCAATGGCGGTCGCCTTATCCGCACGGCTTGTGCCTTTTTTGAACTTGAGGTTGAGGATGCGAGGGTGAAGGCGTAAGAACCATTTGTCGGCTTTGGCGCAGGCGAGCCGGGTGCAGTGGATGCGAGACTGTTGACCGGCACCAACACCGACAACCTGGCCATCGTAGGTTAAGACGATGGAGTTGGACTGGGTGTATTTGAGGGTGATGAGAGCAAGGAGGAGGTCAAGTTTTAGTGTGTCGGGGATGTGCTTTTTCTCGGTGACGACATTTTTCAGCAGGGTTTCGTCAATTGGTGCGTTGTTGCGTTCCTGTTCAAGAAAGATGCCAAAGAGCTGGCGGATTTCAATGGGCGGCGGGTTGTAATCGGGGTCAATCTGGAGGATGGGGTATTTGCCGTTTTTCTTCTGTTTGAGGATGGCGAGCGCCTCGGGTTCGTAACCGGGTGCGATACAGCCGTCCGAAACTTCGCTGGCTAAGAGCTGGGCGGTGGTGATGTCAACCGGGTCGGAAAATGCTGCCCAGTCGCCAAAGGTTGCCATGCGGTCGGCACCACGGGCGCGGGCATAAGCAGCAGCAAGGGGCGAAAGTTCAAAGTCCGGGGCAAAGAGCGACTTTTTGAGGTCGGATGAGAGCGGTTTGCCGATTGCGGCGCCAGCCGGACTGGTGTGTTTGAAACTGGCAGCAGCCGGAACACAGGCAAGTTGCTTTAACTCGCGGACGAGTTGCCAGGAGTTGAGGGCGTCGATGATGTTGATGTAACTGGGGTCACCGTTGACGATTTTGAGCGGCAGTTTGCCTTCGGGCAGGAAGATGCGCGCCGATTTCTGATGGGGGTTGGTTCCATAGCGAAGTCTGATTTCGTCCAAGGTAATAAGTTATTAAAAATTAAAGCGGGTGTCAAATCGGTTTAAGTTATGGACAGGGTCCGGCGTTTGGGAGAGAAAAGGAGCGCAACGCCAAATATGAGACTGGCGATGCAGATGATTGCGGCGCCGGTGGGGAGGTTGAACAGGTAGGAGAGCAGTAAGCCGATAAGGCAGGCGCTGACCGAAAACAGGACCGAGAGAAAGTACATCGTACGCAAACGGTAGGTGAGTTGATAGGCGGCAGATGCCGGGCTGACAACGAGGCTGAATACGAGTAAGCCACCAACGGTGTTGAGGTTGACCGTAACCGCAATGCCGGTCAAAAGAATCAGGGCAAAGAAGATTGCCTTTTCCGGAACACCAACCGCGCGGGCGATTTCGCGGTTGAAGAGCACCGCCCGGATTTCTTTGGCAAAAGCAAAAAGGAAGCCAAGGACAGCAAGGCAGAGAACACCGAGGATAACGATGTCGCGCCGGGAGACAAGTAAAATGTTGCCCCAGATGAATTTGAACGCTTCGGTGCGCGGTCCTTTTAAAAGCCCGATACCAAGGAAGGCGAGTCCGAGCATCAGGGAGAATATCACACCCAAAGCCACGCCGGGTTCAAAGTCCGCCTTTTCCGCGATGGGTCCGATTAAGAGGGTGGTGAGCAGGCAGAAAAGCAGGGCGGTCAGAAGCGGGTCGATACCTAAAAGCAGTCCGGCGATGGCACCGGCAAATGCCGCATGGGACATTGCGACACCAACAAACGGAATGTTTAAGAGCACAACCCAGACACCGATGATGCCGCAAACGGTGCCACCGAGGAGCGCGGCAAGCAGAGGGCGGGAAAACAGTTGCCACTCAACCATTGCCAAACACCTTTTGCTGCCATTCGGGTTTTAGCGCCTCAGCGCGCGGACCATCGAAGACAATTCGGGCGTCTTTCATCATAATCAGGCGCGGGCAAATCAAAGGCAGGTGCTCAAGGAGATGGGTGACCATCAAAATGGTGAGGTTATAGCGCTGATAGATGGTTGTCAGGAGGTTCTGGATTTCCTGGACCGAAGGTGGGTCAAGGTTGGCGGTGGGCTCGTCCAAAAGTAAGATTTTCGGTTCGGGCAGAAGCGCCCGTGCCAGCGCAACCTTTTGCATCTCACCGCCCGAAATCTGTCCCACGGGCCGATTGCGCAGATGGCTGATGCGGAACAGATTGAGCAGGTCGTTTGCCCGTTTTTGCTCATTTTCGCCAACTGGATGGAAAAGCCCGGCTTTGCCATAGGCACCGATCAGAACCGCATCCCAGACCGTAAAAGGCAGGCGCGGGTCGATGTGCAGTTGCTGGGGGACATAGCCGATGTGTGGACGCCAGCGCCGGATGTTGCGGTGGGTAACTTTTTCGCCGAACAGGTAAACCGTGCCGGCGTGCAGTCTGCCCAGACCGTTGATAACGGTCAGGAGGGTGGTTTTGCCCGCGCCGTTCGGGCCGATGATACCGACAAATTCACCGGCATTAACGGTAAGGGAGATGTTGTGCAGGGCGATATGCTCATAGTAACTGACCGTGACATCATTGACCGCAATTGCCGGCGGGTTCACTCGATAACTTTAAGCAGCAGGTTACCGTTTTCAAGCACGGTTTTGAGGTAGTCACCATCCAGCGGAAAGTTGGTGAGGGTGATGTGCCGGACCCCAGCCGCTTCGGCAAGCGGTTTGCCCGTATCTGGTCCGGACTGGAGGTTGTCAACAACCAAGCCGACACCGGAATCAACCATTACCTGAGCGAGATGGGAAAGTTCCCGGGCGGTTAGGTCTTCTGACCTGCCATAGGTGCCAACAACTTTGAATCCCAGCCACTGGAGGAATTCAGCCTGGTGTTCGCTGGCAAGTACCCGGGGCAGGTTCTTGTCGGCGAACATCGTTTGCAGGGTGCGTGCGACCGAGTCAATCCGGGCAAAATAGCGCTGGCGATTTTTGGTAAACAGGATGCTGTCCGCCGGTGCATTCTGGATAAGGAGTGCGGTCAGTTCTTCGGTCGCCTTTTTTTGAATGGGCGGTACCATCCAGTTGCCCCGGGTTTGCAGAGTTATCCAGTTTGCAGTCGGATTCCTGGTTTCCTGTTTCAGTTTTTCCATCCAGCCTTCCCAGCCGTGATAGAGAATGAGTTGTGCGTCCTGGGCAGCGGCAATCGCTTGGGGCGGAAGGTCAAAGTGGCCCGGACACATTCCTGCCGGTGCGATGGTTGTGACTTTGACCTTACCGTTACCGATGTTCTGAACAATCGTTGCGATGAGTACGGTTGACGCCACAACCTTCAGTTGCCGCTTTGGGCCAGAAGTGCGGCAGGCAGCAACAAGAAGGGCAAAAAGGATAAGTAAGGTGAGGATGCGTTTCACCGGTTAATCGTTAATGTCAATGCCTATTGTCCAGGAACGGCCCGGCATCTGATAAAGTCCGGCTGCATCGCCCGGCAAACTGGCGAAGGTCTGGTAGTTGCGGTTGAGAATGTTTTCTACCGTGGCAAAGATGTTAAGCTGGTTCAGGAGCCGATAGCGAATGCGCAGGTCGATGGTTTGATAGGAGGGAATGGGGCTTTTGCTGGAGTCCTCGGCGTAGTAGCGGCTTACCGCGTTGAGGAGTAGTGTGCCGGAAAATCTGCCCGGGTTGAGCGTGAGCGCCACATTCAGTTTTTGTCCGGGTCGGGCTTTAGTATGGACGCCAAAGTCGTTGATAGTTGCGGTGGTGCGCAGGCTGAATATCCGGTAGTTGAGTTCCAGCGCGGCTTCCACCCCTTTGAATTGGAACGCACCTTTGTTCTGGAACTTATCCGGCGGTGGTGGTGCGGGGTTGTCCGCAATTTCAATCAGGTTGTCACCTTTGAGGATGAAGCCGGCGATGTCCAGTTGTAAGAATGAGGCAATCTGCTGGTTCAAGCCCAGTTCGTAGTTCCAGGATATTTCCGGCAGAAGGTCGGGGTTTTTCGGTGGGAAGATGCTGGTGTAGTTGAAGGGCGGGAAGCGGAACCCTTTGTTGACATTGATGCGGAGCGCGGTGCCAAAGGGCGTTTTGCCCACAAGACCGAATTTGGGGGCAAAGGCGTTTCCTGAGATGTTGTCGCGGGCAAAACGGGCACCAGCGGTGGCAATGAGCGGTCCGATTGTCTGTTCATCGGCGATGAAGATATCAAACTGCGTCCGGGACCAGGATGGTTTGTTAGTGTCGGATTTTATCCAGGTGCCGCCGAGGTTTTTAACCTCAACTCCGCCCTGAAGGAGGTTGTTGAAGCCAAACCGGTGGTGAAGGTGCAAAAGGGCACCGTTGGTGTAGTCGGTTGAGTGCCAGCCGTCTTTGGGGTCAAACTTATGTTCGCCAAAGTTGCGATAAATTTTGACCATGCCGTTTATTTGGTGCCGGAGGTTCAGGGTTAAGTCAACACCGCCCCGGTCGTACTGATTCCAGCCGGTAGCAACTAATGTATCCGGGTCGGTGGCGCGCTTCGGTTCGTGTTTGACACCGGTGAAGTATTTGCCGCTGAAGTCCAAGCCGAACGCTGGAGCGAGGTCGTAACCGGCACGGAGCGTGATGTCGTTGCCGTTGTACTGGGAGTTGGGCAGATGGCCATGCGAAATATCTTTGGCAAAGGAGACAAGGGCGTTGAGTTGTTGCCATCTGGTACCAGCACTGAGGCGTGCCCCAACGGTTTGAAATGAGCCGTAAGAGAGCCGGGCGTTGAGCTCAAGCGGTTTTGTTGCTTTGCGGGTGATGATGTTGACGACGCCGCCCAGTGCGTCGGAGCCGTAGAGAGCCGAAAGTGGACCGCGCACCATTTCAATCCGTTCGACATTGTTCAAAGGCAGGGTATGGGTGACGGTGCAGCCGAACAGCGACATCTTTTCAGGCCGGCCATCGATTAAGACCGCAATCTGAGTTCCCTGACCGCCAACTCCGCGGATGTCGATGTCGGTTCTGCCGAACTGGCCTGTGCGCTGAATAAAAACACCGGGTAGCATAGCAAGGGCATCGGTGGCGGTGCGGGCACCCGAAGAGCGTAATTCCGCGCCGGTGACGACACTGACCGATGCGGCGATGTCGCGGATGTGATGAGGCACCCGTTCCGCGGTGATTACCACCTCGGGTAAAGTTAACACAATGGAATCGCTGGGTGCCGCATTTAGTACACCAAACGACAAACTGATAAACATAAACAACTGCTTCATTTTTTTGCCTCCGTTTTTCCTGGTAATCCTAATAGGATGAGACCGCCTTGCTCAACCCCTTTCAATGCCCGCATCTGGTCAGCAACCTGCTGAATCTCTTCTGCCTTGCCCCGCAGGATAAGGGCTTCAAGACAGTTGTGCTCGTCAAGATGGATGTGGATGGTTGTAACCACATCGGCAAAAAACTTATGGCCCAGACGGGTAAGTCGTTTACTTACCTCGCGGCGCTCATGATTGAACACAATAGCCAGGATGCCGAACGCCGGACCTTTACCCTGTTTTAGCTGTCGACTGGAGAGCCATTGCCGTGCCAGGTCGCGCAGCGCCTCAGACCGACATTCGTAACCGGCGAGCGCAATCTCACGGTCGAAACTTTTAAGCAGGTCCGGTTCAAACGAGACGCCGAACCGTTCGGCTTCGTTTCTTTTTCCCATCTAACGCCTCCGGTTAAGTAAGAGCGCCCCCAGCCAGATTAGAAGCACGGGGCAGAGCATCACGACGCCCAGAACGGCACCGTTTTTTATCAGACCGTCGGTTTGGGCTTCAAAAAAGGGACCGCCTTCATAACCGAGGATGCGGTCAACAAAAATCATCACTGTGGCGCCCCATAGCATCAGGCTCAAGAGTCCTAACTGAAACCGACCTTTAAACAACCGGTACAGAATGGTTGAAAGAACCGCAGCGATGAGGGTGGTGGTTAGCCAGTCCATCGTTTTGCTCCGGTGGCGGTTTTGATTGCTGCCCGGCTCGTAATCCAGACCATAACCAGCCACAGGAAAAAGATTGCCAGGGTCATTGTGCCGCCGACAGTAAGCATCTCTTTGAGCATAACGGGGATGTCATTGGAGTTTTTCATTGCGGTTAAAAATGGGGGATAAGGAATTACCTCTTGATGGGCGATGTGTTCAACCGCAAGCATTGCCACACCACCCCAGAGGAGCGAATTGAGCCACTCCGGGTGCAACCGTTCCGGGATTTTACGCCGCAGCACGGTTGTTGCCGTCGCAGCAGCGGCAGGAACGAGAAAACATGCCATATTTACTCCCTTCGTGTTACTTTTTTGGAAATAGTAGCACGAATAGATTGGCGGTCAAGAAAAACAATGTCGCAGTTTCTTGCCCGTCGCAACTTTTTTGTTATCATCGGCTATGGAACCGGCGGTAGTTGTTGAGGATTTGATTCGGGACTATGGCGCGTTGCGTGCGGTCGACCGAATCGGGTTTGAGATTAAACCGGGCGAGGTTTTCGGGCTGATTGGTCCAAACGGTTCGGGCAAGACCACGACTTTAAGGGTCATCGCAACACTGTTAAAACCGAGCGGCGGTGTGGTTAAGGTTTTTGGCCGGGATGTGGTTAAAGATGCGGCAGCGGTGCGAAGGATGGTGAGTTATCTGCCCGAAGAAGCCGGGGCGTATCGGAACCTTTCTGGACTTGACTATTTGCGGTTTATGGCAACCTTTTATTCTGCGGACACGGTAGAGCGGGACAAACTGGTGGAGCAGGCGGTGGTGATTGCCGATTTAGGACGCCGGATTCAGGATAAGGTCAATACATACTCCAAGGGTATGACGCGGAAGTTGCTTTTAGCCCGGGCGTTGATGAGCAACCCAAAACTGGCGATTCTTGATGAGCCAACCTCGGGATTGGATGTTGAGAACTCAATGGTCATCAGGCAGAAGATTAAGGAGTTTGCGGCGCGGGGGACAACGATTTTACTTTCGTCGCACAATATGCTCGAGGTGGAGTTCCTTTCGGAGCGGGTGGCGCTTTTGCGGCAGGGACGGCTCATCGCCCTGGGTACGCCGGAAGAGTTGAAATCCCGCTGGAGCGCTCGGAACCTTGAAGAGGTTTTTCTGAAGGCGGGCCAATGAGAATTATCGCCAATCTGGTCTGGAAAGAGGTGCGAGAACTGTTGACCTTACGCACCTTACTGCCATTTATTGCGGTGCTGGTGATTTTTCTTTTTGTCGGGCGGGCGCTGCGCGGGGAGCGGGCTAAGGCGCAGGCACCCCAGCCAGTACTGGTTGTTGTTCCGGACTCTTCTCATTTTGCCGATACCATCATTAACCGGCTAAAAGAGGAAAATTTTTCCGTGACCCGTACCACGGCGGCAAAGGAGCAAGCCCAGAAGCAGGCACAGGAGGAAGGGTTTTCCCTTCTCCTCGTACTGCCGGAAAGTGTTGATTATCGGATTGACCGGTTCCAGCCGGTGCTAATTGAAGCCTACACCATTTTGAAGGGGTTCTCTTTTACCCAGACGATACGCAGTGTGAGGGTAAAGTCGGTTTTTACCCGAATCAATTCCGAATTAACCGAATATCACCTCAAGCGGCTTTTGCCTGATATCCCGGCAGAAAACATCAAGAGTCCTGTTCAGACCGGCGAGTTTGTGATTCTCCAGGACCGGGTTGCAGCCGGTAGTCCGGAAGCGGTGCAGGGGATGGCGATGGCGCAAACCTTCATCATTCCGCTGATTCTTTTGATGGTGCTATTGTATGCCAGTCAAACGCTTGCCGCATCCATCGGACAGGAAAAGGAGAATAAGACGCTGGAGACGCTTCTTACGGTGCCTATCAGCCGGGTATCAATCGTTATTGGCAAGATGCTCGGTGCGGTAGTGGTGGCGGTGGTTTTTTCGCTGGTGTTTATGTTTGCGCTGGGATATTATACCACGGCATTTGCCGAAGGGGTACCGAGCCGAACTCCAGATATGCCGGTTGCGGTACAGCTGGGGTTGACCTTGAGTCCGGAGGCGATTTTTCTGCTGAGTGTCACCCTGTTTCTGGCGATTGTTACCGCCCTCGCCCTTGCCACCTTGCTGGCGCTTTTGTCAGAAGATGCCAAAGGTGCGCAGGCAGCATTGACGCCATTGATGATGTTCTGTCTTTTGCCTTACTTCTTTACTATGTTCTTTAATATCCAGACGCTGTCTCTACCCCTGAAAATTTTGCTCTTTCTCATTCCATTCTCCTACCCATTTCTGATTCCGCAGGCGATTTTGTTCGGTAACTATCCCCTGATAATTGGCGGGCTTCTTTATATGACAATTTTCTGCGCTGCCGCGATATTCATTGCCGCCCGGTTTTTCTCAAGCGACCTGGTGCTTACTACCCGGCTTCGGTTCCGGCGTTGGCGCTAACCTTACCCCTTGCGAGCGAGGCAATGATACCCGCCCCGCACAGTCCGCTGAAGATGATGAAAGCAACCCGTACCGTTAAGATGAGTCCAGAGTTATTGGTGGTGCTGAGCCGGACCGGACCGACAAACAGGGCGATGAGCATCTGCGCCAGTCCGAGCGAGAACATCTGACCTAAAAGCCGCATTGTGCCCAGGGTTGCGGAGGCGATACCGTAATGCCGGGAGGCAACCGCACCCATCACGGCGTTGGTATTGGGTGCGGAGAACAGGGCAAATCCGAACCCGATGAGAATCAGTCCGGCAATAAGAAGTCGCAAATCGGTTGCCCTGTTTAAGAATGAGAAGAGAAATAAACCGAGCGTTGAGGTCGCCATTCCAATTGAAGCGATGAGCCGTGGTTCAACCCGGTCGGAAACGCGTCCGGTTAGGGGTGAAAAAAGTGCCATTACTACTGGCTGGCTAACAAGTATCAATCCCGTAGTCTGGGCGTTTAGTCCTTTGACATACTGGAGATAAAGGCTCAAGAGGAAACCGACCGCCGCGGTCGCAGCGTAGTTGATGAGCGCGGCGAGGTTGGAAAATGTGAAAATTACATTACCCCGAAAAAGTTGAAACGGGAAAACCGGGCTGGTTAGTTTTAACTCGAGAATCACGAACCCGACCAATGCCAACAGGCCGGTGCCAATCAACAGAACCGCTAAACGATGAGGTAAAAGGGTGAAGCCGAACATCAAGAGCAGAAGTCCGGTGCCGTAAATCAAGGAACCGGTCAGGTCAAACCGCTCTCCGCGCGCTTCTGCCCATTCACCCTTAAGACCGAACAGGACGATGAGAAGGGCGCCGAGGCTCAGGGGCAAATTCAGGGCAAAGATTGCCCGCCAGGTGAAATGCTGGGTAAGAATCCCGCCGATAAAAGGACCAGCCGAAAGTCCGGTATAAACCAGCGCGGTGTTAATTCCGAGGGCGAAACCTTTCTCGGCGGCACGATAAACCGAAGTGAGAATCGCTACCCCGGTTCCAAAAACCATTGCCCCGCCCATTCCTTGCAGAAACCGGGCAAGGAGCAGAATTCCGGCATTATGGGCAATCATACCAAGGAGCGAAGCCACTGAGTACAAACTCAAGCCAAGGGCGAAGATGCGTTTGCGACCCAGGATGTCTGCCAATCTCCCGAAAGGCACAAGGAAGATGCCGGCGCTTAAAAGGGAGATGTTTGCGACCCAGCCCAGACCAATCGCATCAAGGCGTAACTCCTGACCGAGTGCGGGCAGGGCGATGTTGATGGAGGAGCTCATAAAGGGTGTGAGAAAGGAGCTGATACCGGCGGCGATTGCCGCAGCTATTCGGTTGCGCGTGGTGTTATTGTCCACCCGAAACGATGATCAGTTTTTGAAATTTGCCGGTTCTGGAATCCGGATGCTGGATAAGATAAACCCCCTGAGGCAAATTGCGGGTTCTAACTTTCCTGCCCAGCGCATCGTAAATCTCGGGCAGGGAGCCAAAGCCGGATAAAGCAGAAGAGCGGACCACAGTGGGAAGGGTGTGAACGGTTGACGGGATTTGGCAGGGTGTTTCATCCGCACCGAGTCCCGGGACTTGACCATAAAGGTAGTACAGGTCAAGGTTGCCGGAACTTTCATCCTGCCAGACGATATGCAACCCAAGACCGGAGTCGCATATTATCGAGGGGTTGTCAACATCGCCGTTGGTCAATGCGGTCAATGGTTCGGGTGGAGTCCAGTATCCCAGATGGTCACAGGAGGCATAGATTAGTTGGTACGGACTGGGAGGGGTTGCGGTTCTGCCGCGCCAAGCGAGATGGCACTCGTTATCCTGCCGGCAGGAGATGGACGGGCTTCCCTGCTCAAATTGTAAACCCTCGCTTACGGTAAAGATTGGGGTAAAGCCTTCCGGAGTGCGTCGGCGATAAAAAATCCGCGAATAGTATGTCGAGGAGTTGGTTCCTGCCCAGGTGATGTGGAAGTTGTTTATGGTGCCGGCGGTGACACAGGGCGATGTTTGCAGATATGAACCCGGAAATTCGGAAACCAGTTCGATGTCGGTCCAGACACCATTGATTCGGCGCCGGCAGAAAATCTGGTCTTGGGTATTGTTAAATTCTCTCCCCACCCAGACAATGCACAGGTTACCCAGTGAGTCTACGGCAACTGTTGCCGCACTATGGGTGTTGGGATAACTGGTAATCTGCTCGGCTGGTAACCAGCCGGAGTCGGGTTGGAACTGTTTGTGAAAAACTTGGGGCACACCTCCGGTGTCTGGATTTCCGTACCAGACGATATGAATTTCTTCGCTACCGGGCTTTGTAACCACCACCGGATATTTTTTCAAATAGACCGCCGGCTCAAGAAGGGTGTCATTAAACCAGCGTCCCTGTTGGGCGTCGAACTTCTTGTACCAGATGCCTTTTGATGATGTGTGCTCGGTGTGCCATACCAGATGAAGATTACCACTCTGGTCGCAGGTTGTGGAAGGTGTAAAACAGTTGACGGTAGATGCGGTGAGTTGTGCTTCTGGTAGCCATCTGCCACTCGCCCATTCAAATTTCCGGTACCAGATTTGGTTTGGTGAACTCCGGTAGTCGAGCCAGAAAACCCAAACATTTCTTCCCGGGTCAACTGTGATAGTACGCTGATAACTGTAACCAAGAACCTGACTCTGGGTGTTGGTTGTGAGCCGAACAATGGAATCCCATTCGACACCAGGGGCACTGGTTTGCAAAATGATGAATAGGAGTATTGCCGCACCGGATTTCATCATCAATTTAGATTAGCACTTTTTTACCTTTTGGCAATCAAGGAGTTTTTTTAACTCCGGCGGGTTTGACCCCGGGCGGATTTGAGGTATACTGGTTACCGAGGCTAAGACAAAGCACGGAGGCGCTGGAGAAATAGGCAACGGCGGTCTTTACCGCCTTTTGATTATTGCTGCCTCCACATTTTAATAAACATAAGTCCGGGGGAGATTCATCAGGAGGCTAAGGTGCGTGGGCTCTTTTTCGCGTCCGGGCATCGGACGCAGACAACTTTATCCGGACTGCTGTTGGTCATAGTGGGTCTGGGCTTCTTGAACGCGGCACCGCCTTCCGAAGGCGGCGGCTGGGTTGAGCGTTTTTCCATCTGGCATAGCGTTAATGAAATGCGGGCATTGAGGAGCCCCAATTCGGCAAATCTTGCCTGGTTTGAAGCGCCAATTTTGCGTTCTTATCTATATCTCTTTTCGGCAACCGGTGATACGCTGTGGCTGGAACGGTTTGTATTTCACGCCGATTCGCTCCTGCGGTTAATGCGGGATGTACCGGAACAAGGAAATTACTGGCTGGGTTACCAGGACGGTTTCTTAGGTTGGGGCACAACCGCTTACGACCCGCAGGGGCGGTATCAGGAGTACTTAGTGCACGATGCGGTCATCTGCCTGCCGCTGGCGCGTTTTGTGCGGATGGTGTACGAAACCCCGGGTTTAAGGCACGAGTTTCTGGAACGGGCGCAGGTCTACCAGCGGGCGATTGAACAGCAGGTGCTTGCCAAGTGGTTTCAAAACTGGGCAGCGGCACGTGGTACTGGCGAAGAGTTAGAACATTTTGGCGGGTGGTCACGCCTGCCCTGGAACCAGGCGCTGAGTATGGGTGAATTGCTTATGGTTTTTCGTGATATTCAACGCACCCAATTTTACCAACCGGGTAAGTTTTCGGTGCCGGGCTGGTTTTATGAGGATGTGCCCGATTCAATGGCAAGGGCGTTTTACGCCAGTTTGATCCTGAGTTTGGAAAACGACTGTTATGTCTGGAACCATCAGGCGAGTAGTTCCCGCTGGGAGGATGTTGCCCATGCGAATCTTGATATTTCATTTGCGCTCGAGGCGGGAGCGAACGAGTCTATCTTCGAGGAAAGGGATTTCCAGCGGATGGGACGGAGTTTGTGGAAACTGGTTCAGGACCGACATAGCGACCGGTTTGTGCTGCGCCGTTTTGTCAATGGTTCGGGTACCGTTGATACCGTTTACGCGCTGGAGATGTGGGCGGCACTGGCAAAGTTCGAGCCTGAAGTGTGGGAGGTGGTAAGTACGGCGCTTGTTAGTGTACCGGTGGAGCGGATGAATGTGAGTATGGCGGTGAGTTGTGCCCGGCTGGCACTGGAAAGTAGTGGCGCGGAGCGTGGAACCGAAAAGAGGCAGGGAGTGGAAGCCAATGAACCCGGGCGGGTACCTTGGGGCGCAATTCTCTTTTCGCGCAGTCCAGAGTTTGAGGAGGTTTTCGATGCGGCAGGACGAAGGGTGCGGTGGCAAAAACAGGGACGGCTGGGAAGCGGGTTGTACTTCACTTCGAGCGGGCGCCGGGTGCTGGTGTTGCCTTAACTTTTTCGTCTAGTATAATAAATTTGATGAGTGGTCGTTCTAAGGTTGCGGTTCTTTTTACCAGGCCGGAGACGGTGCTGGATGATTATGTCCGCTTGATTAAACTGGCAGATGCGGACAAGTTTTTAAAGCCGGGCGTGACGACGATTCTCAAGGACAACATCTCCTGGCACTATCCGATGCCCGGGGCAAATACAACGCCCTGGCAACTGGAAGGGACGATTGTCGGCTTGAAAAAGCTGGGCTACAATGACCTGGTGGTGGTGCAGAATAAGACGGTGGTGATTGACACTCATAAGGGTGAGGACCTGAATCGGTATGTGCCGATTTTCCAGCGGTGTGGAATTCCGGTACGGTACAACTTCAAAGAGAGCGATATGAAGTGGATTCCGTTTAAGCCTAAGGCAAAGATGCTGGCGCTGGACCACATCTATCCTGAGGGTTTGCGGATTCCGGACTATTTTATCGGTAAGAACATCGTCCATCTGCCAACGGTGAAGTGTCACATCTACACCACGACAACCGGTGCGATGAAAAACGCCTTTGGCGGGCTTTTGTCCACCCACCGCCACTACACGCACACCTGGATTCATGAAACGCTGGTTGACCTCCTGGCGATTCAAAAGGAGATTCATCCGGGGATTTTTGCGGTGATGGATGGGACAACCGCAGGTAATGGTCCAGGACCACGTACGGTCAAACCGGTGGTTAAGAATGTGATTTTAGCATCAGCGGACCAGGTGGCGATTGATGCGGTCGCAGCAAAGATGATGGGATTTGACCCGATGGCGATTAAGTACATCCGGCTGGCGCATGAGCAGGGGCTGGGAGTGGGCGATGTCAAGGAGATTGAGATTGTTGGCGACGACATTTCGCAGGAGAACTGGCATTTTGAGGTTGGGGTTTCCTTTCACCGATTTTTGGGCTGGCTCTCCTGGTATGGTCCAACCCGGGTGTTGCAGAAGTTGATTTTCCGCACCTGGCTGGTGAACATCCCGATTTTTATTTCAGAGTTTAACCACGACTTTGTGCACTGGCCCTTGAAGGAACGGAAGATTTTTGAGCGCTGGCGTCGGGAGACGGGCTGGGGTCGCCTGTTTCAGGAGTACGAAAAGAAGGGCTGTCTGCTTCATTAAGGGGCCGGTGCCGAACCGTTTCTAAGGTTATGCCGCTGATAATGATGGCGGTCGGCGGGCTCGGTCTTGCCGCGCAGGTGGTAATTCTGCGAGAACTGCTGGCGGCTTTCGCCGGTAATGAGGTGTCAAGCGGTGTTTTTCTCAGTGTCTGGCTTTTATCCGAAGGTTTCGGTGCCTGGTTGTTTAGCCGGGTGGCGGTTCGTCTGGTTTCCCCAAAGCACTCGTTAACGGTCGTCGGGTTAGTATCGGCTTTAAGTTCCGTAGGGGCAAGCGTGCTCGTGGTTTATTCCCGGCGATTGCTCGGGCTTCTGCCGGGTGAAAACCTCAGCCTGCAAGCCCTTTTCCTTATTACGCTATTTGCGGTGTTTTTACCCGCGGCAACCCATGGTGCGTTGTTTGTCCTCGGTACCGCATTGAGTAAAGAACGGGGCGTGGTGACAAAGGTTTACTTTTTCGAAGGACTGGGCACGGTGTTGACCGCGGTTATCCTTTATTTTGGGTTACTGGCGCAGGTGCCGAATTTAGCGATTGTGGCACTGATGGGTGCGGTGCTGATGCTAATGCTCGGGATTGTAATTTTGATTGAGCGGCGTTCTTTTCTTGAAGGTGTTTGGGCGCTGGGCTGGGGCGTTGTCTTACTTGGTCTTGTGATAACGGGAACAAGAGGCGAGCGATGGCTGTGGGAGCAAACCTGGCAGGGACAGCGGGTTCTCGGGGTTCGGGATTCGCCTTATGCCAAACTGGTGACGGTGGAGCGGGAAGGGCAGCGCCAGGTGCTTTATGATGGGAGTAGTGTGCTGGTGATGCCGAATCCGGATGTGACCGGGATCGAGGAGATGGCACACATTCCGCTACTGCTGCATCCGGCACCGCAAAGGGTACTGATTTTAGGGCTGGGTTTAGGCGGTCTCGTTTCTGAAATTCTCAAATGGCCGGTGGCTGATGTGCAGATGGTTGTGCTTGACTGGTGGCTGGTTGACGAGGCACAACGCAGCGGCGGTGCGGTGGTAGCAGAGGAGATTGCCGACCCACGGTTTAAAGTGGTTATTTGTGACCCGCGGCAATTTCTTACAACAAAGGCTGATAGTTTTGACTGCATCATAATTATTGGCACCGCACCGGAAAACCTCGGTGCCAATCGCCTGTTTACGAAGGAGTTCTTTAAATTGTGCCAGAGCAGATTGAGGGCACAGGGGATTTTAGCGACCAGAGTACCGGGTACAGTTGAAGGGATGACAGACGAGGCGCGGGCGGTCGTCGAAACCCGATACACAACGCTGCGTCAGGTGTTTCAAAAGACTGAGTTGATAGCGCTGGACTTTCCGTTACTGGTTGCCGGCGACCGGATAACATTGTGCGTTGACAGCGTGGTGATGCGCTGGCAGCGGCTGGGTATTGCGACCCGGGTTTTGACCCCTTTTTACCTAAGCAGTTTGCTGGACCAGTTCCGGCAGACAAGAGTCACCCTCCCTTTTGTTCCCTCTTGTCAAAGAAAGGATGACCGGAGCGAAGATTCGATGGTGCAAACAAAATTGGGGTCTGTGGTACCTAACACCGACCTTGTACCCCGGGAGTTGTTTCTCAATATGGTGCTGGAGCATCGGCGCTCTTCACCGCGGTTCAGTCGTATCTACTCCGCTGTTGGCCGAACGCTGGGAAGGTTTGTCCTGCCTTTAGTGGGCTTTCTTTTAGTCGTTGCGGTGGGCGGGGTGGTTTTATGGGAAAGAAAAACCAAGCAGGTTGCGCCGGCGCGAGGGCTGGGTATTTTCACTTCGGGGTTCGCGGGCGCCGGGATTTCCCTGTTAACGATATTCGTTTACTCCAGCCGATTCGGCTCGATTTACACCGGTAGCGCGCTGCTTTTTGCCTCGTTTATGTTTGGTTCGGTGCTGGGCGCGGGTCTGGTGAACTGGTGGGGTCCGAAGCGACCTTCGGTATTTTTTGTCCTGTTTGACCTGATGATATTAGGGAGCGGTGGTGTGGTCTGGTTTCTGGTATTGGGTGGTGGCAAGGCGCTGTTTTACTTGCTGTTATTGGTGGCGGGAGCGGGTCTCGGTGCCCAGTTTGCCCTTGCCAGCCAGGAGTTGACGATGCTGGATGCGCCGCGCCGCGCCGGTTATTTGAGCGTGCTGGACTGGACCGGTGGTGCGTTGGGTGGTGTGGTGATGGCGCTGGTGATACTGCCGATTCTTGGGGTAATGGGCGCAATTGGTTTGATTGCATTGTTTAAGTTCGCCAGTGCGGTGAGTCAGATGTTGACAAACCGAAAATATGGTTTTACAATCCAGCGTGCTTAAAAAGGCGTTGCAATCGGTTATTCTCTTAGTCGGCGTTGGGCTGGCGCAGGATGTCGGTTCATCGGTTTTTTCCGGTATGAGTGGCATAAACATTCCGGGTATTACCCAGCCCGGGGTGTCGGCGTTACCCGGTCTTGTGGGCGTAGAGAGCCCGATTATCTCGGACAAGTACATTTTGATGCCCGGGGACCGGCTTCTGGTTACAGTGAGCGGCAGTGTTACCTACTCCTATCAGAGTGCGGTTACCTATGAAGGAAAAATTACGATAAATATGCCCTTAGCCGGGATTTCCACCAGTAGTAGTGGTCAAGGGGTAACGGTTGATGTCGTGGATGCGATTACCGTTTCCGGGCTATCTTTGCGGCAGGCGCAGGATACGCTGACCAAGATTATGCAGCGGTACTTCAAGGGCGCAACGGTAAAATTGACTCTGGTTGGGTTGCGTTCGGCGATTGTGTTTGTTACCGGCGAGGTGCAGTATCCGGGTGCTTACAACGCCTCGCCGGTGGAACGGGTTTCACAGGTTGTGACCCGTGCCGGCGGGCTTTCGCCGCTCGGTTCCAAAACCAATATTATGCTGTTACGCGGTGGGCTGCCTTTTGCGAAAGTTGATATCGAGCGATTTGAACGGGAGGGTGACCTCAATGCCAACCCATTTATTGAGTCCGGGGATGTGATTTATGTGCCACCGGTTGAAGGGCTGGTGACGGTGCGCGGTGCGGTGTTTGGCAGGGGGGAGTACCGGATTCGAGCCTCGGCGCTCACCACGGAAAAGGAACGGATGAGTGAAGGGACTTATGAGTTGAAGCCCGGGGAGCGGGTGTTTGACATTCTGCGCAAGGCAGGGGGTGTTACACCCTGGGCGGATTTACACAACGCCTACATTGAGCGGCTGGTGCTTGGCAGTTCGGGGGCGCGGCAGAGGATTCCAGTTAACCTGCACAAGATTTTATTTGAGGCGGACTCCACGCAAAACATTGAAATGGTCAACGCCGATATTCTGGTCGTGCCGCCGATAAACAGTTACGTGTATGTTCAGGGTGAGGTGAACAATCCGGGCTCTTTCCTGTACACCCCGAATATGCGGCTCACCGACTACATTGGTCAAGCCGGAGGTCCAACCGATTACGGGCACCTTTCCCAGGCATGGATTCTGCGTCAGGGTAAACGAATTTCGGGAAAAGGCAATCCGGTTGTGGAACCGGGCGATGTGGTGATGGTGCCCCGTTATACGGTAAAGTGGTGGCAGGATTATGCAACGATTCTGTCCGCGGTGGGAATTCCTACCGCTTCAATTCTGATTTCACTGATCGCGCTCCAGCGCTGATTCGACTTGGCTGATTTTTCTTAACCGGCGGCTATGCCGTCCTTTGGTAAAATCGGTTTTTAACCAGATGCGCACCATCTTTCTTGCCGATTGATAGTCAATCAGGTCGGCACCGAGACAGAGGATGTTGGCGTTGTTGTGCTCCCGGGACAGGCGTGCCATTTTGACACTGGTGCAGAGCGCCGCGCGAATCCGGGGCAGTTTGTTGGCGGCGATTGACATCCCGATGCCGGTGGCGCAAATCAAAATGCCGCGGGACGCTTTACCTTTTGCCACAAGTCGCGCGACAGCAAAGGCGTAGTCCGGATAGTCAACCCTTGCCGCGGTAGTGGGTCCGGTGTCGATAACTTCATAGCCCTGCCGCTTGAGATACCGTTTCAGTTGCTCTTTGAGGACGAAGCCGCGGTGGTCGGCGCCGAGGGCGATTTTCACTTTACGAAAGTGAGCCAGTTGTAGCGGTCGGCTCTTTTCCCTTCAATTATGGCAAAGAACTCTTCCTGGAGGCGTTTGGTTATTGGACCGCACTTGCCGGTGCCGATGGTAATTTTGTCCACCGAACGAATCGGGGTCACTTCTGCGGCGCTACCGGTAAAGAACAGTTCATCCGCAAGATAGAGGAACTCGCGCAGCATACTGGTTTCCCGGACCTCATAACCCAGTTCGCGGGCAAGGGTAATTATTGTGTCGCGGGTGATGCCGGGCAGAATCGTCGCGTTGAGCGGCGGCGTGTAGATAACCCCTTTGCGCACGGCGAAGATGTTCTCGCCCGAACCTTCGGAGATAAACCCCGAGACATCAAGGGCGATGCCCTCAACAAAGCCATAGGTGAGGGCTTCCATTTTGATCAACTGCGAATTCATATAGTTGGCGCAACACTTTGCCATCGCGGGAAAGGTGTTGGGTGCCATCCGGTTCCAGGAGGAGACCATCACATCGACACCCTGCTCGAGCGCCTCGGGTCCGAGGTACTTACCCCATTTCCAGGTAATCAGGGCAACCTCGACCGGACAGGTGAACGGGTTGACACCAAGTTCCTGATAGCCGCGGTACACGATGGGCCGGATGTAGCATTCGTCCAGTTCGTTTTTCTTAATCAGTTCCACTGTTGCCTGGTTGATTTCTTCTTTTGTGAACGGGATTTCCATCCGGTAAATCTTTGCCGAGTTGAAAAGCCTTTCGGTGTGGTCCTGAAGTCGGAATATCGCCGGTCCCTTAGGTGTGTTGTAGCAGCGCAACCCTTCAAATACGCCGGTGCCGTAGTGAATCACATGGGAGCAGATGTGAATTTTCGCATCTTCCCAGCGGACAATATTGCCGTTCATCCAGATGAACTTCGACTTGGTTTGTTCTAAACCCATTGCGCCTCCTTTTAAAATAAAAGCGGGACCGTTTGGTCCCGCAGGCTGGTTTTAGTTACGATAATTAACAGTCTCACCGGTTCGAACCGCGTTTTATTAATGGTGGCGAAGGGAATCGAACCCCTGACCCGTGGATTATGATTCCACTGCTCTGCCATCTGAGCTACGCCACCCGACACTTTTCCATTTTAATCAGTTGAAGGGTAAAGTCAAGCGGATAGGGTCGGGGTGGCAAACCGAAAAAGTTTATAAAACCGTTCGGTTCGGTTAAAAGGCAAAGGGAAGTTGCCGATTTGACTTTGGCTAATGAGAACGGTAAGATTTCAACCCGATATGAAAGGCAAAAAACCGCTGATTCTGATTACCAATGACGACGGCATCAAGGCACCGGGGATTAAGGAGCTCTACGATGGCTTGCAGGGGCTGGGGCGGCGTTATGTGGTGGCGCCCGCGGTCAATCAGTCAGCGGCAAGCCATTCGTTTTCTTTGCGCAAACCGATTCGGGTGCGGCGGGTGCGGCCTGGCTGGTTTGCGGTGTACGGAACACCGACCGACTGTGTTCTGATTTCCCATCACGGGATTTTGAAAAGGGAGATTGACCTGGTTGTTTCGGGCATCAATGACAGCCCGAATATGGGCGATGATGTGCTCTATTCAGGCACGGTGGCGGCAGCGATTGAGGGTGCGCTGCTCGGTGTGCCGGCGGTTGCGGTCTCCTATCTGAAGGCAGGGGTGAATCGGGAGCCGGCGCTGGCGTTTCTGCGCTCGCTGGTGCCGCTTCTATTGAACGGATTACTTCCGAGAAAGTGTTTGCTCAATATAAATGTGCCGGCAGAACCGGTGCGCGGGGTGAAGGTGACCCGGCTGGGAAAACGGATTTACCGGGATATGGCGTTTAAGGTGAGTTTACCGGATGGCAGGGTTTCCTGGACGATTGATGGCGAGATGGGTTTTGCCCGAACCCGGGGTTCGGATTTTGAGGCGGTTTATGCCGGATACATTTCGGTCACACCGCTGCATCTTGATATGACGCACCATCAGGAGGTTTCCCGATTGGAGCGGGCGTTTCGGCGCCTGGGGTTGACCGATTAGAGAACAGGAGAACGGATAAAGGGTGAAGGGATTTCAGGGGCAATAGCCCGGAATTGGATATGCGGAGAAAAGCGGTTTTGGTGGTTGTTGCGCCTTAGCGGGTAAGTATACTTTTAAGTGTACGGGTGATATTTACCGCCAACCGCATAAGTATATGTATTTAGATTGGTTAGTTCGCCGGGGACAAATTTTCCCTACCTATCCCCGGGGTAGTATCCGGGATGGTATGGGAAATTGAGATTAATGGGGCTTCGGGCTTATTCCGGGTAAAAAACGGGATTTTAGTTTGAGGTGGCTAACTGGCTGACCCCTGAGTTTTGCCAGTTCCGAGAAGGAGGTTAAGGTTTAACGGTTGAAAACGGTGCGGGCGGTTGTAGAGTTACCGCTGGCATCGGTTGCCCAAACCGCAATGGTGTTGATGCCGGGTACCAGTTGCAGAGTGTAGGAGAACAGTTCCTGTTGGGAGTCGTAGATTCCGTCGCGTGGTTCAAGCGGCATCCAGGGTCCGGCGTTCAGGGAGATTCGGCAAAAGACAACTGGCGAGAGGGCGTCGCTAACCTTCCACTGGACGGTTGCGTTTAATGCGGGTGAGCGTTGCGGTTCGACTTTTAAGCCTGAAATCTGGGGCGGGGTGTTGTCAATCAAAAAAACCGGTGACAGCCGTTCCTGAGTTAGGGCAGAGTTTGCCGGGCGGTCAAGGCGGTCTGAGGCAATAAGGCGGAGCCGGTACCAGCCATCAGGCAGAGTGCGGGTGTCAAGTTCGTAACGGGTTTCGGTCAGGTCGTCTTTCAGTTTTTGCCCGGGCAGGCGGGCGCTGGGTTGTGCGGTATCTACCGGCAGGATAAACAACTGGAAAATAAGCGAATCGCCGTCCGGGTCAGAGGCGTCCCAGGAGATGTTACGCCGGGGTTCGGCATTACCCTTGCGGGCGTCGGGTTCGGAGAGCGCGGCGATTTCCAGCCGGGAAATTGAAGGCGGACGGTTCACCGCGGCGTAGTAGATGTCCACCCGTTCCAGTTCCGGAGTGATGCCGGGAAAATTGGTAATCAGGTCTGCCCGCCACTGCAGGAATCTTGCGGGCGGTGAGTTGACTTTGTCCGTTGTCCGTTGCCAGGGGCTCCAGGTTGAGTCGGGTTTTTCAGAGTTGCCCGAGCGGGTGGCGAAGCGTATTTCGGTGCCAGCCGGGATGCGGGCAAAGTAATCAATTCTGCCGAAGCGTGCCGGATTGGAAAGGTCAAAAGGGATACTGGTGATAAATCCGGAGTCAGCATAAGAAGGGGCGAGGTGATAGAGGCGGCAGGGGTTGCCGGTGCCGATGTAGGTGTTTTCTTTCTGGGGCAAAAGGGTAATCAACTGGCTGGCTTCAAGCCGGGCAAGCAGGTTAGGGCTACCAGCCGAGTCCAGGGAGTAAATGATGCCCCGGTTGCCAGTCAGCACATAAAGTTGATTTTCCCGGAATTGGATGTTAAAAATAACCGAGTCTGGGCACTGCCACCTCCAGCGCAGGATGCCGTCCGAGTCAACACAGAAGACCGCGGGTTGCGAATCTTCGTCCGGGTTTGCGGCGAGATAGATGTTGCCTCTGCCGTCAAAGGCTAAAGCGCGGATTTCGTTTAATGGGGTGTCGTAAAAGGTTGTTACCGATGGTTTTTCCGTACCGTAAGGGAAGGTCAGCCGATAGACAATACCATCGGGTGAGGTGCCGATAAGCAGTTCCTTGCCCTCTTTGAGCCAGCGCAGTGTGGTGAGGTGCGCCTGGTTAGCGGTAAACAAAATCTCCTTTCTGCCATCCGGAAACAGCCGTAGCAGTTTGCCATCAGGACCGGTGGCACAGAGTAGCGAACGGTCCGGCGCGACAAGAAGGGCAAAAATGTAGGTGGCATCGGTCGCGGTGAGCTGTTCAATTTCAGTACCCGGGTAAAGGCGGTAGATGTTACCTTCGGGTGTTGTGCCCCAGTAGAGCGTGCCGTCTGCCCCAATGGTCAGAGCGGTGATGGCGCCTTCGGTACCGGACCAGACCGAGTCGAGTCGGCTGGTGCGGAGCGAGTAGCGGTAAAGTTTTGCCCGGTCACCGGTACCGAGATATAGGTTGTTGTGCCGGTCCGCGACGATTTGCCAGATTGCGGTTTCGTCAAGCGAGCATAGCGGCAGTACGCTGGGGGAAAGTTTTATCGCACCGGTTGCCGGTAACTGGACATTCTGAAACTCAATTTTGTCTATGTTGTCTAAAAGTCCTTCGGTACCGGTTGTTGTCCAGACCGCCGCATAAGAGGCAACGGCAACAAATGCCAAAAGGCAAAAGGTTAAAGATTTCATTTGACCTCCAGGTCAAAACTTACCGACCCTTGAATCACCCGGTTGAGTTTCACCGGAAGTTTGAAGAGCAGGCTGTTGGGCACCGGCTGGGCACGACCGCCTTTTTGACTTGAGGAAAAAATCTGGCGGATTGAGGGGGGTGGATTGGGCATTTCCTGTTCACCGAGCGCCAGCGCCGGCTGGGTCAGAAAGCCGGCGATAATCAGTTCGTCTTCCCTTCCCGACTCCTCGAGCAGTTTTAACAGCTGGGTGAGCGATGCCGGATTTGCGGTCCGGGGCAGGCGCTGAATTTGCTGGTTGAGGAACTCATCAGCGCCGTTCAGGGTGACATTGATGGTGCCGGGAGGTGTTGTTGCCGGGATGGGTAGTTTGACAGTCTGTTCGGTGGTATTGCCCCGATAGTCCCGAAGTTCAAGATGAACAAAAAGCGTTTCACCCGGATGAACCCAGGTGCGTTCCGGCACCGCGGCAATCAGTTCGGCGCTGTTGCGTCCGGGCGTGATGTTGATTGTTGCCTCGACATTTTTCAGCGCCACCGGTTTAATGTCGTTTGCGAACAAAAATTTCAACTCGTTGCGGGTGTTCTCAAACAGGGCAGGAACCGGGTTGATACCGGCAAAGGTGTGGCGAATGCGGGCGGTGGTCCCATCGGTAAAGTGTAATTTGAGATTACTGTTTAATGTCAACTCTTCGAGCATACCTTCGGTCTGTAACACCGCTTCGGCAATCCCGATAGGCAGAAATTCCGGGGTGAGTTGTTCATGGAGGGCGACGCGAAAGTTGTAGGTGTCCCGAATTTTCGGTGAGTTGACGATGACCCGGACCGGTAGCATCGGGGCAGGCGTTCCCATTGTACCGGCGATACCGGGTGCTCGGTCCTGAGTAATGGTACCGATTGGAGTGCCGGGAGAAAAGAGTTTGAACGAGGTGGCGAAAGAGGCGAGAACCGAATGAATGACGCCACCGGTCATTGGCAGCTGGACATCACCGCCCAGAAAGAACGGGTGGCCAAAAGCAAGAATCTGGTTCCCTTCCCGATAGGTAATCGTGCCCACCGCGGCGGCGCGCACATCGCCATCAATCAAGGAGACGCCAATTACGCCGCCCGGCACAAAGGCTGAGGTGTCGGTTGTGCTGGTGCCGCTGGCGCCGGCAACCGGTTTCATTCCCAGGGCGGTCAGGGATGGGGTGAGGAGTTGTTCCAGTTCAGGGTTGAGACCGGAGATGGCAACCGGGATAGGCAGATGGGGTAAATTGGAGCGCGATGCGCCGGAGCGCGGGCGCGCGCCGGGTTGCGCCTTCCAGATGTCAAGCATCTCGTGAATCGGCGTGACGCCGGCAATCGGTTCTTTTGCCCAGGACCAGGCATAGGCGACCGCACCCAGGAGTTTACCATTGATATAAACCGGACTTCCGGACATTCCGGCGATGACACCGGAATTTTCCAGCCCAGCACCCGAAAGCCGGCAGAGAACAAGGTCACCGCGCGGGGAAATCTTGCGCATCACATCGAGCACCTCTACCTTAAAGGTGTCAATCTTTGTACCGGAGAAAACCGAAAGTCCAAATCCTTGCATCCCGGGTTTAACACTGTCCACGGGCAGGAAAGAGGCGGCGAACGCAATCGGACACAGGACAATAAGGAGCAGGATGGGGCAAACTGCCCGAATTTGGGAGCACAGCGCAATGTGCCGGTAAATGGTCCTATTGCTGATTGATTTGTGCATACTCCCGGGCAAGGGCGGTGACCTCCTGGACAATTTCGACCGGGTCGGTGCCGACGATAACAAACAGCGGTTCCTTTCCCCAGCCCCGGGTTTCGTAAAAAATCTCGGGTACAGTGCCACCGGTGCCGGCGACCAGTTCTTTCACCTTCCAGGGTATTGACATCCGGTCCTGACCAATTACCGTTGCCGGCTCTTTTGTTCGGTCAATCACGCCGAGTCTTTTTCCACGCCGCTCTGCCCAGGACGAGACAAAACTGAGTATCTGTTCATTCCAGCGAAAGTTGAGGGCGGTACGGATTGCGGGCTGATGGTGGCGTAACTGAAGAACGAGCCGGGCAAGATGGTCTGAGGCGCCAAAACGGAGTGGACCACTGGCTTTGGGTTTACCATTGACTACGGTAATTCTCCCATCAACCGCAAGGACATCAGCCGGGGTTCGAGCATCAGCCGGGCAGAAGACGATGTTGGTGCGGACCTCAGGAATCAGGAGGGCAAATTCGGGGCAGAATTCGAGGAGCGCAACTGCGGCGCCAAGCCGTTCGACAACCTCTTTTGGGCGGTCACTCATTTCATCACCGCCTTAAAATACGCCTGCCAGAACGGGTCTTCCTTTACCGGTAAAAGCGGCTCTTCTTTGCCATTGCGCCGGACAAAACGCCGGGTACTCTTTGTGAACTCGCCAATTTCATACAACGGCAGTCCAGCCCGGGATGCGGCAGCCTTTAACTCATTAACTTTTTCCGGCGGCACCGCGGCAACCAGCGTTCCTTCGCTGATTGCAACCAGCGGGTCAATCTCGAAATAGGCACACACCTGTTTGACCTCATCAAGAGTAACAATTTTTTCTTCGTAGACCGTAACCCCGGCACCGCTTGCCTCTGCCATTTCATAGACCCCGCCCAGGAGCCCGCCTTCAGTGGCATCATGCATCGCCCGGGCATAACCCCGGCACAGCAGCGCATCCGGCACCACCGTCATCTGATAAAACAGTTCCTTAGCGCGCTCAACCACTTCAGTACCGAGTTTTCCCTTTAACTCTGCTTCGGCTTGCAGGGCAAGGATTGCCGCGGCTTCAATCGCCGGTCCTTTGGTTACGACCAGAACATCACCCGGTTTTGCTGCGGAAGCCGGGGTGAGTTCGCTCTCATCGCCAAATCCCCAGACGGTGCAGCCGCCATTCAACGGATAGGCGATGCCAGGATAAACACCGGTATGGCCACCGACGATGGCGATTCCCAATTTTTTGCACTCTTCGTCCACCTGGCGCCAGATGTTCTCCAGTACCGCGGGTTCGGTTTCCGGTGGTAAAAGAAGGCAGATGGAAAGAAACTGGGGTTTAATCCCAATTACAGCGACATCGCTGGCACAGATGTGGACGATGCCCCAGCCCAGATTGGAAAGGAGAACCGGCATCCCGAAAGTCGGGTCTTCGGCAACCGCCATTACGCGGCGCATTCCTGCCGGCGCATCATCCAGGGCGATAACCGCAGCGTCAACTCCGTGCCGGGGACCAAGAAGAACCCAGGACGATTCGGCACCGAGATA
This sequence comes from candidate division WOR-3 bacterium, assembly GCA_013177935.1. NCBI lineage: Bacteria > Pseudomonadati > Caldifarciminota > Caldifarciminota bacterium. The sequence continues at coordinate 401,440 of JABLXZ010000004.1, read as the reverse complement.
GGGGAAGATAAACCTTTCAAACGATTCGGTATCAAGTTTGCCAATTCTTGGTAGCATGATAAATTATTTTACATTTTTCCGTCAGACTGTCAAGACCGACATTCTTACATTGAATTTTCGCCCCGCGCTGCGGCTTCCACCGCGGCTCGAATATCCTTCAAATCTTTCAGATTCAAGAGTGTTACTCCCAGTCCCAGTGAAGGTGGGCGCAAGCGCGCACCGGACAGTAAACTCATTATCTCCACCCGTTCGATTGGCCCATACTTCTGAAAGAATTCGGGTGTCAACAGGTCGTGCAGATTCTGCCAGCCCAGGGGTGTAAGTTTTGGTGTTGAACCAATTAGGAGGATGCCATCGGCTTTAAGTCCGAGGGAGACCGCATCCCGGTAGTAGTTAACAAGGGCAATTTTATTCTGCGGGTCGGATATAAACCAGGCGGTTTTCGCCGCCGGGTCAAAGGCAAGATAGATTTCAAGATGGCCATAAGTGGAACGGAAGTTTTGCTGGAGGGGTGTTTTGTTGATAAAGGCGTTGTCGTAGAACTGCTTTAGCAGGGCAGAGTTGCTCAGAGTTTTTTGCGCCGGCTTGTCGGCATGGATGCGGTTGTAACCATAGTTGTTCATTATGTTGTTCAGGGCGTCTACCGATTCAAAGCGGGGAAGTGTTGCGAGCATCAAACCACAGCCGATACGAGGGCTGAGCCGGTTGATGTTGACCTCAATTGAGCGGTGGGCGTCGAGGCGCAGTTTTTCTGGGATAGTGCCTCCTATACACCGCGCACTTTGCGGCGGAATTGCCGCGCTTCCCACTCATCGGTGGCGAGGTGGTTTACGAACTGGTCGAGGCCGTTGTTGCGCAGCCAATAGTTGCCGTTGCCGATGACAATCAGGCCGCGGCGCACCCAGTTGTAGATGGTGGATTCGTCTTTCGTGAGCTGGACATAGGTGCGGAAGTCGTCAACCGGTTTCATCGTGTCCGGGTCGAGGACAAAGGCGATTAAGACAAGGGGAAAGGTTTTGATGACGATTTTGAAACTGGGCGGAAAGTCGCCTTTTGCCGGCAGGACTTCCAGACCAACGATGTTGTCGGGTCGCAGTAATCGGTCAAGATTAAACTCCGGGGTAAAGCCCAGTCGATTACCGATAACTCCGATGCCGACATTCTGCAGTTCAATGTTCTTTTCCCCGGGTTTCATCAGCCGCATCATCCGGATTTTGAAGAAGGCGGTTTTCTGGATGGAAAGGAGTTCCCGGAAGATGCAGTAGGTCATAATTGAGGCGACCCCCTTGCGCCGAAAACCCTCTTTCACCGCGATGTCCCAGAGAATGACACCAAGACCGGGCGGGTCGCGTTCGATGTATGCCCGGCCAATCTGCTGGCCATCAAGGGCGGCATAAATACTTGCTTTGTTGGGCAGGATTTCGGTGGTGAGTTCCAGCTGTTTCCCACTGAGGGGACCTTCCCGAATCAGGATGTGGTTGTAGTCAAGCCAGTCAAAGCGCGGTCCAATCCGGCCCGGGTTCCAGACGAACGGTTTTTCCCGGATAAATGTCCGGCGAAACAGTTCGGTTAGGGAGCGGATTAAAGGCAAGTCGGTCAATCCCATTGGTTACCTCAACAGGTTCGGGTTTAAGGCGATTGCCTGTTCCAACGCCTGGACCGCCTTTTCTTTTTGGCCTTTGTCCCGGTAGGCGATGCCAAGATTGTACCAGGCACCAGCGTGCTTCGGATTCAGTTTGACCGCCTTCTGGTAAGATTGAATGGCGTTGTCGAGGTCTTTTAGTTCGTAATAGGCACGACCGAGGTTGTAGTAAGCGGCAACATGGTTGGGGTCGTGCTTTAAGACCTCGCGGTAGTATTTCAGCGCCTCTTTGGGCTGGGAGCGTTCCAGCGCCAGGTTGCCCAGGGCAAGGTAGGCGGTGGTGTAGTCGGGCTTCAGTTCGGTTGCCATCTGGAAGGCGGCGGCAGCCTGGTCGAACATCTCGAGTTTTTCGTAGGCAAGACCCATATTGTACCAGGCTTCCGGAAATTTCGGGCTGAAGTGAATCGCTTTTTTGTAGGAAGCCACTGCCTGACGCCACTGGTTTGCCATTGCATAGGCGTTGCCCAAGATGTGGTGTACGGTCGGTGAGTTGGGTGTATGTTTGAGCGCTTGCTGGAGCGCAACAATCGCTTTGTCGGGCAGGTTTTTACGCAGATAGCAGACAGCGATGTCGGTGTAGGTTTCGGTTGAATCGGGGATGAGTTCGAGGACCTTTTCGTAGTTCTCAATCGCCTTATCCCAGTAGGTCTGGGTGAAGTAGGCGTTAGCGAGGCTGGCGTAAATCAGGGCGATGAGGTCGGAGACCTGGAGCCGTTTACCGCTGACGATGGGTGTAAAAGAGAGCGGTGCCGGTTCAGCCGGGTCCCAGTAAACGCTGCGGGTGTCAATCAGCGTTTCCAGGCACAGTTTATTGGATTCGTACAGGTAGCGGACTTCAAAGCCCAATTTTCCGATGATAATGCTGTCAAGGATGGTAACGCCGAGGATGTTACCAACACTGGGGCGGTTGGACAGGTAGGCGTCGATGATTTTGGTGAGAAGAAATCCGGTTGGGGCGATGCGGTTGGGTTTCAGTTTCCAGAGTTGTTCCCGAACCGCGAGGAGGAGTCTAAACTGAGGTTCAAAGCCGGCACGGCGGCCATTGAGGGTAACCATATCAAGCATCTGGAGAACTTCCGGGGCAGATACAATGCGGTGGAAAAGGGTGTCGAGTCGCTGTCCATACTTCTCAAATTCGGCTCGGGCGCGCAGGCCAGCGACGATAAACATGCCGTAGGCAAGAGCGGTTGCCGCGCCCAGTTCCTGAGCGATGAGGTCGAGCGCCTGAAGAAGTGTTGCGGTAGAGTCGGCAATCTGACGGGGCTGAACTGCGGGGCAGGAGTGGATTTCGCCAAAACGGCGGGCTTCGGAGGATGGTAATATCCCCAGGGCGCGCTGGACAAGTTCCTCCCGTTGTTCAGCGCTGATTTCAACCTCGTGGAGTTGCTCGGCAACAAGCAGCGCTTCGGCATAGGAACGGTGGAGTTCAAGTTCCCGCTGCAGCGGGTTTAACTCTTCAAATTTTACGGCGCTGAGAAGATGCGGTACGATGTTTGGGTCGGTTTGATAAAGTTCGTAATGGCGATTGGTTTCTCCGGCACGCCAGGCGGTCAGGCGTGAAGGATGATGGGCGGGCAGGCATTCCGGATAACGGACAACACTTCTTTTCAGCAGGAAGTCAACCTCCTGGATTGCTTCCTTCAGGAGTTGAGGTGTAACCGCAGTATCTTTCCGCATCTGTTTAATCGTCAAATGCGCCAAACTTAAATATAAATATACCAATTAACATTGGAATGGTCAAGTAAATCGGGCAAAGCAGTAGTAATTTTGCCAATTTATAAATCGGTTAGATGAAAGTCCGGATAAAGTCAAAAAGAAACGGGATATTGGTCCGGATGCCGGTGACGGTAGTTTCGGCAAGGGCGCGGGCGAGCCGGTTGATGGTGACAGTGGCATCAGGTCCCCAGGCGGAGATGGTGCCGAGGGCGTAGTCGTAGTACGGAGTGACCTGAGTACCGGGGATGATGTCGGTGTCAAGCCGAATATTGGGACCACCGGGCAAACGGATGTTGGTAACTGTTCCGGGCGATGGTTCAAACTCGGCGTCGGGATTTTCGGCAAACAGCTGGCTGGTGATGATAAAGTCGGAAATGGGAAGGGTAGGTGAGTTAATTGCCCGGTCAGATTCGGCTGTTTGAGAAGGGGTGGTGAAAAGTTGGGTCTGGATGAGGTCGATTCCATAGCGAATCTCAATCGCCGGGTGGAATTCGGTAAGATGGGGGGTGAAGCGGTAGAAGTAGGCGTGACCGGTCTTGTCGAGGAGAAAATGGACCGTACTGACACCTCGCCAGTTTAGTGCTTCTACGACCCTTTCCGCCCAGTTGAACAGTTGCCGACGCCGGGCTGGCTTGAGTCCAGGAGGTGGGGAGCAGGCGATAACTTTTTTACCGTGGTGTTCAATTATCTCCCGGTCGTCAAAGAGGAGGGTTTGTTTTGGGCGGTCAATGGCAACCTGAATTTCAATCAGGCGGGCATCTGGTATCAGCCGCTCGATGTAAACCTCGGCGGAAGCGATACTACCACTGGTATCGCTCTCGTAATCGGCGCGGATTTCTGCCTGACACATCCGGACCTGCGTTTCGATGTCCTTCTCTTTGTTGATGACCCGGGTCCGGTGGACATACTCTGCCACCGGTCTTACTACAACCGGCAGACCGAGTTGCCGGCAGACTGGAATCGCATCCTGCGGGGTTTTGAGCGGTTCATCACTGCCGGGAACAACCGGGACACCGGCGCCGGCGATGCGGTTACGCACTTCGAGCCGGGAACTTAAAAGGCGCAGCAGGTCCGGTGGCGGTCCAATCCAGATGATGCCGGTGCTCTGCACAGCGTCGGCAAACTCGGCATTGGTGGCAAGGAAGTTCCAGCCCGGATGGACGGCATTACACCGGGTGATTTCCGCGGCAGAGAGGATGCGGGAGATGTTCAAATAACTGTCGCGGGGGTCGGGCTTGCCAATGCACACCATTTCGTCAGCAAGGAGCACCGGCAAAGAGTCCCGGTCCGCTTCGGAGTAAACCGCAACCGTTTTGACTCCCAGTTCCCGGCAGGTGCGGATGATGCGCAATGCCGGGTTTCCCCGGTTAGCAACGAGCAGTTTTTCAATCACACCCTATGCCCGCTCAACATAGGTGTTGGTGCGGGTGTCAATCTTAACCCGGTCGCCCACTTTGATGAAAAATGGGACGTCAACCACAAGACCGGTACTGAGCCGCGCCGGTTTACCGCCGCCGGTGGCGGTATCACCCCGGTAGTTCGGTTCGGTGTCAACCACCTCAAGGACGATGAACAGGGGCGGATTGATGAGCATCGGGACGCCCTCGATATAGCCAATCTCGACCTCAAGACCTTCGGTTAGATAGTACACCTTATCGCCCAGCGCCTCTTTTTTAATCGGAAACTGCTCATAGGTTTCGAGGTCCATAAAGTGATAACCGGAATCATCGGCATAGAGGAACTGGCCCCGACGCCGTTCCATTTCAACCGTTTCCAGTTTGATTTCGGACTCAAAACTTTCCTCAATCGTGGCGCCGGTGCGGATGTTACGGATTTTCGTCAACACCCGCGCCCGACGCTGCGCGGTTCGGGTCCGCTGATAAGAGAGGACCTCATAGATTTCATTGTTATAGCGGATTAAAAGACCGGTGCGAAATTCGTTTGGTGTTACCATACTCCATCACTCCTTCTAAATAGTTTGTAAGCGAAATAGTACGGAAGCGTGGTAATTAGGTTGCAGCGCTTCCTGTCTTCTTTGTTTCTGTTCCTCATAGTATTATAAGCTTCTTTGGTGCCCGGGTGAGATTGATAAACCCTTTTCGGGTGACATAAACCATATCCTCAATTCGTACCCCACCTTTACCCGGGAGATAAACACCGGGCTCAACCGTTACCACATCACCAACCTCAAGCGTCTGGCTACTGGTCTTTGCCAGCCGGGGCTCCTCGTGGACTTCAAGCCCGACCCCATGTCCTAAACTGTGGCCAAAAAATTTGCCGAATCCAATCCGGTTAAGATAATCCCGGGCGGCAAGGTCAACCAGTTTGCAGGGCACACCGGGTTTAATCACCGCCAGGGCTTCATTCTGGGCGTTAAGGACCGCATCGTAAACCTGGCGCATTTCATCACTCGGTTTGCCCAAAAACACGGTGCGGGTCATATCCGAGCAGTAGCCGTTAATCCGGCAGCCGATGTCAAAGGTGATACAGTCACCCTTTTTCAGCCGCCGGTTACCGGCGCGGGCATGAGGTTTTGCGGCATTTTCGCCGGAGGCGACAATGATTCCGAATGCCGGTTCACCAATCCGCCGGAATTGGAACTCAATCTCCAGGCTTAAATCTTTTTCGCTGATGCCCGGTTTAATCAATTTCAGCACGCGGGCAAAGGCTTGTTCTGTAACCGCTTGGGCTTTTTTAATCAGGGCGATTTCTTGCGGGCTCTTTTTCCGGCGCAACTGCAAAACCAAATCCTCTGAGGGGACGAGTTTTGTTTTCTTTATCTGCTGACGCAGGAGTTCGAACCGGGCAAGTGTCAGATGGCTCTTTTCCACGCCAAGGCGCCGGACTCCTTTTAATTCGTCGACTGGGAAAGCGGCGTAAAGGTCTCGTTCCAGTATTTTTCGGACACAGCCTTTGACCTCGGTTTTGACCTGCTCCTGATATCGGAAGTCGGTAAAAAAAGTTGCCTTAGAACGGGTGATAAGCATCATCCCGTTAGAGCCGGTAAAGCCGCAGAGATAACGGATGTTGGTCAGACTGGTGACAAGATAACCATCCAGCCGTTTTTCTGCCAGCGCTTTTTGCAGGGCACGAATTCTTGTTACCATAGTTGGGAGATTTTAAGGGATGGAGTGGAGGTGTCAAGAAACAAGGAGGGGATATCTGCCGTGCCTACACAGAAACGGTTTGTCTTTTGCGGTCGCAGTGGTACAAGTAATGATAAAGTCATCGGTTAACTTATAAAAAGCAGGCGGGAAGTAAGGCTAAAGACAAGCCGAATAAAAGGGCAAGTTTATGATTTCGCGCCGGTTATTGTTTGATGCGGTTGTTTTGCTTGCGGGCACAGATTGTGCATTTGAGATGTTATGGTGTGAGTTGGGTGAGTGCATAAAGTGTGATATGAAAATTCTGGGCTGTCGTAGCGGCGACCAAAACCGGTCAACTTCCGCCCTTGAAGCTGCGTTATTCCGCACGATAGCCCACCATTTTGTTAGGGGATGAAGACGCCGGGGTTTCCATAGTTAACCACGGGATGGGCACGCGGCGCCAGCGCAGCCGATTACCGGGCTTTGGAACCCGGCGTCTTTACTATTTCACTTCAAGAAACCGTGGTTGAGCAAAAAGCACCTGGCCAACATCGGTGTCGATACCACCTTTAATTACCACTTCGAGCTCCTTGCCCACCTCATCGCCGCAGTTTTCCACGACCACCTTGATGCCGCCTTCGAGATAACCGATGCCTTCATTTTTCTCTTTGCCCCGTTTAGTGATTTTCACTTTGAGCACGGTGCCGGGTAGATAACTGGGTCGAAAGATGTTGAACAGGTCGAGCGTGGTTACCACCGTGATGCCGTCGGCGGCTGATTTAACATCCGGCCGGCAGGTGATAATTGTTGCCTTTTTCTGCCGGGCGGTTTGCAAAAGCTCGGCGATTGAGTTGAGGTCTCGCCGGGTTTTGACTTTTAGACCCTTGATATTTTTCAGTTGGTTCAGGTTTTCCTTAGCCCTTTGGGCAACATAGTCGTTTTCCCCTTTGGGTTCGGGTGGTTCGGGCACAAGAAGCTGACCGGTAACGATGCCCAATCCAAGAAACTGGACAATTTTCGGGTCGGCAAGGGTGTCCAAATCTAAGATAAAGGTTTTGGAACGCAGAAAGAGCATAAAATCCTCCCAGATCCAATCTCATCTTTTTAATCCCAACACCTTGAGGGCGGTAGCGACCGTGTCCACCGGCACAAGTTTCAAGGTGTTTTTTTTCGGCTGCGGGCTATGCTCGGGCAACAGGATGCGCCTAAACCCCAGACGAGCCGCTTCGGTGATGCGCGACTCGGTACGGCTAACCGAACGGATTTCACCAGCAAGCCCCACCTCGCCAAAAAGGACGATATCGGTAGGAAGGGGAGTGTTGCGCAGTGCCGAGGCAAGCGCCGCAACGATCCCGAGGTCAACCGCCGGTTCGGTTAGTTTGATACCGCCGGCGATGTTCAAAAAGATGTCTTTGTTTGTGGTGGCGATGCCGGCGCGGCGCTCAAGGATGCAGAGGAGCAGCGCCAGGCGCCGGATGTCAAAACCGGTTGCCACCCGCTGGGGCAGGGCAAATGGTGTCGGCGCGGCAAGCGCCTGAATCTCCACCAGAAGCGGGCGGGTGCCCTCGAGCGTTGCCACCACCGCGGAGCCGGAGACATCAAGCCGGCGTCCGGAAAGGAAAAACTCGGAGGGGTTCTGCACCTCAATTAAACCGGATTCGGTCATCTCAAACACACCGATTTCATTGGTGGAGCCGTAGCGGTTTTTCACCGCCCGAACAATCCGGTAGTTGAGGCTGGATTCCCCTTCAAAATAGAGTACGGTATCAACCATATGCTCGAGGGTTTTCGGTCCGGCAATTGCGCCGAACTTGGTCACATGACCGATGATGAAGGTTGTGAGGCGCCGGCTTTTTGCCAGCCGGAGGAGCTGGGCGGTACATTCCCGGACCTGAGCGACGCTACCCGGTGCACTGGCGAGCGTGCTGGTCGTCAGGGTCTGAATCGAGTCGATGACCAGAAGCCCGGGATTGATTTCTTCGACCGCTCCGAGCACCTCTTCAACCTCAACGGTGGCGAGGATGAACAGTTCCGCGGCAACCTTACCGAGGCGGGCAGCGCGGAGTCGGACCTGTTCGGGCGACTCTTCGCCGGTAACATAGAGGATGCGCATGCCCCGATGGGCAAGGGTGTTGCAGACCTGCAAGAGCAGGGTTGATTTGCCGATGCCCGGTTCGCCACCAAGAAGAAGCAACGAGCCGGGTACAACACCGCCGCCAATCACCCGGTCCAGTTCGCCGATGCCGGTTAAAATCCGGGCGGTTTTTTCCATCGCCACCTGATTTAACGGCACCGGTCGGGTTGTTAAGGTTGGTGTTGCCGCATTCTTTGCTTTCTTTTTTGCGGGCAGTTCCTCCTCAACCAGACTGTTCCACTCGTCGCAGTTCGGGCAGCGGCCCAACCAGCGGGCAGATTCGTAACCGCAGTTCTGGCAGATAAAGTGGGTCTTCTTCATCGGGGGTTAGATGTTGAACTCTTCTTCGGAGATTTCTTCTTCAACCGGTTCCTGAGTGTAGCGGGTTTCGGCGTTGACAAAGCGCATACATTCGTAGAGGAAGACGAGCGGAATGGTATCGGTCGGACCGTTGCGCTGTTTCGCAACATTGAGTTCGGCGGCGCGGCGTTTGTTTTCGTCCAGTGACGCCCACTCCTTTTTTCGGTACGCCGCTTCCCGGAACAAAAGCAGGACAACATCGGCGTCCTGCTCAAGGGCGCCGGACTCGCGCAGGTCGGAGAGCTGGGGTCTTTTATCCTGACGGGTTTCGGGCGCGCGTGACAGCTGGGAGATGGCAACGACCGGCACATCGAGTTCCTTTGCCATCGCCTTTAATGCCCGGGAGATTTCGGTAATCTCCTGCTGCCGGTTGCGTTCCCGGCGTCGGTCACCGTGCACCTCCATCAACTGGAGATAGTCAATCATCACCATCCCCAAATCCGGATGCTCGCCTTTCAAGCGGCGTGCCCTTGCCCGCACCTCAAGGGCGTTCAAGCCTGGTGAGTCGTCGATGTAGATTTTTGCCTCAGACAGGGGTCCAATCACATCAACAACCCGTTTGTATTCGTCGTGGGTGAGCATGCCGCGGCGCAGTTTGCTCTGCGAGACATAAGCCTCAGAGCAGATGAGCCGCTGGATAAGACTTTCCGTTGACATCTCAAGGCTGAAGATGGCGACCGGTACCGGCTTGCTGATGTGGATTGCAGCATTGACCGCAATGTTTAAGGCAAAGGCGGTCTTGCCCATTCCGGGCCTACCGGCGATGATGATGAAGTCACCGGGCTGGAAGCCTGAGGTCAAGTTATCAAGGTCGCGAAAACCGGTTTCAACCCCGGTTATTAACCGCTTCTCCTGCCGGGCTTTCTCAATCCGTTCCATCTCATCCATCAACATCTCGCGCACGAGCGTGAACCGTTTGCGTTCGCCGGCTTGGCGCAACTGAAAGATTTTGCTCTCTGCCTGTTCGAGGAGTTCTTCAGCGCTGTGGCTTTCATCAAACGCCGCCTGCACGATTTCGGTTGCGGTCTGAATCAGCTGGCGTTGAATCGCCCTTTCCAGTACTAGGTGGGCATGCTCTTCGCAGTGGGCCGCGGTGAGCACGGTGTCAAGGAGGCTGGAGAGGTATGTGGGGCCTCCGACCGCCTCCAGTTGCTTCATCCGGCGCAGTTCCGCAGTAACGGTGATGATGTCGCAGGGCTCTTTGCGTTCAAACAGGTTGAGCATCGCCTCGTAAATGAGGCGGTGGGCTGGGGTGTAGAAGTGTTCCGGTTTCAAAAAGGGCAAAACCCGGGGCAGGGCTTCGGCATCAAGCAGGATTGCGCCGAGCACCGCGGCTTCGGCTTCAACCGCCTGAGGTGGTTTGCGCTCAACCTGATTTTGTCCCCGATTGGTGCTCATCTTTGCTTCCTTTTCTTGTAAATCTGCCCAACCGTTTTCACCAGTTTTAGGGCAAATTCGGCTTTGTCCATTTCCGGAAGACGCTCTTGTTTGCCGGAAGCGAAGAGCAGCTGTGCTGCGATTCTTTCGCTGCCCGCGGTTGTGGGCGGATTGGCAATGATGAGGTCGAGGTGCTTGGCACGCAGTTTCTCCTTTGCCCGCTCCAAATTGGCGTCAAGGGAGAAGCCAACAAGAAAGGGTTTTTCTTTCCGGGCGGCAACAAGGGAAAGGATGTCCGGAGTGCGGACGAGTTTCAAAGACAGGTCAGCGGTGTGATACTTCTCCTTTGCCACCTTTGCCGGCTGGTAATCGGCAACCGCGGCACACATTACGAGAATGTCGGTTTCCGGTAGTGAGCGCAAAACCGCTTCTGCCATCTCTTCGGTGGTCTGGACCCGAATCGCATCCGCGGGCAAAGGTACCGACACGGCACCGGCAATCAAACGGGTGCGGGCGCCTGCCGCCTTAAATGCCCGGGCGATTTCCACGCCCATCCGACCGGAAGAGCGGTTGGTGATGATGCGCACCGGGTCTAACGGCTCTTCGGTTCTGCCGGTTGTGACGAGTACGGAAACACCGTTCAGGTCGGGCAGCGATTCAAGTGCGGCGCGGCACCGGGCAAAGATTTCTGCCGGTTCTGCCATCCTGCCGGTACCGATGGTACCGCAGGCGAGTTCCCCCTGGTCCGGTTCGATAAAGCAGTAACCGGTGGCTTTCAGTTTCTCGATATTCGCCTGAACAATCGGATTGTGCCACATATTGACATTCATCGCCGGAGCGAAGAGCACCCGACCCGCCTTGACCTTTTCCTGGGGTACGGCAAGGAGCAAGGTGGAGAGCAGGTCGTCACCGATGCCGGAGGCGAGTTTGCCCAGTATGTTGGCGGTTGCTGGTGCCACGACGATTAAGTCCGGGCTCGTGGCAAGGTCAATGTGCTCAACCGGTGCGGAAAAGTGGCGCTCAGCCGGAAACAGTTTCAGGGCAACGGCGCGGTTCGTCAGGGTGCGAAACGACTCAACACCGACCAGTTTGGTTGCGGCGCGGGTCATCACGACCGTTACACCCCAGTTTTGCCGCTTGAAAAGGCGCACCAGTTCCAGCGCCTTGTAGGCGGCAATGCTGCCGGTAACGCCTAATAGAACTTCCGGATTGCTCACCGCCGCGCTCCGAAAAGGACAAATTTAACCTTCGGCTTCAGGAACGGCGGGAGGTGAGCTCTTCAAATGTCTTCTGGCTCAACGCCGCCAGTTCTTCCTCAGTAAGCGGGGCGTATTTCAGTTCGCCCCGGAGGAGGCGCTTCAGGGCATAGTCGTAGATGTTGGTCGGGAGTTGAATCTCGTCCCGGTTCATCGCTTCAATTATCCGTCGCACCTCAAGGGCGGCGATATTCAAAGCCAGATATTTATTAGGGTGGGTTTGCCACAACTGTTCCAGTGAAACCCATTTCATTTTGAAACCTCCTTTAATTTCCGGCGGCGGTATGTGCGCAGTCGTTCGGCGCGAATGATAGTCAAAACATCACCGACCGCCTGTTCAAGTTTATCATTTATTACCAGATAGTCAAACTCCGGAATGGCACGCAGTTCTTCTTTCAGGGCAGCACGGCGCCGTGCCAGTTCTGCCGGGTCTTCGGTGCCCCGTTTGGAAAGGCGCGCGCGCAGCTCCTTCAGACTGGGCGGCAGGATAAAAATCCCGATGGCGCGCGCTCCCAGCACCTTTTTGCAGGAACGCATCCCCTGAATATCAAGGTCCGCGATGACATCTTTGCCCTGGCGAAATGCCTTCAGCACCGGCGCTTTCGGCGTGCCGTAGTAGTGACCGTAAACCTGTGCCGACTCGAGCAGGGCATTACGCTTGAGCATTTGCTGGAACTCGGCTTCGGTCAGAAACAGGTAACTCTTGCCGTGGCGCTCGTTAGCGCGCCGGGGTCGGGTCGTTGCCGAAACCGAGTAGAAGATGTTTTTGTCCTGCCGCAGTACCGCCTGACAGATGGATGTTTTGCCCGCGCCCGAAGGCGAGGAGAGGATGACCATAAACGGCTGATGCAACGGCTTACTCAACATTGCGCACCTGCTCCTTCAACTTTTCAATCTCGCCCTTGATTTCAATCGCCCGGCGCGAGATGACCACATCCCGTGCCTTGGCAGCAAGGGTGTCGGTCTCACGCAGCATCTCCTGAGCAATGAAGTCCAGTTTCTTGCCCGAGGTGGCGGAACTGCGCAGGGCGCGCAGGAACATACTACAGTGGCTCTTGAGCCGGACACACTCCTCGTGGATGTCCACCTTTTCGGCGATAAACGCCACCTCTTCCAGGACCCGGCGCGGGTTTGCCTGAATGTTTAGGTTTTGCAGCTGTTCGAGGAGGTTCTCGCGGCGCTCGGCGAGCCGTTTCGGCACCCGTTCTTCAATCTGCCGCACCGCCCGCCGGATTTTCGCGATGCGCCGGCGCAGGTCCCGGGCTAAAGCGGCACCTTCTGCCTGCTTCATCTTGACGAGGCGGCGGAGCGCCTGGTTCAAAATCCGTCGGCTGGCATGCCAGAACCGGGACGAGTTGGCGTTCGCCTTTTTCGTCGTGATGACGCCGGGCAGGGTGAAAAGGGTGTTGATGTTCAGTTCGCCTTCAAGATGGTGTCGGGTTTTCAACTCCCGGGCAAGGCGCAGGTACTCCTGCACCAGTTGCCGGTCAACGGTAACTGCGGGCACCGAGACCGATTCGTCCAGGGTCATCTGCAACTGGATGTAGCCGCGATGCACGGTGCGGCGCACCAGTTCGTGAATCTCCCGTTCATACGCAGCAAACTGCGGCGGCAGTTTCGCCACCAGTTCAAAGTACTTGTGATTTACCGAGCGGATGTCCACGGTCAGTTTACTGCCCGAAGGTTTGAGCACCGCTTCGGCACGGCCCACACCGGTCATACTGCGTAGCATATTTACACCTCTTCCAGCATTATCGTCACCGGTCCGGAGTTCACCAGTTCCACTTCCATCCGGGCGCCAAATTCGCCGGTCTGCACCGGCACACCCAGATAGCGCAACTCGGTGACAAACTTTTCGTAAAGTTCCCGGGCGCGGTCTGGTTCGCAGGCGTCAGAAAAAGAGGGACGCAGACCGTGCCGGGTGTCAGCGTAGAGCGTAAACTGGGAAACAACCAGCGCCGCGCCACCAATGTCAAGAAGCGAGCGGTTCATCTTGCCCGCTTCATCGTCCCAGATGCGCAGCCGGGCAACACGCGACGCTAGTTGTCGGCAGACCGCTTCGTTGTCGTCCTTGCCCACCCCGAGAAAAACGAGCAAACCCGGTCCGATTTCACCCTTTGTTGTGCCGTCAACCGTCACCTTTGCTCTTAAAACCCGCTGAATCAGCGCCCGCACAACTTACCTGCCTTTCAGTTTTCGGACAATCGCCCGGGCAAAAGCCGGCGTGTGTTCGGCACGGGCAGCGGTGATGATGTTGCCATCTATCACCACCGGCTGGAACTTATGCCGGGCGCCGTGCTCCTTGAGGACTTTGATAGTGAAACGGTGCGGAAACACGGTGGCGGCTCTGCCGTTCAGGATGCCGGCGCGGGCAAGAACCAGTGGTGCCAGTTCAATCGCGGCAACAAGCCGACCGGCAGCAGCAAACTGCCGGCACCGCTCCTGCAAAACGGTGTCCTTCCAGTAGGGGACAATACCGGAACCGTTGACCAGAATTAGGGCGGCAAACTCGTCCGGCGTAATCTCTTTGAGCAGCCGTTCGGGCTTGATGAGCAAGCCGTCAATGCCCTGCGCGGCGGTGGTGTCGGATGAGACAATTGCCACCGAAAAGTTTGCCCGCTCCAGCGCCCGAACGATGTTGTCATACTCGTCGTCCCGGAACAGGTCGTGGGGCACAAACACCGCTACCGTTTGCGCGGCAACGAGCGCGCTGCCGAGTAGAACAAGAAAAGCAGTCCGCATTAGCACAATTAAATAGATTATAGTAGAAATTTTCAATGTCAAGGAAATACAGGACGACAAACTGCTAAGTTTAAATAATACAAGGACTTAGTGGTAAATGGAATGAAGACGGGCGCGTTTTAGAGCAGAAGTTAGGTAGCGCAGTAGAGCAGAAGCCGAAGAGAGCAGAAGGGCAGAAGCCGGAGAGAGCAGAAGAGCAGAAGCCGGAGAGAGCAGAAGAGCAGAAGTTGGGTAGAGTAGAAGGGCAGAAGCCGGAGAGAGCAGAAGAGCAGAAGCCGAAACAGGGCAGGAGTTGGGATTGCTTCGCACCCTGCGGGTAAAGCCCGAAGCAATCTCCTTGACAAAAGGGGGGTAATTTTTATTATTGTCTGTGCCACGCGGACTTGTGATAATGCCGACCTATAATGAGGCGGACAACATCGACAAAATCATTCCGGTAGTTCTCAACCAGTTGCCCGAAATTGAGGTCCTGGTCATTGACGACGGTTCGCCGGACGGCACCGGTGACATCGTTGCCCAAATGGCGCAGACCAACCCGCGCGTCCATCTGATTCGCCGGGAAAAGAAACTGGGATTGGGCACCGCCTATGTGCTCGGTTTCCGGTATGCGCTTGAGCACAACTACGACTACTGCTTTGAGATGGATGCGGACTTTTCCCATCCGCCGGAAAAGATACCGGAGATGGTTGCGTTATTAAAAGATTACGACCTGGTGATTGGCTCGCGTTACTCCGATGGCATCTCCATTGTCAACTGGCCTATGAAACGGCTCCTTCTCTCCTACTTTGCCTGCCTTTACGCCCGCAAGGTTACCGGTTGTCCGGTACGCGATTTAACCGCCGGGTTCAAGGCGTACCGGTGCGATATGCTGCGTAAGATAGACTTAAACCAGTTGCGCGAGGATGGGTACGGGTTTCAGATTGAGATTGACTTCTTAATCTGGCGCAAAGGCGGCAGAATCAAAGAGATTCCCATCGTATTCACCGAGCGCCGCGCCGGCGTGTCCAAGATGTCAAAACGCATCATCTGGCGGGCGTTCATTTTGGTGCTCCGGCTCCGGCTGCAAAGGATGCTGGGCAGAGTCTAACCGGGTGCTGGCGTGAGCGACGCCGAAACCTATTTCAAAAGCGGAAACGCTCATTACCAGAAGGGTGAGTATGACCTTGCGATTGCGGACTATACAAAGGCGATTGAATTGAACCCAAACAATGTGGGGGTTTACTACAACCGGGGACTTGCCTATGCAGGGAAGGGTGATTTAGACCGTGCGATTACGGACTATACAAAGGTGCTTGAACTGAACCCAAACTTTGCTGATGCGTACAACAACCGCGGAGTTGCCTATGTCGGCAAGGGTGAGTATGACCGTGCGATTGCGGACTATACAAAAGCGATTGAACTGAACCCGAACCTTGCTGATGCGTACTACAACCGGGGAGTTGCCTATTACAACAAGGGTGAATTAGAGCGTGCGATTGCGGACTTTGATAAGGCGCTTGAACTGAACCCGAAAGATGCTGAGGCGTACAACAGTCGTGGAGGTGCCTATTTCAATAAGGGTGAATTAGAGCGTGCGATTGCGGACTTTGATAAGGCGCTTGAACTGAACCCGAACTTTGCAGTGGTGTACTACAACCGGGGTGTTGCCTATGCTGGCAAAGGTGAATTAGACCGAGCGATTGCGGACTTTAATAGGGCGATAGAACTGAACCCGAAATATGCTGTGCCTTACAACAACCGGGGAAATGCCTATTACAATAAGGCTGATTATGACCTCGCGATAGCGGACTATACGAAGGCGCTTGAACTGAACCCAAAGTTTCCTGAGACATACAACAACCGGGGAAATGCCTATTACAAGAAGTGTGATTATGACCGTGCGATTGCGGACTACAACAAGGTGCTTGAACTGAACCCGAAGTTTGCTCTTGCCTACAACAACCGCGGATGTGCCTATTTCAATAAGGGTGATTTAGACCGTGCGATTGCGGACTACACGAAGGCTATTGAAGTGAACTCGAGCCTTACTGTAGCGTACTACTTCCGGGGATTTGCCTATTACAAGAAAGGTGATTTAGACCGTGCGATTGCGGATTTTACAAAGTCGCTTGAGCTGAACCCGAACGATGCGGGGGTTTACCACAATCGGGGGCTTGCTTATGCAGACAAAGGTGAATTAGACCGTGCGATAGCGGACTATACGAAGGCGCTTGAACTGAACCCGAACTTTGCTGAGGCTTACAACAACCGGGGAAATGCCTATGCAGGGAAGGGTGATTTAGACCGTGCGATTGCGGACTTTAATAAGGCGATTGAACTGAACCCGAACCTTGCTGAGGCTTACAACAACCGTGGAATTGCCTATGCAAGTAATGGTGAATTAGACCGTGCGATAGCGGACTGGACGAAGGCGATAGAATTGAACTCGGAATATGCTGCGGCGTACAACAACCGTGGTAATGCCTACAGAGATGAGGGTGAATTAGACCGTGCGATTGCGGACTACAATAAGGCGATTGAACTGGACCCGAACTATGCTAAGGCGTATAACAATCGGGGTGTGGCATATGCAGACAAGGGTGAGTATGCCCTTGCGATTGCCGACTATAACAGGGCGCTTGAACTGAACCCGAAGTTTCCTGAGACATACAACAACCGGGGAAATGCCTATAAAGACAAGGGTGAGTATGACCGTGCGATTGCGGATTTTACAAGTGCGATTGAACTGGACCCGAAATATTCTGAGGCATACAACAACCGGGGGCTTGCCTACGCAAAAAAGGGTGAATTAGGTCGAGCGATAGCGGACTACAATAAGGCGATTGAACTGAACCCTAACCTTCCCAAGGCTTTCTACAATCGGGGGCTTACCTATTACTACAAGGGTGAATTAGGTCGAGCGATAGCGGACTTTACGAGGGCGATTGAACTGAACCCGAACTATTCTGAGGCATACAACAACCGGGGACTTGCCTACAACAATAATGGTGATTTATACCGAGCGATTGCGGACTATACAAAGGCGATTGAACTGGACCCGGAGAATGCTGAGGCGTACCACAATCGGGGAAATGCTTATGTTGTGAAGGATGAGTATGACCGTGCGATAGTGGACTATACCAAGGCGATTGAACTGAACCCGGACCTTGCCGAGGCAATGGCTGGGCTGGCATTAGGTTATATGGGGAAGGGCGATAAAAACAACGCAAAATTGTGGGTGAAAAGGGCGCTGGAAAAGAGGGCGTATCTGCCTGAGGAAATGGTTGAGGGTCTCAATGAACTACTTGATTCTCTGGAGTAATCTCAAAGGCGTCAGAGTTTTGCAGGGGGAGAGGAGTTAAGAAGTTAGGTAATTGCGGAGCGCAGGCTATTGTTAAGCCCGAAGGACAGAAAGGATAGTTGGAGTTGACATTGTCTAAAACTCTGTTATTTTTCTTCAACTGTGTTTGACATCCAATCCATCTTAGTCGGGATAAAAAATGCGATAAAGAGGGGTATTGATTCACCAGAGAAAATTGCCAGTGCCCTTGGATTAGACGAACCGCTGGTAAAAAACTTTATTACGATGGTTGTGCCGACGCTGGTTTCGACGCAAACCCTGATTCCAATCTGGCTTGTTTACTCATTTTTTGAGGCTGTTCTTCAGAAAGGAAAGGCAAAGGCTTCAGAACAGGAGTTGCAAAAACTTTTTTCGGAGTTCAGTGCTACCTGCAAAAGCTACTTAGAGTGGCAAGGTTATATCAAAGCGTCAGGGATTGAGTTTCTGCCGAACATCATCGGTAGCGTAAACCGGGCAAATGCAGAGCAGGATAAAGAGAATTTCTTGCGTAGTTTGAAACCAACTTATAACTGCATTATTGACAATGCTGATGTGGAACGGGACTGCTATCAAGAGATAAAGGAAAAGGTCAAGAAGGGCACGAGATTGCTAATTTTAGGTGAAAGTGGCGCAGGGAAGACGGTGCTTTTGATGCGGCTGGGCTACGATTTGATGCAGGAAGGCTGGAATGTGTTTGTCGGAGTCGGGGCAATAGACACACAGAAGGCGCTCCAGTTTCTTTCTGAGCCGGAGTTTCAGGATAAGCCGCGGGTGGTTATTATTGACGATGCGGCGACCAACAAGTCTGCGGTTCTTGACCTGACCAGGCAGATTTACCAACAGAGTCTGGATGTGCGGATTGTACTGTGTGAGCAGACTTCCCGCTGGGAAAAGGAGGTAAAGGAGAACCTTGGGGTTTATGGGTTTGAGGAGGTTAAGGTAACTCTGACCGAGAATGACGCCCGGCGCTACATTGAAAAACACGGCGGGGATAAAAAGGCGATACAGCTGGCAAAAGGGGTGTTTCCTGTTCTTATCTTTCTTGCCCGTGGCGGTAAAACAAGTTTTGAAAATGCGGTTAGGGACCTGTGGTTACAACTTGATAACAAGCAACAGAAACAGTTTTTGCCCATCCTTGTTATTGCAAGATATGGGCTGGGTTATCCATCAGAAATATACGAGCAGGTTTATGACCATTCTACGGTTCTTGCCGAACTTGAAAGGTTCGGGTTTATATCCCGGGACGATGAGATGATATACGGTCCCCACCCGGTCATCACTGATGCGATTTTAAAGAAATATGCGGGACTTTCTTCTCACAGCCGGCGGGAATATCTAAAAACAGTTGCTGATAGCGTGCCTGAAGATACCAAGTATTTTTCATTTTTGTTTTCTTTGGGGACAAACCTTGTTATAGAGAAAGAGGACATTGCAATAGAACTGCTTACCAGGGCGATTAAACTGGACCCGAACGATGCCGTGGCGTACAACAACCGGGGAATTGCCTATGATTACAAGGGTGATTATGACCGTGCGATTATGGACTTTACAGAGGCGATTAAACTGGACCCGAACCTTGCTCTTGCGTACAACAACCGGGGACTTGCCTATTACAACAAGGGTGATTATGACCGTGCGATTGCAGACTACGATAAGGCGATAGAACTGGACCCGAACCTTGCTCTTGCGTACAACAACCGGGGAAATGCCTTTAAAAACAAGGGTGATTATGACCGTGCGATTATGGACTTTACAGAGGCGATTAAACTGAACCCGAACCTTGCTAAGGCGTACAACAACCGGGGAATTGCCTATGATGACAGGGGTGATTATGACCGTGCGATTGCAGACCTTACAAAGGCGATTGAACTCAACCCGAACTATGCTGAGGCGTACAACAACCGGGGAAATGCCTTTAAAAACAAGGGTGATTATGACCGTGCGATAGCGGACTTTACAAAGGCGATTGAACTGAACCCGAACCTTGCTCTTGCGTACAACAACCGGGGAAATGCCTATGATGACAAGGGTGATTATGACCGTGCGATAGCGGACTTTACAAAGGCGATTGAACTGAACCCGAACCTTGCTGATGCGTACAACAACCGGGGAAACGCCTATTACAACAAGAGTGAATGTGACCGTGCGATTGCGGACTACGATAAGGCGATAGAACTGAACCCGAACTATGCTAAGGCGTACAACAACCGGGGAGTTGCCTACGCACATAAGAAAGAGTATGACCGTGCGATAGCGGATTATAATAGGGCGATAGAACTGAACCCGAAAGATGCTCTTGCGTACAACAACCGGGGAAATGCCTATTACAACAAGGGAGAGTATGACCTTGCGATAGCGGACTTTACCAAGGCGATTGAACTGAACCCGAAAGATGCTCTTGCGTACAACAACCGGGGAAATGCCTTTAAAAACAAGGGTGATTATGACCGTGCGATTGCAGACTACGATAAGGCGATAGAACTGAACCCGAACCTTGCTGAGGCTTACTACAACCGGGGACTTGCCTATTACAACAAGGGTGAATATGACCGTGCGATTGCGGACTTTACAAAGGCGATAGAACTGAACCCAAACCTTGCCGTGGCGTACAACAACCGGGGAATTGCCTATGATGACAAGGGTGATTATGACCGTGCGATTATGGACTTTACAGAGGCGATTAAACTGGACCCGAACGATGCCGTGGCGTACAACAACCGGGGAAATGCCTTTAAAAACAAGGGTGAGTATGACCGTGCGATTGCAGACTACGATAAGGTGATAGAACTGAACCCGAACTATGCTAAGGCGTACAACAACCGGGGAATTGCCTATGATGACAAGGGTGATTATGACCGTGCGATTATGGACTTTACAGAGGCGATTAAACTGGACCCGAACGATGCCGTGGCGTACAACAACCGGGGAAATGCCTATGCAAGGAGGGGTGAGTATGACCGTGCGATTGCAGACTACGATAAGGCGATAGAACTGAACCCGAAGTATGCTGATGCGTACAACAACCGGGGAATTGCCTATGATGACAAGGGTGATTATGACCGTGCGATTGCAGACTACGATAAGGCGATAGAACTGAACCCGAACCTTGCTCTTGCGTACAACAACCGGGGAAATGCCTATGCAAGGAGGGGTGAGTATGACCGTGCGATTGCAGACTACGATAAGGCGATAGAACTGAACCCGAAGTATGCTGATGCGTACAACAACCGGGGAAATGCCTTTAAAAACAAGGGTGATTATGACCGTGCGATTGCAGACTACGATAAGGCGATAGAACTGAACCCGAAGTATGCTGATGCGTACAACAACCGGGGAAATGCCTATGATGACAAGGGTGATTATGACCGTGCGATTATGGACTTTACAAAGGCGATTAAACTGGACCCGAACGATGCCGTGGCGTACAACAACCGGGGAAATGCCTATGATGACAAGGGTGATTATGACCTTGCGATAGCGGACTTTACCAAGGCGATTGAACTCAACCCGAACTATGCTGAGGCGTACTACAACCGGGGAAATGCCTATGCAAGGAGGGGTGATTATGACCGTGCGATTGCAGACTACGATAAGGCGATAGAACTGAACCCGAAAGATGCTGATGCGTACAACAACCGGGGACTTGCCTATTACAACAAGGGTGATTATGACCGTGCGATTATGGACTTTACAGAGGCGATTAAACTGGACCCGAACGATGCCGTGGCGTACAACAACCGGGGAAATGCCTTTAAAAACAAGGGTGATTATGACCGTGCGATAGCGGATTATAACAGGGCGATTAAACTGAACCCGAACCTTGCTGAGGCTTACTACAACCGGGGAGTTGTCTATGCAAGGAGGGGTGAGTATGACCTTGCGATTGCAGACCTTACAAAGGCGATTGAACTGAACCCGAACCTTGCCGTGGCAATGGCTGTGTTGGCGTTTGTTTATAAGGATAAGGGGGATAAGGAGAGCGCAAAATTGTGAGCGAAAAGGGCGCTGGAAAAGAGGGCATACCTTTCTGAAGTGCAGGTTTGGGTTCTTGACAGACTACTTGATTCTCTGGAGTGGTCTCAAAGGCGGCAGAGTTTTGCAGGGGGAGAGAAGTTAAGTAGTTAGGTAGTTGCGAAGCGCGGGCAGGAGTTAGTTTAAAAAGGGAATTGGAGTGTGCTGTTGTGCCAAGATGGCTAATAAAGGGGGTGTGAGAGGTAATCCCGGTAACGGGGGTGGGGTTGACCTTATTTCAAACAGGCTAAACTGGCTAACTGTTTGAGAGTCTGTTTGTTATCCTGCGGGTAAAAATCTCGGGCGTGAAAGTTTGCTGTTTTCAGACTCTAAATGAGATAGCGGAATTCGCTCTTGAACCGGCGAAAGCGGGCGAATTAGTGTTGTTAGAATGTTTTAATGCCGAGGGGGGGATTTGAACCCCCATGGGTTTCCCCACTAACTCCTGAGGCTAGCGCGTCTGCCATTTCCGCCACCTCGGCATCGGTCATTTTCAGTTAAAAATAACCGCAAAATCGGTTTAAGTCAAGAAGCCCATCAGAAACTGTCCGCCACATCCGAAATGTTGACTTTGTCGCAGAGGAGCCAGGATGGCACCGCATAGGCAGAAGGGGTGCGGCGTTCATAGGTTGAGGACACATTTTCGGCAACCGCCTGCGATGAGACCGCAATCACCTGATTGAACAGGTTGGGTATGGCGTCGGTGATGCGCGAGGAGAAGATAGGTGCAACGAATTTGCCGTCTTTAATCAGGAGGGCGTTGAACCGGGAGGAGCCGGTGAAGATGCCGCGGGTTGGGTCAGGAAGGTGGGTGTAGTGGAGATGGGGGATGTAAAGGGCATTGTCCGCAAGTTGGAGCGCCTGGTTTAAGTCTGCAGGACCGGTGCCGGTCACCATTACCAAATCCCAGTTTTCAATGTCGTGGCCCGTGGGTTGTTTTTTGTACTTTGCTGCGGTCTGGGAGTCGTAAGGCATACCCGCGAACACACCTTTTTCCACCAGTTTGAACAGTTTGCGCCGCTTGCCGATGAAGTCAAAGGGCATCTGGAACACGAGTTGGTTTGCCGGGTCGTCAACAATCGTGATGTGTTCGGAGAAGATTTTGTCACCGAACTTGTATTTGGAGGTGAAGGCTCTGCCTTCTTCGTAGAACCTGCCGATAAAGCCACCCCAGAGGCACAAGCCCAGCAGGTCGGCAATCGCGCCCGCGCCGAACAGGACCTTCTGCGGTCCAATTTGCGGGTGAAAGCCCGGGTTCTGCTCATAGATGGGCAAAAGGGTTTCCAGTTCGGCGATGATGCCGTCGGCGTCAAACTCGTTTGCCTTTTTCTGGGTGCGGTTTACCGAGAGTTCCCACTTTTTGACCTGCTCTTTGAGCACGATGACCAGTTTGCCATCGGTTAGGCGGCGATAGGCTTCGTGGTCGTTGGCGGTGGTGGTGTAGTAGATTTCGGTGGAACCGGTGGACCAGGAGCCGGAGAAGTCGTAGTTGCCTTTGGGCTTGACCGTTTTAATCACCCGGGCGCACAGGTCGGCTTTTGCCTGAGGCGAGAGGTTTTCCAGTGCCGGGTCATAACCGGTGGTGTCGGCGATGGGCTCTTCAACCACACCGAAGATGGGGTCGTAGTCTTTGGGCAGGGCGTTGCGGCAGTTCTCTTCTGCCTGATGGAGTGCGGTCTTCAACTGGTCCAAACTGGTGAGGTTTGCGGTCAAGGAGATGGCGCCAACCCGGCGTCCCTGCATTACCGAGATGTCAAGCCGGGTGAGTTCTTCGGAGGTGGAGAGGGCGATTGCTGAGTTGCCGAGCCGGATAAGGCTGGAGCGTTCCCGATGCAGGGAAAACTCGGCGTTGATGCCTTTCTGGCGCGCATAGTTGCGTACCTGAACGATAAGGTCGCGCAGTTTGGGTTCGAGCATTTTTTACCTCCCTTCTCCGGTCAGGACATTGCGGAAGCGCATCACCGGCACGCCGTGACCGACTTCCATTATCTGATTTGGTTCGCCTTTGCCGCAGTTGGGCACCTGAATTAGACGCCAGGTTGAGCGGTCGCCTACCATATCAAGGGAGTTGTAGAATTCAAGGGTGTGGCCCTGATAGGTGGGGTTTTTGTAAACTTTGGTGCGTCTGCCGTCCTTGACTTCCCAGGCGATTTCACAGCCGAAGTGGAAGTGTTCCCGGTTGGAGCCGATTGACCAGGAGACCGGCATATCAAGGATGACACCGTTTTCCGTCGCCTTGACGATGTCTTCAAGGGTGCCGTCTGAACCCCATTCAACGCAGACATTGGTCATACGGTCAATCGGGGTTTTGTAGAAGCCGGCAGCCCGGGCTGAGGCGCCCGACTTCTCAACAACCTTTTTGCCCGCTTTGGCGTTCGCTTCCCCGAGGTCAATGCGCGAGCAGAGAACATTGACTAATATCCCGTTTTTAATCAGGTAGTACTGGTGCTGGGGTGTGCCTTCGTCGTCATAGCCAAAGGTGCCGGGCGAGTTCTCCACAACCATCACCACCGCATTCAGTTTTTCCGAGCCGTAGCGCAGGGTGCCGATGTCCTGGGGCTTGACATGGGAGCCACCGGCAAAGGACAGTTCATAGCCAAGGATGCGGTCCAGTTCCAGAGGGTGGCCAATCGTTTCGTGGACCTGGAGGTGTCCCTGTCCGGGAAGAAGAATCACATCGCGGCGTGCCGGAGGCAGGGTTTCAGCCGAAAGTAACTGGCTCAACTCGCTCTTAATGCGGTCAGCGTGCACAGCAAATGCGGCGGGGTTCTCAACCCATTCAAAGCCGCGCGAGCCGGTGCCGTCCGACTCAAGGTCGTAGGAGCGGCGCTGGGTACGGTTCTCTTTGTCCCGCGCCATCACCGTCATATTGGCAAACGGGTTCATCACCCAGCGTTCAATTTCGCTGCCTTCGGTGTTGAAGTAGTAGATGTGCCGCTTCTGGAAGTGGAAGCGCACCATCCGGTGCTCAACCGGTTTTTCGTTCAACTGGCGGTCAATGGTGTTTAAGAGGTTGAGGATTTCGGGCAGGGGAATGGTGAACGGGTCTTTTTGGAAAGGCGGTTTATAGGTGCCGTGCACCGGTTTCTCACTGCCCATATCTTTGGGGAAGCCCAAAAGGGCCGCGGCGGCTTCGGCGTTGGCGAGGGCGCGGTCAAAGCAGTCCGGGATGCGTTCAAGGTCGGCGGTGGCGGCAAATCCGATTGCGCCATTTTTCAACACCCGAACCCCGATGCCCCGCTCAAAACGGCGGTAGTTGCCTTCCAGGTTGCCGTCGTAGAGCACCAGGCTCTGGGTGGAGTCTTCTTCGTAATAGCGGACATCGGCAAAAGAGCAGCCGCGGTCCAGTGCCCGCTGGAGTTGCTCTTTGATGACCGCTGCTAATGAACCGGAAACGCTCATAGTTAACTCCTCTCTTTGTTAGCCTGATTGTCTCAAAGAGTTATCATAGCAGATAATAATTGATTGGCAAGAAAATTTTTCTTGACGGGCAGGGGTTGATTGGGTATAATGACTGACCGGTCAGTTTTGAAATATGAAACGGAAATCAAAAGCCCGACGGGAAATGATTTTGCAGGCGGCGTTCAATGTCGTCTGCGATAAGGGGTATTACGAGACGAAGATGGACGATGTTGCCCGGAAGGCGGGTGTTGCCAAGGGCACGGTCTATCTTTATTTTCAAGACAAGCCCGATTTGTATGTCGGGATGGTGAAGTGGCTCATCAGTCAGGCACGCGCGATTGTTGCCGAGGTTGCCCAGGAGGAGCGCACCCCGAGCGATAAGTTGCGTCGGGTGTTTGCGCGCTGGGTGGAGAGTTTGAGTAGCAAGCCCGCGGCGGTTGATTTGGTGTTTCCGGAGCTGCGGGAGGAGCGGTGTGAGATTAGCCGGCGGTTTCACGAGCAGGTGCTGCCGGAAATCAGGGGTCTGGTGGACGACATCGCCCGACTGGTTAAGGCGGGAGTTCGGCAGGGTGAGTTTCGGTCGGTGGAGCCGCGGCTCGCCGCACTCTCATTTTTAAACGCCTTTCGCGCCGCACTGCTCGTTACCAGCCATCGGCTGGGGGTAAAGGCGGCGCCGGTGAAGGCGCTGGACATTTTCTTTAACGGGATAAGGAGATGAGTATGAGAAAAAGGAGTATCTGGTTTTTTATTTCCGGTCTGATTTTTGTTCTGGCGCTGCCGGTTGCCCGCGCCGATACGCTGGTGCTTACGGTGGAGCGGGCGGTGGAACTGGCACTGAAGAACAACTACCAGTTAAAGCAGAATGAGGAGAAGGTTCTGGAGGCGGCAGCGGGCAAAGGTGCGGCGTTTGGCAGTTTTCTGCCCCAGATTTCGGCTTCGGGAAGTTACACCCGGCTCGGTGCGGTCAACCAGTTTGAGATGGTGGCGCCGGTTTACCAGATGCTGCCGTTGCGGGTTTACGACCCGGTTACCGGACAGATAATCGGTTTTACCGATTCGGTGCCGCTGCCGGTGGGTGCGGACACAGTAAGGATGGCGCTCGGTTCCCAGAACAACTACCTGTTGCGGGGCACGGTGCAGCAGACGCTTTTCACCTGGGGTAAACTGATTAATGCGTATCAGATTGCCGGTCTGAGTCTGGAGGCGCAGAAGGCGGCACGGGACCAGGCACGCCAGGAGACCAAGTTTTCCGCAGTCCAGGCGTTTTTTCAGGCGCTCCTTGCTGAGAAGAGTGCGCAACTGCTCAACGAGTCTTATGAACAGTTGCAGCGCCATGTTGCGCAGGTGGAAAAACTTTACGACAACGGGCTGGCAAGCCGTTTGGATGTGATGCGGGCGCGGGTCAGTTTGACCAATGTGGCGAATCAGGTTGCCCAGGTGAAAAATGGGGCAGAACTTGCCCGGGCAGCGCTGGCAAATCTACTTGGACTGGAACCGGGCACGGTGTTTGTGCTCGAGAGCGAACTGGCAGCGGAAACGACCGGTCTTGACACTGCGGGTGCCCGGCGCCGGGCAAAGGAAAATCGGCCCGAACTGGCGCAGTTGCGCCGGCTGGTGCAGATTGCGGACCGGTCGGTGCGCATCGCCCGGACCGCAAACCTGCCCACACTGTTTGCCGCGGCAAACTTTGACTACAAGAAACCGGTCGGTTTTAAGGATGAGTGGGGTAAGGACTGGAACGCAACGGTTGGTCTGTCGCTGCCGATTTTTACCGGCTTGACCAACTACCACAAACTGAAGCAGGCGCAGTCAAAGTACCGCCAGGCGTTTCTGTCTTTGAAGATGGTGGAGAGTGCGATTGACCTTGATGTTCAGGCGGCACTCGCCAGTTTAGGTCAGGAGAAGAACAACATTGTTTATCAGGGCGAGAATGTGAAGGTGGCAGAGGAGGCGTTCCGGCTGGCAGAGGAGCGGTATCAGAATGGGCTGATTACCAATCTGGAGTTTTTAGACATCCAGTTGCAGTTGACCCAGAGCCGGGTCGCCTATCTCAACGCCCTTGCCAATTATCAGATTGCCCGGGCACGGTTTTTGCGGGCGGTCGGTGAATTTTAAGGAGGAGTGAATTATGAGAAACATTTTTAAGAAGTTAGTGAAGGGGAAAGCGGTAATTGACGGTACGGACCCGATTTTGCGGCGGGTGTTAAGTTGTGTGGTGGCGGCGACGATGGTTCTGACAATTGTGGCGGCGCCGGGTTGCCAGTCCCGCTCCGGTAAAAAGGAAAAAGAGGCGATAGTACCGGCGGTCACGGTGGTCACAGTACCACGGGGCACGGTGAGCCGTTCGATTCAACTGCTCGGGGTGTTGCAGGGTGAGGAGCAGGTTCTGGTCTATTCCAAAATCACCGGCAGGGTGACCGAAATTACCAAACCGGAGGGTTCGGTGGTTGGTCCGGATGAGCCGATTGGTTATGTGGTGAACGACATTCCCGGTATGGACTACAAGCCCGGACCGGTGCGCTCGCCGATTGCCGGTGTGGTGGGCAAGGTTTATGTTGAGGTGGGCCAGACCGTGGCACCGACGATGCCTTTTGCCGCGGTGGCGCGGTTTTCGGACCGGATTAAGATGAAGGCGCTGGTGAGTGAGACGGATTTGCCTTTTGTTAAACCCGGACTCAAGGCGCGGGTCTTTTTCTCAGCGGCAGGCGAAAGTGCGTTTAGTGGAGTGGTTACGAGGGTGGCACCGATGCTTGACCCGATGTCCCGTTCGGCAACAGTGGAAATCTCTATTCCCAATTACCGGCGTAGTCTGGTGCCGGGAATGGCAGGAATGGCACGGCTGGTGGTTGAGGAGAAGAAGGATGTGGTGATGGTGCCGCTCGCCGCGCTGTTTGCCACCGGTGAGGAACGGGTGGTGGTGGTAAGAGATGGCATCGCCCATCTCCAGCCGGTAAGGTTTGGTTTGCGGGGTGATGAGTGGGTTGAGGTGATTGAAGGGCTGGAACCGGGTGAGAAGGTGGCGACGACCGGTAAGGAAGGTGTCAAGGAAGGGCAGAAGGTGAATCCGGTGGAGGCGGGTGGACAATGAAACTGACCGATA
Organism: candidate division WOR-3 bacterium; assembly: GCA_013177935.1. Lineage (NCBI taxonomy): Bacteria > Pseudomonadati > Caldifarciminota > Caldifarciminota bacterium. The sequence continues at coordinate 373,295 of JABLXZ010000004.1, read as the reverse complement.
CATCAATTAAGCGACCGGTAACGACAATTCTGGTCTCCCTGGTTCTGGTGCTGTTCGGGGTGGTGGGCGTTTCCCGGATGCCGGTTGATATCCTGCCACCGGTTACCCTGCCGATGATGATTGTCGTTACATCTTATCCTGGTGCGGGACCGCAGGAGGTTGAGGCTGAGGTTACCAAAGTGATTGAGGAGCGGGTGGGTACAATCTCCAACTTAAAGGAGATTTCCTCCCGGTCGCTGGAAAACATCTCAATTGTGCAGTTGCAGTTTGCCTGGGGCACAAACTTAGATGCGGCGGCAGCGGATGTGCGCGACCGGCTGGATATGGCGGTGGCGATGTTGCCCGATGCCGCTTCCCGGCCCGCGGTTTTCAAACTGGATGCGTCAATGATGCCGGTTTTACAGATTGCCCTTTACGGCGATGTTGACCAGTTGCTTATGCGCGATGTGGCAGAGGACCTGGCAGATGGGTTGCAAAGGGTGCCGGGTGTGGCGACCGCGATGGTTGCAGGCGGGACCAAGCGCCAGTTACAGGTGAAGGTTAAAGAGGAGAAACTGCTCGCTGCGGGCATTACGATTGATGCGCTCAATCTGACCCTGCAGGCGCAGAACCTTAACTACCCGGTGGGAAGGGTTACGAGTCAGGGCAAGGAGTTTCTCATCCGGCTTTTGGGCGAGTACACCGATTTGGACCAGGTGCGCAACACCGTGGTCGGGATGAAAGGTCAGAGTCCGATTCTTTTGAAGGACATCGCCGATGTTGACTGGGGACCAGAAGAGGTTTTGACCGTGGCACGGTACAATCAGGGTAGTGCGATTTTTGTGGTTGTCCAGCGCCGGCCTGATGCCAATCCGGTGCAGGTTGCCCGGGCAGCACGGGCAGAACTGAAGGAGTTGAGTTCAATTTTACCAGCCGGGGTTGAGCACGAGGTTATCTTTGACTCGTCCAAGGAGATTACCCGCTCAATTTCCAATGTGGTTTACAACATCCTGCTCGGTGGCATCCTCGCGGTGTTTATTCTGTTTCTGTTTCTACGCCGGTTCCGGGCAACGCTGTTTGTTGCGTTTGCGATTCCGCTTTCGGTTTTCTTTGCCCTGTTCTTTATGTTCCTTTTGGGTTATTCGGTCAACATCCTGTCAATGGCGGGTCTGGCGATTGCGGTCGGGATGGTGGTGGATAATGGTATTGTGGTTTTTGAGGCGATTTTCCGGCATCGGGAGCGCGGTACCGAGCGGTTTCGGGCGGCAAGTGTTGGTGCCGATGAGGTGGCGATGGCGATTACCGCTTCCACTCTGACCACGATTGTCGTGTTTCTGCCTTTGCTTCTGGTGCGCGGTTTTCTCCAGGTGATATTTCCCCAGTTAGTTTGGGCGGTTGTCGGCGCGCTGGTCGCTTCGCTCGTTATCGCTTTGACTTTGATTCCGACCTTAACTAGCCGGTATCTGCCCGACCCGAAGCCGGCAATTAGCGGCATCCGAAAGTGGAGCGAGCGGTTTTACCAGCGGATTGAAGATGGCTATGCCCGTTTGATTGGCTGGGCATTGGGGCATAAGCGGCTGGTGGTTTTTGGTGCGGTGGTGATTCTGGGCGTCAGTCTTGGGCTGGTGCGTTTTATCGGGACCGAGTTTTTCCCGGTCCAGGAGAGCCAGTTTCACCGATTACAGGTGGAGATGCCAGTGGGAACCAACCTTGCAGTTACCGACAGTGCGGTACGGAAACTGGAGAACTATGTCCAGGAACGGTGGCAGGATGAGATTGAGGGTGTGGCGGTGCAACTGGGCACCGGCACCGGGTTTGTGGCGATTATGGGCGGCTCTTCGGGCAGCCATTCCGGACTTCTGAACATCGTTTTGAAGCCAAAACGCCTGCGTAAGCATTCGGTTGAAGAGATTGACCAGGATATCCGGCGCTTTGCCGCAACAATTCCGGGGTTAAAGGTTTATGTCCAGGAGTTCAGTTTCACCAGTATGGCAGGAACCAGTTCCGGGGTGGAACTTGACATAACCGGCTACGACCTCGCTACTGCGGACAGTTTGACCCGTAAGGTTATCGCCGCAATTGAGACGATACCCGGACTGGTGGACATCAAATCCAGCCGTCAGCCTGGCAAGCCCGAACTGCAACTGGTGGTGGACCGGCAGAAGGCGGCGCTCTACGGCTTGACCCCTTATCAGATTGGTGCGGCACTGCGCACCGAGGTGGAGGGTAATGCACCAACCGTTTACCGATTGGGCGGTAAGGAGTACGACATTTTGATTCGCCTGCCCGAAGAGCAGCGCGATGAACTGGTGGAGATTTTAGGCACATTTGTACCCAGCCCCACTGGTCCGGTGCCGCTGGGCAATCTGGTCACGGTGCGCACCAGCACCGGTCCACTGGAGATTGAGCGGAAGAACAACGAGCGGATTGTCAAGATTACCGCCCGTAATGTGGGCATCTCTGCGGGTCAGGCGGCACAGAAAATCGCCCGGGCAATCAAGGACATTCCGATACCTACCGGCTTCACATTGAAACTTTCCGGCTCTTACGAAGAGATGACCCGAACCTTCCGGGACTTCGCCTTAGTAATTTTGATTGCGCTCGTTCTGGTGTTTGTCGTAATGGCGTCTCAGTTTGAGTCGCTGCGCGACCCGTTCATCATTATGTTCACGATGCCCTTTGCCCTGATTGGGGTGCTCTGGATTCTGTTTTTGACCCGGACAACCCTTTCGGTGATTTCGCTTTTAGGGCTTCTGATTCTCGTGGGTGTGGTGGTGAACAACGGGATTGTGTACATTGACTATACCAACCGATTGCGCCGGGAGCGGGGAATGGGTTTGATTGATGCGGTCAAAGAGGCGGGACGGATTCGGCTCCGGCCCATCTTGATGACATCTTTGACCACGATTTTCGGGATGCTGCCCTTAGCGTTTCAGATTGGCGAGGGTTCAGAGTTGTGGTCACCCCTGGGCAGAGCGATTGTTGGTGGTATGATTGTCTCCACCTTTTTACCGCTCGTGTTCATTCCGGTTCTTTATACGATATTTGAGACCCGCTCGGAACGACGCAAGCGGCAACAGGGGTAATTAGGCGGGTTCAGGCGCTGGCTTTGAACGCCCGGTTGGCAAGGTTGCAGGCGGTTGCCAGGTCAGCACAACTTGCCCCTTCGTCAAGGTAGGAGTTGAAGTAGCGCAGGGCGTGGTCCAAACGGTCGATTGTTTCCGGGTCGAGGATTTTTAAGAGCGCCTGCAACACGGCAACAACCGAAAATACCAGCCCTTCATCGGCAACTTTGATGGGCTCTTCAAACGCCAGGTCCGGTTCACCGCTGCCCGGAGCAACAATCAGCGCGGCGTAAATTGTTTCGCCATTGGCGATTTTCCCGGGCTCAAGCAGAACAATTTTGTCCTGGGCATCGGCATAGCGAATCAAATCCGAACCGGGCCAGACCCCTTCGTTGACAATCAAGGTGAGCATCGCCCGGAGATTGGTTGCCATTTCATAGCCCCGGGACTCCTGTTTGGGAAAACGGGCAAGAGTGTGGCTCAAATAGTGCAGGGCTAACAGGACATAGTCCGGTTTCTGGGCTTTTACCGGAAATTCAACTGCGAACCGCCATTTGCCATCGCTCTGCGGCGCGGCGTCAATTTTTAATCCGGCGATGAGTTTAACGGTTTTACCTTGTGTGAGTCGTTCAAACAGGTTCATTTCTTCTCTCCTGGTTGGCTTTGTTTCAGTTTCTGTTCGATTTTTGCCCAGGTGTCCCGCAAAGTGACGGTGCGGTTGAACACCAGGTGTTCCGGTTTACAATCTTTGAGGTCGGCACAGAAGTAGCCCAACCGCTCAAACTGGAACCGGTCACCGGGCTGGACATTTTTCAAGGACGGCTCCACCTTGCAGTTGTTAAGCACGACAAGTGAGTTGGGGTTGAGGTTTGCCTTCCAGTCCAGGCCTTCGGGCACATCGTCCGGGTCCGGTTTTAAGAAGAGCCGGTCATAGAGCCGGACTTCGGCGTTCAGGGCGTGAGCGGCAGACACCCAGTGCAGGGTCGCCTTGACCTTGCGGGTTTCAGTACCGCTGCGGGTTAAGGGGTCGTAAACACAGCGCAACTCCCGAATCTGACCCGAAGCGTCCTTGACCACGCCGACACATTTGATGATGTAGGCGTAGCGGAGCCGGACTTCGCGACCGGGCGCAAGCCGGTAGTACTTTGGGGGCGGCTCTTCCCGGAAGTCGTCTTCTTCAATGTAGATTTCCCGGGAGAAGGGCACGAGCCTGGTGCCCGCTGCTGGGTCTTCCGGGTTGTTGAGCGCCTCAACCTCTTCAACCTTGCCTTCGGGAAAGTTTTCAATCACCACCTTGAGCGGTTTCAGAACCGCCATCACGCGCGGGGCACGCCTGTTCAAATCTTCCCGGATGCAGTCTTCAAGCAGTTCAATCGCCACCACGGTGTCCGCCTTGCCCACACCAACCCGGTCGCAGAAGTTGCGGATTGACTCCGGTGTGTAGCCCCGACGCCGCAAACCCGCGATGGTAGGAAGGCGCGGGTCGTCCCAGCCCGAAACATAACCCTTTTCCACCAGTTCTAAGAGCCGGCGCTTGCTCATCACCGTATAGGTGAGGTTGAGCCGGGCAAACTCAACCTGACGGGGGTGATGGACACCTAACTGGTCAAGAAACCAGTCGTAAAGGGGCCTGTGGTCTTCAAACTCCAAAGTGCAGATGGAGTGGGTGATACCTTCAATTGAGTCGGACTGGCCATGTGCCCAGTCGTAGGTTGGATAGATGCACCACTTGTCACCGGTGCGATGGTGCGGCACCTTCATAATCCGGTACATCACCGGGTCGCGCAGATTGAGGTTGGGCGAAGCCATATCAATCTTTGCCCGCAGGGTTTTGGAGCCGTCTGGAAATTCGCCCCGGCGCATCCGCTCAAACAGGTCAAGGTTCTCTTCAACTGAACGGTTGCGATACGGGCTCTCCTTGCCCGGTTCGGTTAAAGTGCCCCGGTACTCCCGGACCTGTTCGGGGGAAAGGTCGCACACATACGCCTTGCCCTTTTTGATTAACTCAATTGCCCACTGGTACAACTGCTCAAAGTAGTCGGAAGCGTAGTACAGGTGTTCACCCCAGTCAAACCCCAGCCAGCGGACATCTTCCATAATGGAACGGACAAACTCCTCTTCTTCCTTTTCCGGGTTGGTGTCGTCAAAGCGCAGATGGCACCTGCCGCCGTACTCGCGGGCGATGCCGAAGTTCAGGCAGATTGACTTGGCATGGCCAATGTGGAGATAGCCGTTAGGCTCGGGCGGAAAGCGGGTGACAATTGGCGGCGAAAACCTGCCACTCTTTAAGTCTTCGTTGATGATGCGCCGGATAAAGTCCGGTCCAGATTTTTCTTCGGCGATTCGGTCTTTCTCTGCCATAGCAACTCCTGAATGTTAAGTTTGTTGCGCCACGGTTAGTGCCCGGCGAATTCGGTTACGGACCCGGTCTCTGCCAAGAATCATCACACAGTCGGCAATTGCAAATCCGTAATCCTTTCCGGTCAAAGCGGCCCGTAGCGCCTGACTGACCGCCATCGGCTTGGTGTTTGTTGCCGCGGCAAGCTGGGCAACAAGCGACTCAATTACCGGCTTGGTGAAGTTGAGGATTTCGGTCAGCGCGGCTTCAAACTCGGCAAGCAGCGCCTTTTGTCCTTCGGGTGCGACCCAGCGCTTTACTGCCTTCGGGTCAAGAGTTAGTTGCTCATCGGGCAGGAAGAAGTAGTCGTATTCAAGGATGTCGCCCGCAACCTTGATGCGGTCACCCGCAGCCTGGACGATTGCACCAACCATCTCCTGAATTTCCGGTGCAACCGGCTCCTTTATTAGTCCGGCTTTTATCAGATAGGGCAGGACCAGTTCCACCCTTTTTGCCACAGGCAGTTGCATCATATAATGGACCTGGAATGCGAGCAGTTTTTGCGGGTCAAAACTTGCCGGCGCCCGATTGACCCGGTCAAGGGAAAAGGAGCGGATGAGTTCCTCTTTAGTGAAGTATTCGGTGCGGTCGTCCAGTGCCCAGCCTAAAAGGGCAAGGTAGTTAAGAAGCGCTTCGGGTAGAAATCCAATCTTTTCGTAGAAGTCAATCACCACCGGATTTAACAAATCCGGGCTGGTGCTCAGGTTCAAACGCCGGGCAATCAGTTCGCCTTTGGTCATCAACTCCTTGAACTCGGCACGCTTCAGGTACTCCTTGAGCCGGCGCTTGCTCAACTTGTTCTTACTGCCCGGTTCCGCAACAAACGGCAGATGGGCAAAGCGGGGCAAAGGATAGCCGAGCGCCTGAAGGATAAAAACCTGGCGCGGGGTGTTGGAAAGGTGCTCTTCGGCGCGGATGATGTGGCTGATTTTCATCTCGCCGTCGTCAACTGCGCTGGTCAGATGGTAAAGGAATGTGCCGTCCTGACGCTGGATGATGTGGTCCTGTTCCAGGGCAAGGTCAAACTCCACCCGGCCGCGAATCAGGTCTTCAATCACCATTGTGCCCGATTGGGGCATCTTCAAACGGACTACCGGCTTTCTACCCTGGGCTTCAAAACTTGCCTTTTGTTCTGCGGTTTCTGCCATCCAGCGCCGGCTATAGCGAAAGGTCTCGCCCCGTTGCCGCGCCTGCTCCCGTTCCGCAGCGATCTCTTCTGGCGTGGCGTAGTCAAGATAGGCGGCACCACAGGCAAGCAGTTTTTCCACCGCCGCCTGATAGATTGCGCTCCGTTGCGACTGGTAGTAGGGTTCGTAAGGTCCGCCCTTTTCTGGACCTTCGTCCCATTCCAGCCCGAGCCAGCGCAAGCCATCAAGGATGGGCTCAAGCATCTCCGCCTGATTGCGCACCTGGTCGGTGTCGTCAATCCGCAGGATGAACACACCCTGGTGCTGACGGGCAAACAGATAGTTGTAAAGGGCGGTGCGGGCAAGACCAAGGTGCATCGCACCGGTTGGTGAAGGGGCAATACGGACGCGCACCGGCTCGTTATTCATAGTTAAATGTTATTGAGTTATCGTCAAATTATTTTCCCCTGCCCATCTGTTTTTAGCACAAGCGGGCAAAAGGGAGCGTTGTTAAACGGAGAGGAAGGGATTCGAACCCTTGATACGGGGTTAGCCGTATAACCGCTTAGCAAGCGGTTGCCTTCAGCCGCTCGGCCACCTCTCCAGATTTGCGTAAAAGTCAGTAGCAGAAAAGCGTTCCGGTCGGACATTACTTCTGGCCTTCTGCTCTATCCCGCTACTGCGCTTCTGCTCTATCCTTACTACGGAGGGCGCAGGATTCGAACCCGCAAGACCCGTTGAAGGGTCGGCAGATTTCAAGTCTGCTGCCTTACCAGTTAGGCTAGCCCTCCTGGTGTCAGTTCTTCAGCAGCCTCAATAAAGCGCCTGACTACTTCTTAATACTCTAAATCAGATTTAATAAAAGTCAATGATAAACAAACTGTCAATACCGGCTACAACATACTCTGATAAGGTACCCCGCCGCAACAGGAGCAAATTCCGTTTCTTGACAAAATGGTTAATATTTGTTATAGTTGGTCGAGGTTAAATAAAGGAGGTCTTTTATGGGCAACCTCAAAAACATCATCCTGACCCTGCTTTTTGCCCCCCCCCCTATTGCTGGTAGCACAGGGAACCAGCACCGCACGATACTATGTTGCCGAGTTTACCGATGATGATGAAGAAGGTGTCTGCGTCGTTGAGGTTTACGGAGAACCAGACTCCACCGTTATACAAGCCGATGGTCTCGACTTTCAAGAGATGACACTGGACGAATTCCACGCGGCGGGTTATCTAACAGCGACTGAACAACTGGCACAGGCAAATCCTTCTAACATTTCTACTAACATAGTAGACCACTCGGGCTACAAGGCGATATCCTGGATTTTAATCTACCCAGATCCCCAGCGCCCTTATGTGAAGAGACGTATCAATCGCGGTTCCAAAACGATAAGGCCAACCGAGGGTTATTGCAAGGTGAGGGGGAGATACAGAAAGTTTGCGTGGGGAGATACTTCTCAACTTCTTTCCATACAAACCGCTGAAGCCACAACCACGCAGGGTGACTCTGTCCTTGTGTGGTGGGACACAGGCCACAGCATAAATTCCCAATATACCTGGAATCAACACGGCTGGCACTGGTGGGTGAGAGAAACACCGGCTAAGGAGACCGATGTTTGGCGCAATGAGTAGTAGAAATCCGGGGCAAGCGGCTCTACGCCGCTTGCCCCTTGTTTTAATTGTCATCTTCATTATTACGGGTGGGGTATTTGCCCAGGATGTGGTGTGGATTAGAGAATTTGACACCGGAAGAGTTGACATTTGCAGCGGAGGTGCGGTTGACTCGCTGGGAAACGCTGTCGTCGTCGCCGCAACGATGGACAGTGATTCCTTCAACCATATAGGGATTCTACTAATAAAATATAGTCCGTCAGGCGACACCCTCTGGAACTGGGTTTTAGACGACACCGCATATGATGAAGAGGTGTTTAATGTCGCAATTGACCGGATGGGCAACATTGTCGTGGTTGGGCTTATTAGGTTTCCGCATCGTGACTCATCAATTGATGGTCTGATAATCAAATTGGACCCTACCGGGAACCTGTTGTGGCAGAGACGCTATCGGTTTAACAATATGCCCCAAACAGTTTTGTCAAGTGTTGTGTTTGACGAGTCGCAAAACATCATCGCTGGTGGACATTACTACGACTACGGACTGCTGGGCGGAATTTTACTGATGAAACTTTCTCCAGAAGGAGACATCCTCTGGGTGCGCGATTACGACCTGAGCAGCAACGACGACACCGAAGGGTTTGCTGAGTTGGTTTGGGACCGAGATGGTAACCTTGTGGGCACGGGTGAATTTGGCAGTTTTATCGAATGGAGTTTTGACTTCTTTGTAATCAAATTAACGCCTGATGGCGATATTATCTGGTGGCGCCGTTTTGATGCCAATCTTGAGGATTGGTCAACTGGTATTGCAGTGGACACCGAAAACTACATCTACATTTCTGGTGATACCGGTGAAGACCCGGTTCTTCCCCATCAAGGGATTGTGATGAAGGTAAGCCCAACAGGCGAACTCCTGTGGCAGAGGTTGTTTCCCCAACAGGTGCCCGAATCTAACTTTAGCAAATTGAAGGTCCACCCATCAGGTAAAATCCTTACTACCGGTGGCATAGGCTTTGACCCCTATCCTGGTCCTCGCGCTGACAGTTCCAAATGCGTGCTGGTTGCCTACACCCCGGATGGTGACACCATCTTTACCCGTTATTATCGATTCGACACACTCACCTCTGGTGGGTACATTGAACTGTTTGGAATGAACGACTGCTATATTTTTGGCGGTTGCGGAAATAACATCTATAACTTCGACCTCTTCGTAATGAAACTTTCCCTGGGTTCAGGAATTGAAGAGACAGAAAGGCAACCTTACCTTTCCCACCCGCTCAAATCAAAAATCGTGCACTGTGGTCAGTCGGTTCCGATTGCCGTTTATGAACCGGGAGATTACCAGTTTACTGTCTTTGATATCACGGGCAGGCGACTAAAGAGCCACTCTGAATATCTTCGAAAAGGTGATTTTCTCCTGAACACCGCGGGCATCGCGCCGGGAATTTATCTAATTAAAGTCGTCCCCCTCCAAAATACCCAGCAGGTGGTTAACTTCCTTAAATTGATTGTAGTCAAATAAGTTGGACCGCCGAAAGGCGGTGTGAAGATTTTCCCGAAGGAATGGTGGACGCAGATTAGAAAACAGCCATCGGAACAAAGACGGAAATAGACCGGTAAAGGGTGGTAAAAACGGCTCAGGGTGGTGCCCGGTTTTCTCGACAGTAAGTATCGGGTCGCAGGGTATATTACATAACAGTATTTATTATCAATAAGATAGAATCGTAAAGGGTGATTCTAACTACCGTTATGACTCACTTCCGTGCTAACGCGCTATGGGTAAGAAAGGGGGCATAGAAGACTATCCCAGGAATTACCCCCGGACTGTGCAGGGCACGGTTTTTTGTCACTTTTTGGTGATTTTTCGTATTGATTTAATAGCGGGCAACCGCTTTTCGGTTTAACTGACGCAACGGGGCGCGGATGGTTCGTGGACGAGAAGTCTGTACTGTTCTGTTGACATTATAAAGTCGGGATAATATACTGATAAATTATGGAAGGGCTGATTGGTGTTTTGAAGGATACCGCTTTGCGGTCCCAGAAGGTGGCAAAACTGCTTGCCGGTTATAGCCGGCTGATTGCCGAGCCGGTTCGGAATGCGTATGAAAGGGAGCGGCTGGTGGTTGAGGTGGAGAAGGTACTTGATGGTCTTGCACCGGGCGAGGTAAGGGATAAGGTGCGGCAGTGGCTGGATGAGGAGAAGAGGCAGATTGAGGCGGCAAAGGAGGAGTTTAAGTTTGAGTTTGGCAGGCAGTTGCTTGCTGGTCTGGAAGGGAGCGGTTTGAATGTTAAGGGGCAGTTGCCGTTTTTGCGGTGCGGGTTGTTTTCGGTGCGGGTAGACTTTGCCACAGGTAAAGCAACCGTTTTCTGGGGTCCGGAGATTGAGTTGCTAAAAGGTGGGGTGAAACTGGAGCCGCTGGGGCTGGCAAAACTGTTGCGGAGTTATGATGAGAGTTTGAAGAAGCGGGCGATTAAGGAGCCGGCGGAGTTTGGGGAGCGGCTTTTTACCGCCTATCGCCGGGTCTGTGTGGCGCGGAATGTGGCGGAAGGGGAGCGGGTTTTTTTGGTGGATTTGCTGGGCGAGATGGTGTTTTTGATGCAGTCGGATGGGTTTCGGGTGAATCCGGTGCGGGAGCGGTTTGTTGAGTACCCGCGCATCCGGTTCAGTTACGACCTGTACCTTTTGAAGCGTTCCGGTGTCCGTACCGTTGGCGGCAAGGGGTTGCGGCTGTCGGTGGCAAATTTTGACGCCACCGCGGAGAAGGCAAAGGCGCTGTGGGTGCCGGATAATGAGGAGGGCGAGGGCACCTTTTATTCGTATATTTCTTTTGTCAACGGGTAGTTTTTAAGCGAGGAGCGGGCAATGGATAGAGAACTGGCAAGGGCAATTATCAATAAATTAGGCTCAACCGGCACACCACCCGAGTTCGGGATTGAGGCGTTTACGGTCGGGCTGGACCGGCTGTTGCAGGTGGTGGAGGATGAGTATCTGAACGGGATTTTGAAGTACAATCTGTCCAGTTTTAAACTGGTTACCGGGAATTACGGCGGGGGCAAGACGCACTTTCTTTATGCGGTGCGCAACCGGGCGTTTAAGCACAATTACTGTGTGGCGTATGTGAGTTTGTCGCCGATTGAATGTCCGTTTGATAAACTGGAACTGGTTTACAAGATGGTGGCGCTCAATCTGACCGCACCGCAGGAGACAAGCCGCTTGGCAACGCTGACCGACAAGGGGATTGATGCGGTGATTCGGCACTGGGCAGCAACCTGGCGCAGTAAGGAGGACAAGCCAGAGCGGTTGCAGGAGTATCTGTTGCAGTTACCGGTGCCGGACTCAACCAGTTTCTTTAACGGGGTGAAGGGTGCGTTCAGCGCCCTGTTAGCCGAAGATATTGACGGGTTCACCGAAGCGGTGCAGTGGCTTAAGGGTGAGGAGATTTCCCGCGAGGCACGGGCGCGGTTTAAGATTTCCGAGCGGATTGACAAGTCAACCGCATTCCGGATGCTGCGCTCCTTGATTCAGTGGGTGCATACGATTGGGTTTCGGGGCGTGGTTTTGCTGTTTGATGAGGCGGAGCGGGGGATGTCAATCTCTTCGTCAAGGGACCGACGCCGGGCGCTGGACAATCTGCGGCAGTTGGTTGATGAGTGCGGTAACTCGCGTTTGCCCGGAGCGATGTTTTTCTATGCGGTGCCGGATGAGAATCTGCTTTTGGAGGGTTCGGGACCGGTTTACGAGGCGCTGAAGCAGCGGTTGCGCAGCGGGTTTTCTGAGGCAAATCCGGTCGGGGTGCGGATTAACTTAGAGGAGTTGGGTATTGAGCCGGTGTCGTTTCTGGAGGAACTGGGCAGGCGGCTCGTTGACCTTTTTGAGACCGCTTACGGGGCAAAGGTCAGCGGTGTGGAGCGGAGTTTGAAACTGCTTGCTGAGACTGCGGTCAGGGGGTTTGTGCTTGATGTTAGTTACCGGCGGTTGTTTGTTGTTGCGGCGGTGGAGTTTTTGCATCAGGTGCGCGCCAATCCGGGGTTGGTGTTGACCGAGCGGGATGCGGAGAAACTTTTGCGGGTGACAACCCAGCGCCTGGAGCGGAGCGAGCAGGAGAAGGTGGAGCGTGAAGAGTTCTAACCTGGTGTCGCATCCGGTCTTCGGGGAAGGCGAGGTTGTTGACAGCCGGTGGCAGGGAACGGAGTTGCTGGTGCGGTTTCAGACCGGTTTGCGGTTGTGGTTGCCGCGCAATCGGGTGCGGTTTCTGTTTGAATTTGACGGCGATTTACTAGAGTCGGCAACCGCAAGTGTTGCAGCAATTGACCGGGTGAGCGCCTGTCGGATGATTGAGGCTTTCCGCCTGGGTATTGTGCCGCATCAGGATGTTGAGACCTTTACCTTTGGCCGGGAACGGGAGGTTAAAACGCTGGAGGATGCGCTCAAGAACCTTGCCCGTAATCGGGGAGATGTTTATATGGTGGAGGGTGAGTACGGTACGGGCAAGACCCATCTTCTTGAGTACTGTTTACATCGGGCATTGCAGGAAGGGATGGCGGCGAGTTTTGTCCAGTTTGACCCGGTGGAGGTTTCGCCGCACCGACCCAAGCGGGTTTACCGGGAACTGGTGCGCAACCTCCGTTATATCAGGGATGGGATGGAGCACGGGTATCGGGATTTGTTGCGGGCGGCAACACAGTTGAATTTCAGCGACCACATTTTCTTTGGGCCGGTGCTGAACAAACTGCGAAGGCTTGATACCGGTTCACCGGAGAATGAGGTTTTCTGGCAGTGGATTGAAGGTGAGAGTACCAAGGAGTATGCGGTAGAGATGCCAACCGCTTCACGGGTGCGGGGTGCGCAGGGGATTCCGGCGCTTTACGACTTTTCTACCGCAGCGGACTTTTACTGTAACATCATCACCGGGATTTCCTGTATCGCCCGGGAGTTGGGACTCAAGGGGCTGGTTTTGTTGATTGATGAGGCGGAGACCGTGACCCGGCTCTGGGATGTGGTCTATCTGACCAAGAGTGTCAACTTTATGGACGGTCTTGTGCGCTGCGCCCAGAACGACCCGGAGTTGAAGATGGTCAATGAACGGCTGATTCACAATCAGGTACGGCCCGTGCCCTACATATATCGGGACCCGGCACTTCTCGTCATTTTTGCCACGACACCAACCCCGGGCGAGTATGGCTATATCCGGCTTGCCAATGCGGTGCGGCATCGGATTGCCCTGACACCGCTTGAAGACCAGGCGCTGGCAGATGCGTTCGCCACGATGGTGCGGATTTACGAGCGTGCCTATCCCGGGTTCAAACTGCCGATTGAAGAGCAGAAACAGCTTTTAGCCAGCGCTGCCCGGCAGAGCAGCACCGGGGTGCGGGCGTTTATCAAATTCTGTGTTGAGGCGCTGGACATCGCCCGGCTCCGGAAACAGGGTGTTCTGCCGCAACTGGTCGCTTAGGAGATGGACCGGCAGCGGTCAGGCAAAGACCATTAATGCAGGACGAAATAAAAGAGCAGCGGGCGGTAAAGGCGCTACTGCCCCGAACCTATCCGGCATTTTTTGCCCGGTTTGGCCGATTGACCGAAGTTCAGATTGAGGCGATTCCCCGCATCCTTCGGGGCGAAAATTTGGTGGTTATTTCGCCCGCGGCATCGGGTAAAACGGAAGCGGTGGTGGCACCGGTGGTGGAGCGTTTGCTCGGGATGGGAAAGAGGGGTTTTGCGGTTCTGTATGTTTCACCGACCAGGGCGCTGGTCAACGACCTTTATCGCCGACTACTTGAGCCTCTGGAGTACCTCGGGCTGAAACTGGAGCGCAAGACCGGTGACCACCCGCAGATTGATGAGCGCAGACTGCCGTTTATGCTTTTAACCACGCCGGAGTCGTTTGACTCGCTTTTGTGCCGGCATCCACGGATTTTTAAAACCCTGACCGCGGTCATTGTTGACGAGATTCACCTCCTTGACAATACGCCCCGGGGTGACCAGTTACGGGTGCTGCTGGAACGGTTACGGTTGATTAAGCCCGATTTTAATGGCTATGCGCTTTCGGCAACGGTTGACGATGTGTTGATGGGTGAACGGTACTTTTCTGGTGCCGGGGTGGTGCAGGTGGCAAAGCGCCGTGAGATAAACGCCGAACTTCTGCCAGGGAAAAAGGATTGGTACCGGCGGGTTGTCAGGCGGCTGCAGGAGCAGGGTTGTGACAAGGCGCTGGTGTTTTTTAACGCCCGCTCTCTCGCAGAAAGCGGGGTGAAGCTTTTTGACCTGCCGCCATTTTCCGGCCGGGTATGGGTCCATCATGCCAGTTTGAACCGGCAGGTACGGGAGGAGGTTGAGGCAAGAATGACCGGAGAAAGGAGCGGAATCCTCTGCTGTACTTCAACCCTTGAGTTAGGAATTGACATCGGTGATGTTGATGCGGTGGTGCTGTTTAGGCCACCGTTTAATGTCTCTTCCCTTTTGCAGCGTATCGGCCGGGGCAATCGCCGCCGCGGGAACGGGCTGTATATGATTGGGGTTTATCTTGACCCCTGGGAGCGGCTTTTGTTTGAGACCTTTATCGACTGTGCCCGGGAGGGAAAACTTTTTGATAAGAGGTACACACCCTGTCTTTCGGTTCTGCCCCAGCAGATTATTTCTTACTGTTTTCAGCGCCGGCGCATCGGCACAACGTTAGAGGCGGTGCGGCGGATTTTTCAACCGCTGGTGGGAAATAGCCCGGTGGTGGAAAAGGTGTTTTTCCATCTGGTGCGGGAGGGGATTTTGCAGGAAAAGGGCAACGGAGTTTACTTTCTTACTCCAAAAGTAGAACACCGGGTTGAGACCGGAAAGGTTCACTCTAACATTCAGGAGAAGAGTTTTGGTCAGTATCAGGTGGTTGATGTAAGCAGCGGTCAGGAGGTTGGTTCGGTGTTCTTTGTGTTTGAGCGGTTTGTTCTTGGGGGCAAATCCTGGGAGGTTGTGGAACGGCGCGAAAAGGATAAGAAAATTTTTGTCCGACCACACGGCGCGGTATCTCCCAGTACCAAGGTTTTTGAAGGAACCGGAACCGGCGGGTACTTTTACCGGATGGCAGAGGTGTTAAAGTCAAGGATTTTTCCGGGGTTGAAGTCGGGTGAGTTCCCGTATTTTTTTGAAGGTGGTCAAGCGTATCTGGTTCATCTTCTCGGTGCGACCTATGGCGGGGTTTTAACTCTGGCGTTGCAGTCCGAAGGGGTGGCGGCGGTGGATATGGCGGGTAAGGTGATGGTACTGCCCGCGGCAAGGTTGCAGGAGGGGCGATTTCCGTTACCGGGACGGGATGCGGTAAAACGGGTGGTGCGGGACCACCTTCTGGAGTTTGAGGACAGCCTTGGTTCGGGTGCTTTTTTCCGGGATTTGCCACCAGATTTGCAGATTGAAGACCACCTGTTGACCCTGGATATTGACGGGCTTTATGAGTTTCTCGACTCAATTCAACTGGTGCGGATGGAGCCGGCGGTTGTGAAGGCACAAATCACCGAACATCTGCCCGGGGAAAACGGGGAAACAGGAGAGCGCGGGTGAAAAGGGTGCTTTTTGTCGCCTACTACACACCGCCGCTCGGGCTTTCCGGTGTGATGCGGGTGACAAAACTTACCAGGTTTCTGCCCGAGTTTGGCTGGGAGGTTCTGCTTTTAACGGTGAAGGATGTTGCCTATTATGCCTACGACCCGGACCTTGTTGCCGATTTAAGTAAGGCGAAGGTATTTCGCACCGCAAGTCTGGACCCGAATCGGTTGTTAAGAGTGGTTGGGGTGAAAAAGATAAAGGGGGGTTCAGAAAAAACCGGCAAATCAGGCTTCTTTAAGTTAGTTTTCCGTCGTCTTTTCTTTCCGGATAGCAAGGTCGGTTGGTTGCCATTTGCGGTCAGGACGGGTAAGAATGTTATTGCCCAATTCAAGCCTCAGGTGATTTTCGCATCGGCGCCACCCTGGACCGCGTTGATAGTAGGTGAGAAACTTTCCCGATGGAGCGGGCTGCCTTTTGTGGCTGATTTCCGCGACCCCTGGCCCGGTGGGTTTGAAGAGCCACCCCAGGTTCAAAAGAGGAGGCTTTTGCGGTTGCGAGAGCGGATATTAAATCAGGCAAAACTGGTACTGGCGGTCAATCAAGGAACTGCCCGTCTTGTTGGGGAAAGGGTGGAGGTTCTTGAAAACGGGTTTGACCCGGACGATTTTAAGGTGGAGCCCGAACCGCTTGATGGTTTCAGCATCCTGTATGCGGGTAATCTGTGGCATCAGGAACAAACATTGAGCGAAGTTGTGCAGGGTTTGGGGGAGATGCCTGATGCCCGGCTCTACATTGCGGGCGGAGTTTCCGCAGAGGTGAGGCACCGGTTTGAAAGCAGTCCGCAGGTCCAGTTTTTAGGTGTTGTCTCCCATCAGCGGGCGATAAGCCTGATGAAGGGTGCGCAGGCGCTTTTGTATCTGGGCAAGCCCGGTCAACCGGTGGGATTGAAACTGTACGAGTATTTAGGCAGTTACAAGCCGATTGTTGTCTGGGCGGATGAAGATTCAGAGCCGGCGCAAATGGTAAAAACGACGGGGCAGGGGCTGGTCTGTCAGGACCGGCAGGGTTTTGTCAGGTGTCTGCGGGAAATCAGAGAGATAGTACCCTCCCCTTTGTCTCCTTCCATCAAGGGCGGGGAAGGAGTGAAGGGTGCCGGTATAAAGGAAAGGGGAGGAGTAACGAGGGAGGAAAATGGGAGCGTAGAGGCGAGGAGTTCATCAGGGGTGATGGGGGTTGACCGTTACAACCGGCGGTTGCAGGCAAAGCGGCTGGCAGCCTATTTTGACCGGTTATCGTAGGGGTATGTAGCAAAGTGCCCTTACATTTGCGCGGTTATTGTTGTTTATCGTCGCCAGCGTACCCGCGCAGGTGCCAGTAAAGGGCACGAATCAGGGCAGAGATTTCGAGTAGGGGTAAAAGGATAATCGCCTGAAACAAGAAGCGGGTTTTCGGGGTGTGTTTTTTCAAAAAGCGGAAAAGGGAGCGATGGTTTTCGTAAATCATTTTTGATTTTATTGTGTTTGTGCTACCGCCAATTTTGTGAAAAACCCGGGCGGATGGCAGGTAATAGGTCTGATAGCCTTTGCGCGCCATCCGGTACATGATGTCAACATCGTTGTAGTAGATGGGGAACTTTTCGTCGAACCCGCCCAGTTCTATAAGGACCGAACGCCGGATTAAAAGGCAGGATGCCATCGGTTGCTCTACCGGTCCGGGTTTTTCGTAGTCAAAGTGACGCAGGCGCCAGGCATTAAGGCGCGGGCAGCGGGGAAAAAGGCGGGGAAGACTGGTCATCTCCAGCAAGACCGAAGAGAAGGTGGGAAAGGCTCGGATTGACAGTTGCTGGGAGCCGTCCGGGTTTAAAAGGCGGGGCGCCACCGCGGCACATTCCGGGTTGCGGTCAAGGTGGTCAACGAGTTGTTGAAGCGCATCGGGCTGGACTTCGGTGTCCGGGTTGAGCAGCAGGATGTATTCGCCCTGCGCGATGGCGATGCCCTGGTTGTTGGCGCGGGCATAGCCGACATTTTTGGGGTTGAGGATGGTTTTGATATTAGAAAAAGATTGCAAAATTTCCCGGGTTTTGTCCTGCGAGAGGTTGTCAATTACGATGACTTCCGCCGCAGGCTGAGATGCAATAAGCGCATCAAGGCAGGGCTTGATGTCCGATTCGCTGTTGTAGGTGACGATGATGACTGACAGTTTCAACGGCTGCGGTAGTATTCAAGCAGGTCGGAGAGGGTTTTTTCCAATGGGATTTGCGCGGTCCAGCCGGTTGCCCGATGAAACTTTTCGGGGTTGCCCGAAAGGAACGGGATGTCATAGGGCCTTTTCTCAATAACCCCCTGCCTGATTTCAATATTCTTGCGGGCAAGGCGCAAAAGGATTTCCACACCATCCCGCAACCGTACCGGTCTGCCTGATGTGACATTGTAGGTTTCACCAGCAGGGCAGTTTTCCAGCGCGAATATATAAGCACGGACGATGTCCCGGACATCGGTGTAGTCGCGGCGGACTTCGAGGTCGCCCATTTCAAGAATCGGTGGGGCTTTGCCCTGCTCAACCTTAGCGATGTGGCTGGCAACCCGGGCAAAGACAAACCGGTCTGCCTGACCCGGACCGGTGTGGCTGAAAGGCCGAAGGATAACGATGTCCATATCCCAGGTCTGGTAATAGAGCCGGGCAATCTCTTCGGCAAGGTATTTGCTCCGGGCATAGGCGGTAAGGGGTTGAAGTGGGTCGGTTTCGGAATGGGGTTTGTCGCCTCTGCCATAAACATCAGCCGATGAGATTAAGAGAATCCGGCAGGGCAGCATCAGCTGATGCACAGCAATGAGCAGTTTTAAGGTGCCCAGAGTGTTGACCTGGTAGGTGGGTATGGGGTTTTTTTCTGCTTCGGCAACCGATGAGATGCCGGCAAGATGGATGAGCCAATCAGGTCGGCTTTCTTCCAGCGCCCTTTTTATGGCGTTGAAGTCGTTGATGTCACAGGGGAAGAGTGTTGCGGGCAGTTCTTCTTGAACCGATGCGTAATGGGTACCGTAAACTTCGTCACCCCGCTCTTGAAGATAGCGAGCAAGATGAGCGCCAACAAACCCTTCAATCCCGGTGACAAAGACCCTCACACCCGCTCCCGCCAGTAGTCGAGCAGGTCTTTTAAGGTCTGTTCAAACTGGTACTGTGGCTCCCAGCCGGTCGCCTTCTTTAACTTTGTAGGGTCGCCAATTAAGAGTTCCACATCACTGGGCCGGAGCCGGTTCGGGTCCTGTTTAACCTGAAATTTTGCGGTGGAAAGGCTCTGCAGGATTTCAAGGACCTGGCGAATTTTGTAGCCCCTGCCTGATGCCACATTGTAAACTTCACCCGGAACCCCTTTTTCGAGAATCAGATAGTAGGCGCGAACCGTATCTCGAACATCGGTGAAATCCCGAACCGCTTCAAGGTTACCAACATAGAGCACCGGTTCCCTTTTGCCTTTCTCAATTTCAACAATCTGGCGGGCAAAGTTGGATGTGACGAAAACCACGCCCCGTCTTGGTCCAGTGTGGTTAAAGCCCCGGGTGCGGATGATGTGCATCTTGTAACTCTGATGGTACTGGTAGCCCATCAAATCCTGAGCCACTTTACTCACTGCATAAGGGGAAAGGGGGCGCAGAGGATTGGTCTCCTTGATTGGTGTTTCATCGGGCAGAACCAGACCGTACTCTTCGCTGGAGCCGGCAATGTGAATCCGGCAGGAGCAGCCGGTGGCGCGGACCGCTTCCAAGATGTTCAATTGACCGATGACATTGGTGACGAAGGTCTCCTGGGGTGCAATCCAGGACATCGGAACATAACTCTGGGCGGCAAGGTGGTAGATGCGGTCGGGTTTCAAATCGGCGATTAAACGGTAAATCGAGCCGGAATCGCGCAGGTCACAGTCGTGGAGGTGGATTTTCCCTTTCAGGTGTTCAATGTTTTCGGTACGCGAGCGCCAGCGGATAGTTCCGTGGACCTCGCAGGAACCTAAACTTAAAAGATATTCAGCCAGATGGCTGCCGGCAAAGCCGGTAATACCAGTAATTAAACAGTTCAATTAGCCTCCTTTTTGTTGGTGCGTTTCGGGGTTGCGCTGCAAGGGTGGTGAGAACACCCTCCCCCTTTTGCCTTCCCTTCAAGGGAGGGGAAAAAGTATGAGGTAACGCCGTCAAGGGAGAAGAAAGATTGTTGGGTGCTGAATGGGTAGTGAGAAATGGGAAGGGCGAACGGTCGCAGGTGTGAGTTGTCGGCAACACCTTTAACCGGACAGAGTGTGTCAACCGGCACACCAGACCAAGAAGTCCGTTTAACGGCATCAAGCCTTTTGCACCTTGCCGGAGCGCAAACACCGGGTACAGACCCAGATGCGCCGGGTTGCGGTACCTTCTTTGATGCGAACCCGCTGAAGGTTCGGCTCCCAGCGTCTTTTAGTGACATTATGGGCGTGGCTGATGTTTGAGCCAACAATTGCAACTTTTCCACATATTTCACAATGCTTTGCCAAGTGTCCTCCTATTTAGTTTTCAAAAGGATAATAAGAGACTGTGGAGGTGTCAAGAAATAGAGAAACTGAGAGTGCAATGGTAAGGGCGATGTGTCATTACAAAGTTAGCGAATTTTAACGATTTTGTGGATTGGGGCGGCGTTTTCGGAGCCGATGAAGTAGATGCCCGCGGGCAGGTTTTTAATCAGGGGTAGCGAATTGCCTGTACTTATTTTTCTGCCGAGCGGGTCGTAGATTACAAGGTTGTTCGGGCTGGTTGCCGGGATGGTGGCGATTGTTGGGCGCGTAGGGTAAAAAACAGGGGGTGATGGTGGTTGATTTATGGACTGTTCTTTAAAGATGCCGGCGGGAACCTGCAGATAAACCACTGGGTTTAAGGTTGATTCACCCTCTTCCAGTTCCCAGCAGCCGGCTATCCGGTCGGCAAAGTAGATGATATGCAGGGTGTCGTCAACCAGTTCGGCAAGGAAGGGGAAGCGTTTTGATGTTGAGTCGGGGACAGTAAGACGGATGGGCACAGTCCAGGTTTTGCCGTTATCGGATGAATAAGATGCCCAGATGTCGGCGCGGGCGATGCCGGTGTGCGGGTCGATGTTTTCGGGGTCGAACTGTTCCCAGATAACATAAAGTTGATTAAGGCTGGAGTTGCCTAAACTGCGGTCGATACCGATACTGGGCCGGCACAGAGCAGCGGTGTAGCGTCCAAGTTTTGTTGTGTCGGGAAAGTTGAATTCGTAGATAAAGTGCCAGGGTGGTGTGTCAGAAGGAGAGTAGTGCCAGAGTTGCACCCTGCCCCGGTTTTGACCGTCGTAAAGGTCGGCGACGATGTGGATACGAATTGAGTCGTAAGTTGCCTGGGCACCAAAAAGGGAACGGTTACAGGCAGAGGGAACGCTGTCGCTGATTAGGCGGCGCGGATACCAGGTGCTGCCATTGTCGGGGGTTTCGCGCAGGTTTAAGTTGCCGTGGTCATCAGCCCAGACGAACCCAAGCCGGGAGGAGTTTTTGGAGGCGATGATGTTGTGCCGGGGAAAAGGACCAATATGACCAACACGATAACTGGACCAGGCGCTTAAGTAAAAGAGGGTGTCGTTTCTGATGGCGGCAAATTTCGGATAGCCGTAGCGGCTGGCAGCAACCAGGGGAAACTCGGCATTGGTGGTAATCACTCCTTCCTGAAAAGTTGCCGCGCCCGGTGCCGAGTCAATAAAGTTGGCGATGGTGCGTCGGCCCCGATTCAGATAGTCGGTGGAGATGAATGTCCTGCCATTGCGGGCGTTGTATTCAAGACAGCCCAGATTGCGCGGGTATGGGTTGACAAGGACACCAGAAGGGAAATGCCAGGTGCTGCCGCGGGGTCTAAAGTTATAGCGGATTTCACCATAGCCCGATTTGTAAACGGCGGAGATACCGTGCATGGTGTCGTAAACAAGGTAGCGTACCGCGGGAAAGAGGAACTGGCGGTCGCGGTCGGTCCAGCCAATCGTGTCAACGAAAATCTGAACGGGTAGCAGGAGAAAAAGGATAACCATTTACGGAAGGAGCACCACCTTACCCGTGGTTTGGTCGTTCTGACGCAGGAAGTAGATGCCAGTACGGGTTGGTTTTTCAATTTGCCTGCCGGTAGCGGAGTACAGTTTTGTCCGGGGCAGGAGGTGGAATCCTGAAATCTGATAGATGGTTGTTCGGGATTGGTAATTCAACCGGCTGGGTATTTTTTCTTCAACACCGGGCAGGTCAGATACAGGTACGCGTAGAACACAAACCGGGTTAATGGTCTGGGGTCCGTGCCCCTGCTCATAGACACCGGCAATCTGGTCGACAACGGTGATGATGAAGATAGAGTCGTCAACCTTTGGTGCAATGCCGGGGGAAAGTCGGGAATGTTCGTCCGGTCCGGTCAAACGATAGGGTCGGCTCCAGTTGATGCCGTTGTTCTGGGATTGGGCGATGAACAGGTCAGCGCGGGCGAGCTGGGTCTGGGGTTCGTAGTTTAAGGAGTCGTAATTGAGCCAGAGAACAAAGAGTGATGCGTCGCTTGCTCTAAAACCGATACTCGGTCTTATCACAAACGGTTCGCCGGGTTCCGGAGGCGCAATAACCGATGAGGGGGCAAAGCGATAAACAAGTGTCCATTGTGGGTTCCTGTTCTCCTGCCAGTGCCAGATTTCTGCTGGAGTTTGGTTGGTGCCGTTCCACACCTGAGTTACGATGTTCAGCCGGTCTGCAGGGTCAAACTGAGCATAGGCACCGAACTTGCCCGGTTTCGGGTTGGTAATAGTTGTTGGGGGCGGAAAGATGTTGCGGGCACCGGACCAGGTGGTACCACCGTCTTCGGAGATGTTGAGCCACAGTGCGGTAGAGTCTTCATTGGTCCAGACCGCGGCGATGCGTGAAGAGTTTTCTGATGCGGCGATGTTGTAGGTGGGATTAGCAGGCAGGAGCCCGTTACAGATAGATACCGGTTTTGTCCAGGTAACACCGTAATCGCTCGAGCGGGAATAGAGCAAGGTGTCCTGAGTTGTGGGGTCAACGCACAGCAGATGGAACCAGTTATTGGCGGTAAAGGCGATGGGTGCGCGCGAGCAACCCATCAGGTTTGAGTCGGGTTGGCGCATAATAAAATTGGTGGAGCCAGGAACACTCTCCACGGCGAATATGGGCCAGCGCGGGTCCCGGTTGATAAAACTGGATATGAAGGTGCTGCGGTAGTATGGGGAGGCGGTGTTTTCCGGTACATCAAGGTTGCCGCTGGCGTTGCGCTGGGAGCCGAATACTTCAACTTCACCGGACCAGGTGTTGGTGGCGAAACTGTAATAACTGGCAAACATTCCGGTTTTGACCCAGGCGGTGTAAATCCCGCTGTTGGGCAGATAAACGATGCGTTGCCAGATTGGACCGTAGTTCTGGGCGTCAACACCGGTAGTGCCGATGGTGTCAATTTTAGTGGTTGCGGTACCGGTGCCGAGCAACACTGAGACGATTATCCCGGAATAAAAGAACAGGTGTTTCATTTCTGACCTCCTGACTGATTATAAGTCAGGAGTTATGGGAGTCAATACAGCGTGACTATTGGGCTAATCTTGTCAAAAAGGGTTTTGTTCGGTATAATTATAAAAAAGGAGGGATATGGCGAAGGTCGGGGAGCGGTTCGCTGTTTTTCTTGCCTTAGTTCCGGTTTTTGTTTCAGGGCTGCCATTTGAATCCGGGTTAGAACTGTCGGGTCGTTCGTGCTATGTGTGGCGCGGGTTAAGGTTGAGTCAGGGTCCGGTGGCGCAACCTGCGGTCTGGGCTTCTTTTGCGGGCTGGACGATATCTCCCTGGGCAAACATCACACTGGGACAGAATGGTGATGGCTGGGGTTTGAATGAACTGGACCTGACGGTCAGTTATCAACAGGAGATTTTGGGATTTTCCCTTGAACCTTCGGCTGCCGGGTATTTTTATGCTGATGATTGGACAAAACCAGAACTGGAACTGGGACTCAATGTCGCTTATGGGCTGGCTGATTTTGAGTTGACGAGCGGTCACAATCTTGGGGTTTTCCCTTCTGCAGGTGGTTATTTCGGGACAGTCGGAGGTGCTTTTTCCCGGGAAATCGGGTGGGGGTTAGCACCAGAATTTTCCCTCGCAGGCGGCTGGGGTTCACCACAGTTCAACGAGATAAATTACGGGGTAGCACGCTGGGCGTTGAATGTAATTGAGTTTGGAGCAGGGCTCAACTACTCATTAAAAGGATTGCTTGATATCAAACCGTTTCTTGAGTTGAGCGTTGTGCCGGACCGGGTTTTACGCAGTGCCGGGGGTGAGGCGTTCCAGGCTGTTTTCGGTTTAACCGTGGGAAGGGGGTTTTAGATGTTTGCGCGCACGCCGATAAGATTTATCACGCTTTTTTGGGGGGTTGTGGTGTTTATCGGTGTCGGGTTGGTTATGTTCTACGGGAATGAGAAAAGGCGCGTTGGAGCGATTTTCCGCACCCAGGAGTATGCGCTCCACAATATCTTCAACCGGCTGCTGGAGTTAAAAGGGTCTTCACTTAAGAATTTTGCCTACGACTACACCTACTGGGATGAGATGGTTAGTGCAGTACGAAATAAGAACAGGAAGTTTTTTGATGAGAATGTCGCAGAACCATTGGGCACTTACCAGGCGGATGGCGCCTGGGTTTACAACCGAAAAGGGGAACTGGTTTACAGTGCATTTGGGGAAGGCAAAGACGGTTTAGCAGTGTTGTCGCTTGCGGACAATGCAAAAAGGATGCTAAGTGATTCGGAGCGGTTCTGCCACTTCTGGGCGGGAACGCCTCTGGGTCTGGTTGAGGTGCAGGGTGCAACAATCCATCCAACTAATGACCCGGAGCGAAAAACCGAACCCCAGGGCGTCTTTTTTGTTGCCCGGTTATGGGATGACAGTTATGTCAATGGACTGGCACAAATGGTTAATAGCACGGCGCAAATCGTGCCGCCTGCTGGTGATGGAGAGAAAACAAACCAGGCACAGGGGTTGATTGTGATTCGTCACACCCTACTTGCGGAGGATGGTAAACCGATTGCCGATTTGAAATTGAGGTTTGTTAGTGGAACTATCGTTCAGTTCCATCGCGGTGTTGTCCAGCAGTTGGTGGTATTGATTGTGGTGGCACTGGTAACGGTTTTGACGGTTGGATTGGGACTGGTTTTCTGGGTGACAGGACCGCTTAAGCAGATTACGGATGCTTTGAGCCGTCGGACTACGCAGGGGTTGACACAACTTAACAAGAGCCGGTCCGAGTTCGGAGAGTTGAGCCGGCTGATTACCCGCTACTTTGCCCAGGAGCAGGAGTTGCGTCAGGAGAAGGAGCGGGCACAGATGTATCTTGATGTTGCGGGCGTGATTATCGTTGCCCTGGACCGGGAAGGTAAAGTAACCTTAATCAATCGTCAGGGTCGTCAGGTGCTGGGTTATCAAGAGGATGAGGTTTTGGGTAAAGAGTGGTTTGAAAACTTTTTGCCTGAAACGGTGCGGAATGAAACCCGGGCGATGTTTGATATGCTGATGCGCGGTGAGGTTGAACCGGCTGCCGAGTATGAGAATCCGGTTTTAACACGAAGCGGTGAGGAGAGGTTGATTCACTGGCACAATGTGGTAATCAGGGATGAGTCGGGCAAAATTGTTGGTACCTTGAGTTCGGGTGAGGACATCACCGAGCGGCGAAGGGCGGAATTGAAGTTGCAGGAGAAGACCGAGGAGTTGCGCCGGTCCAATCAGGAACTGGAGCGGTTTGCCTATGTGGCATCGCACGATTTGCAGGAGCCGTTGCGGATGGTGGGCAGTTATGTCGGGCTTTTAGCCCGGCGGTATAAAGGAAAACTTGATAGCGATGCCGATGAGTTTATCAATTTTGCGGTTGATGGTGTAACGAGGATGCAGCGGTTGATTAATGACCTGTTGACCTATTCCCGGGTGGGAACAAGGGGTAAGGAACCGGTGCCGACCGATAGTAACGAAGTCCTAAAGCGGGCGCTGCTGAATCTGAAAATTGCGATTGAGGAGAAGGGAGCAGAGGTCAATAGTAAGCCCTTACCCGTGGTCCTTGCCGATGAGCGGCAACTGGAGCAGTTGTTTCAGAACCTGGTGGGAAATGCCCTGAAGTTCACCCAGGAGAAGCCGCGTGTTGACATCTGGGCAGAGCGGGTAGATGGAATGTGGCGGTTTGCGGTCAAGGACAATGGCATCGGCATCGACCCGAAGTTTTCGGAAAAGGTTTTTGAGATTTTCCAGCGTTTGCACACCCGGGAGGAGTATCCGGGAACCGGAATCGGTTTAGCGGTTTGTAAGAAGATAGTTGAGCGGCACGGCGGCAAAATATGGTTTGAGTCGGAAGTGGGTAAGGGGACAACTTTTTTCTTTACCCTGCCGCCCGCCGAAATAGAGTAGGAGCACGCCGCAGTGTGCCCGTACACAAAGGGAGAAAAATAGGAACAGGTGGCAATGTGCCCGTACGAAAGGAGGGAGAATGACAAAAGGTGAAAATGGGACACCGGTTGAAATCCTTTTGGTTGAAGACAATCCGGGTGATGTCCGTTTGACCCAGGAGGCATTGCGCGAGGCAAAGGTGCGTAACAATCTGCATATTGTGAGGGATGGCGAGGAGGCGCTGAAGTTCCTTTATCGGAAGGACGGGTTTAGCGACGCGCCACGCCCGGATATAATTCTCCTGGATTTGAACCTGCCCAAGAAAAATGGCCAGGAGGTTCTGGCAGAAATTAAGGCGGACCCGAGTTTACGCCGAATACCGGTGGTGATTCTTACTACTTCCAAGGCGGAGGAGGATATCCTGAAGAGCTATGACCTGCATGCCAACTGCTATGTGACAAAGCCGGTCGATTTTGAGCAGTTCATCCGGGTGATAAAGTCGATTCAGGAGTTCTGGCTAACGGTGGTCAAGTTGCCGGAGTAGGGTTTAATAAGATGGTTGGTGAAAGGTTACGGATTCTTCTGGTTGAAGACAATCCCGGTGATGCCCGACTCGTGAAAGAGACAATAGCGGAGGCGGATGGCGGCAGGTTTGAAATCACCCATCTGGTACGGTGTGAGGAGGCAACGCAACGGCTGAAGGAAGAGAGTTTTGATGTGGTGCTGCTTGACCTATCGCTACCGGACAGTAAGGGGCTGGAGACGGTAGCGCGCGTCAATACTGTGGCGCCGCAGGTGCCGATTGTGATTATGACCGGGCTGGATGACGAAGAGATGGCGGTGGCAGTGGCAAAGATGGGGGCACAGGACTATCTGGTAAAGGGGCATATTGATAGCCGGGGGCTGGTGCGCAGTTTGCGCTATGCACTGGAGCGGAAACGTCAGGAGCTGGAACTGGCAGAGAAGAACACCCAGCTGGCAAAGTTGAGCGAGTTGAAGAATCAGTTTCTCGGTATGGCGGCGCACGACCTGCGTAATCCACTGACAGTGATAATCACCTGTGCCGGTTTTCTCTTAGAGGAGGCGGGCGCTTCATTACCCGATGAGAAGAAGTTGGAGTTTATCGAGCGGATTAAGGCGAACGCCGAATTTATGGTTAATTTAATCAACGACTTGCTGGACTTCACCCGGATTGAGGCGGGGCAGATTGAGTTGAATCTGGAACCGGTGGAGTTGACAGAACTGGTGGCGAAGAACATTGAGGAGAACCGGATGTTAGGCGCGCAGAAGGGGATTGAACTGAAACTGGTGATTGAAGACGATGGCGTGCGGGTGTATGCGGACCCGGCACGTATTACCCAGGTGCTCAACAACTTTTTGAGTAATGCGTTTAAGTTCTCGGCGCCGGGTACGAAGGTGTCGGTGCGGGTGGGTAAGGAGAATGGCGGGGTGCGGGTGGCGGTAAAAGACCAGGGCCAGGGAATTCCGGCAGATGAGATGAAAAAGTTGTTCAAGCCGTTTCAGAAGACCAGTGTCCGGAGCACCGCGGGTGAGCGTTCTACGGGTCTGGGATTGGCGATTTGCCGGCAGATAATCGAGGCGCACAAGGGGTTTATCGGCGCCGAGTCCGAGCCGGGTAAAGGTTCAACATTCTATTTCTGGCTTCCGGTTCTTGGATAAAACCGGTATTGACCGGACGGTTTAAACCCGCTATTATGAACCGATGTGGGACAAGGAAATATTTGATAAAATCGTGCAGCGGATTGAGGCGCTGGAGCCGGAGATGGTGGAGATGCAGCGTCGGCTCGTGGCGCTGCCGGCAATCAGCCCGAAATCGGGTGGGGAAGGCGAAAAGGCAAGGGTTGAGTATCTAAAAGGGGTTCTGGCGGGCTGGGGGCTTGAGTTTGAGGAGTTTCGCGCGCCAGACCCGCTGGCACCGTGCGGTTATCGACCCAGCCTTGTGGTGCGGCAGGAAGGGGAAGGCACTGGTCCTACGCTCTGGGTGATGACCCATCTTGATGTTGTGCCAGCCGGACCAAGGGAGTTGTGGGAGTCAGACCCGTTTTGTGCCCGGGTGGAGAACGGCAAAATCTATGGCCGGGGTGTTGAGGACAATCAACAGGAGATGGTGGCAAGTATCTTTGCGCTGAAGGCGCTTTTAGACCTCGGGCTAAAGCCCCGCTTACCGGTTGGTTTGATGCTCGTGGCGGATGAGGAGACCGGTTCGTCTTTCGGGGTTGACTGGCTGCTGAAGAATCACCGGTTGTGCCATAAAGAGGACCTGGTTGTGGTGCCGGATGCGGGCAACGAGGCGGGCACATTGCTTGAGATTGCGGAGAAGTCAATACTCTGGATGAAGTTTACGACCATCGGACAGCAGGCGCACGGTTCCACACCCCACCATGGCAACAACGCGCACCGGGCCGGTGCCAATCTGTTAATCAGACTGGACCGGGTTTTGCACGAGAGGTTCAATGCCCGGGACGAGTTGTTCACGCCGCCCTATTCGACGATGGAGCCGACGAAAAAGGAGGCGAATGTCCCCAATGTCAATACGATTCCAGGGGAGGATATCTTCTACTTTGACTGCCGGATTCTGCCGGTTTATCAACTGGAAGATGTGCTGAATACGGTGCAGGAGGTGGTGGCAACGGTGGAACAGGAGTTCGGGGTGAAGGTCAAGGTTGATATTGAGCAGGCAGCGCCCGCGGCGCCGCCGACGCCAGCGGATGCACCGGTGGTACAAAGACTGGCAAAGGCGGTAAGGGCGGTGTATGGCGTTGAGCCTTTTGTCAAGGGTATTGGCGGTGGTACGGTAGCGGCATTTTTCCGGCGTCAGGGGATACCGGCAGTGGTCTGGGGCAAAAATGCCGGTCAGGCGCACAAGCCGAATGAGTTCTGCGTCATCGCCAATATGGTCGGCAATGCCAAGGTTTATGCTTATCTTTATGGCGAGGAGATTTAGGCGATGGAGTTGAGGTCGCCGGAAGAGTTAAAGGCATTTGTTGAGATTGACCGGACCCAGGTGGTTGATGAGCGCGCCAAGGGCGGTGAGGTTATTTTAATCCCGCTATTAAATCCCTTTGCTCCGATGCCGGCATTGACCGCGGTAGCGGACAACCTTGCCTGGTTTATGGAGCAGGTTACCGGTCGGGGCTATCAGAAGGCGGAGGAGGTTTACGAAATCGGCTATGTGGTGCGCGAACCGGGTCATCAGGCTTTTGGGCTCAAGGTCAATGCCGAAGGCGGGATGGTGGTGATATCCCGGATTGCGATTCTTGAGGATGAGTCGATTTTCCGGCGCTATGCCGACTATCTGCGTACCGGGCTTCTTTTCTGAAATAAAACCTCAGAGACAAGAATAACCATTTCCATCAGAAACGCCAGCAGGGCAAGAAATAAGAGCAGTGCGGTTAAGTCCGCGGTGGGAACCGCCTGAGTTTGTATCGTAATCCCGGTGCGAGGCAGGAGGTTGTTAGAAATCGGGGTCAGGTCGCCTTCCCGGGCATCAGGGTTGACCGCAAACGCAAGGCTGTCAAGGCGGTAAATTCCCGGATTCCGGGTGTCGGTGAAAACAATTTTAGGACGCGGTTGTCCGGGTTGAGGTGAAATTAGCATGTTGCCCGATGGTGTTGACAATGTTACCGGAGCGAGGCTCTTTACCGGCAGGGTGACAGTGTCGCCGACGATGTATTCAGTGCGTAACGTGGTAACAAGGTAGGTCAGCGTGCGGATGAAAAGCGGGGCAAAGGGTGCCTTAAACACCAAATCGGTAGCAAAGGGTGCCGGGGCAAAGGTCCAGACAATCAGGTTTTTTTCCGGTATTTCAACTATGAGCGGGTCGCCGCTGGAAAGAAAGACGAGGTTTTTGCCGCCGGTAAGGCGGTTGGTGGCAAAGAAGCGAGTGGTGGCGAAGTCGCGGGGATGGAAGATGTTGAGGATGGGATGGGTGGTGTCAACCCGGGCAACGGTTAAAAAACCGGCAGGTCGGTTGAAGCCCTGAACTGTCAGGAAGCGGTTGAGTCCGGAAGGGTCCGGAAGCGGGGTACCGGCGATGATGAGCGCGGCACCACCCGCGGTAAGGTAAAAATCAATCCGGTCCCAGTCGCCGGGTTGCAAAATTGCGGCATCGGTGATGATGAGGAGCGGGAAGCGGCGCAGGTCGAGCCGGCTCAGTTCGTTACGGTCAACGGTGGTGGGTAAAAATGGTCCGGTGCTGTCGGCGGCAAGGACAAGGTTAAGGTAGCGGTCCGGGACCGCGGGGCTGCGGACAACGAGGACGGGCACTTTTGCCGGGATGTTGAAGGCGAAGTAGCGGGTGTCGTCAAGAGGTAGTGAGTCGGCGGTAATCTGGACAAAGCCGGTGTCCAGTCCGGGACCGGCACCGGGTGTGGTAAATGAAACGGTAACGGTGCTGCGGGGTGCGATGTTAACCGTCTGCTCTTCAACATTGCTGTTGCGGTGGAGGCGAACGGTGCGGGTGATGGGCTGGGTGCTGTAGTTGGCGATTTCCGCCCTGATAAAGTGGTTGTCAAGGTAAAGGCGTCCGATACCGGCGTTGACAAATTTTGGGCTGCCGAGATGGACGATGTGGAGCGGCGCAGGCGGTTTGGTCAAACCGGTTTCCGGGAGAGCAGAACGCTGGAGGTCGGTGATGAGCACCAGCGGTGGGGTGCCGGTGCGGCTTTCGGTAAAGGCGCGTACCAGTGCCGGGGTCAGAGCCGGGGCGGCGTGGGAAGGCGTGATGGTGTCAAGAAGAGCGCGCAGGGTTTTTATTCCGGTGAAGACGGTGTCGGGCTGGCTGGTAAGGATGAGCCGGACACGGGTTGCGGCACGGACAAACTGCTGGGCGGCGCGCCGGGCGTGATGCCAGCGGTCACCATAACCCATACTGTAGGAGTCGTCAAGGATGATGATGAGGTCTTCGCTTTTTAAGCCCGGCAGGAGGCGGAGCAGGTAGGGACGGGTAAGGGCAAAAAGGAGGAAGAGGAGGGCGAGGGTGCGCAAAATCAGCAGGACAATTTCCCGCAACCGGAGCCAGGAGAAGCGCTCGCGGCGCACGGTTTGCAAGAGAAGTAAAGAAGGAAAGGAAAGCCGGCGCAGCCGGAGCCGGCTCAAAAGGTGGATGAGGACCGGCAGGAAGGCAAGGGGCAAAAGAAGGAGAAATCCCGGGGCAAGGAACCGCATTTAGGACAAACGGCGCCGGCGCTCAAGGTATTTGAGGAGCGCCTGGTCAAAGGGTGTGGCAAGGGACAGGGGTTGATAGTCGATACGGGCTTCGTTGCAACCCTTTTTGAACTCGGCGCTGCGCTGGCGAAAACTTTCCTGATAGCGCGTTTTGAGAAGGCGGGGGTCAACGGTCAGTTCGGCGCCGGTTTCCAAATCGCGCAAAAGGAGCGGGGTGGGAAAGTTCAGGTTCGCTTCATCGGGGTGGAAGATGTGGAACAGGAGGAGTTCGTGTTTGCGTGCCCGGAAGTGGCGCAGACCGGCAAGCACCTCGGTTTGGTTGTCCCAGAGGTCGGAGATGATGATGACAAGCCCGCGGCGCTTGAGCCGTTCCGCAAGCTGGTGCAGGGTGTTGCCGAGGCTGGTGTCACCGCCCGGTTTTGTGTTTTCCAGTTCCCGGAAGATGATGCGGAGGTGGGCACCGGTGGCGCGGGGCGGAATGTAGCGGTTGATGCGGTCGGTGAAGATGACCAAGCCAACCGAGTCTTTCTGCCGGGTAAGAAGATAGGCAAGGCTGGCAGCAAGCCAGCGGCTGTAGTCCAGTTTGGTAATGGTACCCGGTGGGTAGTGCATTGAGCCTGAGGCGTCAAGGAGGAGGTAGGCGCGGAGGTTGGTCTCCTCTTCAAACTCGCGGATAAAAAAGCGGTCGGTTCTACCATAGACGCGCCAGTCGATGCGTTTCAGTTCATCGCCCGGCATATAGGGACGGTGTTCGGTAAATTCAACCGAGAAGCCCTTGTAAGGCGAGCGGTGCAACCCGGCGAGAAACCCTTCAACCACAAGCCGCGCCTTTAAGTCAATGCCTTTGAGTTTCGCCACCAGTTCCGGTTTGAGCGCCAGTCTGGTTGTATCGGTTGACTTGCGCGTGAGCACATTACAGTTTAACAAGCGGTGGGGTTGAAGTCCAGAGGGGCACATTGCAATGTGCCGGTACACTATTTTTGTGAAGAAAGGCAACCGGTCCGTGCACTGTTTCAGCAAAGCCGGGCAACATACCGGTACATTATTTTTGCAAAGAATGGTGGGTGTTCCGACATTTTTTAACGAATTTGGGTGTCCTTGACCCGGGGCGGTTCTGCCGGTATAAGTAAATATGCGCCGCAAGAAACTGCGCCGGTTTCAAACGGTCCACGAGACTTTGCCCCGGGTTTTGCGCCAGTTGGGGATGGAGGAAAAGATTGTGGTCTATCGTGCGGTTAGCGACTGGAAGTTGGTGGTGGGCGAGGCGATAGCGCGGCATACGGTGGCGCTCGGCGTTGAGGATAAGACGCTGTTAGTGGCGGTTGATTCACCAGCATGGATGACCCAGTTGACCTTTCTTAAAGACCAGTTGCTCGAAAAGATTACCCAGCATATCGGTTCGCGCCAGTTAACCGACATCAGATTTTTTCTGAAACGGAGCGCGGACACCGCTTGATTTTGCCGAAAGATTTGTTAGGATAAAAGACAATGGCAGAGGCATACAATGCAGCACAAATCCATGTTTTAAAAGGGCTCGAGGCGGTTCGGCACCGCCCGGCGATGTACATCGGTGATGTCGGCGTGCGCGGGTTGCACCATCTCGTTTTTGAGGTGGTGGATAATGCGATTGATGAGGCGCTTGCCGGTTACTGCGATGAGGTGGTGGTGACGATTCATTCGGACAATGAGGTTTCGGTTGAGGACAATGGCCGGGGAATTCCGGTTGATATCCATCCGACCGAGAAGAAGTCGGCGCTTGAGGTGGTGTTGACCGTGCTCCATTCCGGGGCGAAGTTTGAGCACAAGGTTTACCAGATTTCGGGCGGGCTGCATGGTGTCGGGGTTTCGGTGGTGAACGCCCTTTCCACGCGGCTGGTGGCAGAGGTGGCGCGCGATGGCAAAGTTTACCGGATGGAGTTTGCCCGGGGTGAGCCGAAGAGTGAACTGAAGGTTATCGGTAAGTCGAAGAAGACCGGCACGAAAATCACCTTCCAGCCTGATGAGAAGATTTTTAAGAAGGTGGTGTTCAGTTACGACATCCTTGCCACCCGGCTGCGCGAACTCGCCTATCTGAATAAGAATTTGAAGATTAAACTGATTGATGAACGCCAGGAGAAGGAGGAGGTTTTCCACTTTCCAGGCGGGCTGGCAGATTTTGTTGGTTATATCGATGCCGGGCGTAACCGTCTGCACAAACCAATCGTGATTGAGGAGCAGCGCAACGGGATTGCGGTGGAGGTGGCGTTTCAGTACAACGACGGTTATATTGAGAGCATCTTCTCCTTTGCCAACACCATCAACACCCATGAAGGCGGCACCCACCTTTCCGGATTCAAGGCGGCGCTGACCCGTGCGATCAACGAGTATGCGCGCAAGAGCGGCCAGTTAAAGGAGGGTATTGAACTGGTGGGCGAAGACACGCGCGAGGGTTTGACCGCGGTTGTTTCCATCAAGATTCCGGACCCGCAGTTTGAAGGTCAGACCAAGACCCGGCTCGGTAACAGCGAGGCGAAGAGCGTGGTTGAGACCGTGGTTTACGAGCGGGTTTCGGCTTTCTTTGAGGAGAACCCGCGGGTGGCAAATCGGGTGCTGGAGAAGGTGATTGCCGCGGCAAAGGCGCGGCTGGCGGCGCGCAAGGCGCGGGAACTGGCGCGGCGCCGTTCCCTTTTAGAGTCCGACACCTTACCGGGCAAACTGGCGGATTGCGCTTCTGAAGACCCGGCCGAGAGTGAACTTTACATCGTTGAGGGTGATTCCGCGGGCGGTTCGGCAAAACAGGGTCGGGACCGGCGGTTTCAGGCAATTTTGCCGTTGCGCGGCAAGATTCTCAATGTTGAGAAAGCCGGTTTGAATAAGATTCTTGCCAATCAGGAGATTCGGGCGATAATTTCAGCGATTGGTGCCGGAGTGGGTGAAGACGACTTTGACCCGGCAAAGGCACGCTATCACAAGATTGTGATTATGACCGATGCCGATGTTGATGGTTCGCACATCCGGATTCTTCTTTTGACATTCTTCTACCGGTTTATGCAGCCGTTGATTGAGGCGGGTTATCTTTACATTGCGCAGCCGCCGTTGTATCGGGTGCGCCAGGGCAAGAAGGAGGTTTACCTCTATTCGGATGAGGAACTGGAGGAGTTCACCCGCAAGAACAAGGGGGATGGGCTGGAGGTGGTGCGCTACAAGGGTCTGGGTGAGATGAATCCGGAGCAGTTGTGGGAGACAACGATGAATCCGGAGAAGCGGACCCTGAAGCGGGTGACGATGGAGGATGCGACCGAAGCGGATGCGGTTTTCCGAATGCTGATGGGCGAGGATGTGGAGCCGCGGCGCGAGTTTATTGAGCGCAACGCCCGGAATGTCGAAAACCTTGATGTTTAAGGGCATCTCTGCCTGATTTTACCCCGATTTTGGTGTAGATAGCCCGGTCTACCCATAATTTTTGACCCCGAAAGTTTAAAATTTTAACGCGCCAATCTAAATCATCGCAGCTAAGTTTTGTATCGGGAAAGAGTTAGGAATTTAGCGGAAAAGTATATGGGGTTGACCATAGCGCCGTTAGGGGGATGGTATCAGGGCCGGTTTTACGGTGTTAAGCGGAAACGGTCACGGGGAAAGAAACTGGCTTCCCGGATGTTGTTTAGTCCTAAGAACTGCTGGGTCAACCGTTCTGCACCAATCGCCAAGCCCCCATGAGGCGGCACCGCATACTGGAATATCTCAAGGTAGAAGGCGAAGTTTTCCGGGTTCAGTCCAAAGTAACGGATGTTTTCCACTAACTGGTGGTAGTCGTGGATACGCTGACTGCCGGTGGTGACTTCCAGTCCGCGAAAGAGCAGGTCAAAGCCAAAGGTGTATTCCGGGTCGTTCGGGTCCCACATTGTATAAAAGGGCCGGGTCTTACGCGGGTAATGGGTGACAAACAGGAATTCGGAGTTGTAGGTTTTCTGGGCATAGTCGCAAAGTTGCCGCTCGCCTTCCGGGTCAAGGTCAAGCATACCGGTGGTATCTCTGCCGTAGTCTTTATGCAGGAGCTCGAGCGCGTCCCGGAAGTGGATTTCCGGGATTTCGCCCACTTCGGGCAACTGGGCACCGAGGAGTTGAATTTCCTCGGCGCAGTTTTTTGCAAGGTTTGCCACCAGTTGTTTGAGGAGCCGGTTTTCAAGCCGGGTGACATCACGGTAGGACTGGATAAAGCCCATCTCGTAGTCAAGGGACAGGTATTCGTTGATGTGCCGGGAGGTGGCGTGGTCCTCAGCACGATAGACAAAGCCAATCTCAAACACCCGCTCGTAGCCGGCGCCAACGAGCATCTGTTTGTAGAACTGCGGGCTCTGGGCAAGATACGCCTTCTGCTCAAAGTATTGAATTGGAAACAGGGCGGTGCCACCTTCGGTGCCGGCAGCGACAATCTTTGAGGTGTGGACTTCAAGAAAGCCTTCCTGCCGGAGGAATTCGGCAAAGGTGCGGACGATTTCGGCCTGGACCTTGAACACAGCACCAAACTCCGGGTTGCGCAGGGCAAAGGCGCGGTGGTCTAAAATCATATCCAGTTTGAGGTTTAACTTCTTTTTGGAGCGGTTGACCTCAAAGGGCAGGGGCGCAACCGGTTCGATTAACACCTTCAGTTCTTCCAGTTCCAGTTCGCAACCCTGACGGGCTTGCGGTTCGGGCTTGACCGTGCCGATGATTTCAACGATGGATTCGCGCTTGAGTTCGTCCAGGTGAAACTTTGCCGGGTCGGTGGTTACCGCCTGACAGATGCCGGTTCGGTCGCGCAAAAGAAGGAAGGTGATTTTACCAACGGGCCGAATGTGGTGTGCCCAGCCCAAAAGCCGGACGCGCTCGCCAATATGTTGCGGCAGTTCCTTTGCAAGAGTTCGTTCCATAGAATCAATTTATTTAACAGTTTTGGGATGTCAACAAGACGCCCAAGGGGTTCAGGCGCGCAACGGGCGTTCCCGGACAAGGTAGATTGTGGGCAAAGAGAGCAGGGTGCAGATGCCTTTGAGGATGACATTTGCCCAGAAGATACTTAACACGACGGCGAAGGGCATCCGGCCGATGAAGGCAAGTGAACAGAAGAGCGCCGAATCTAAGGGCACGCTGAATGAGTTGGAGACAAGGACCCGGAGCCACTGCCGGCGCAAACCCATCCGGTTGACCCATAACTGGTAGATTTCACCGTCCACCAGTTCCGAGGCGACCTCGGCGACGATTGAGGCGATGACGATGCGCCAGACCGGCGAGAGTACGGTGCCAAACTCCAGTTGCGGACCGACCTGTGGGTCCGGAGGCAAACGGGCAACAAGGTAAAAGAGCGCCGCCATAAACAGGTTGATTGCGCCGGCGGCGACAACAACGCGGCGCGCGGTGCGGATGCCCGCGGTCTTGTGCACAAGGTCGCGGATGGTAAAGGTAAAGGGGTAAATCAAAGTGCCGGCGTCAACACTGAAGCCGAAGAGGAAAACGATGCGCAGGCTCGCGATGTCAGAAAGAATCTGGGCACCGATGTAGGCGGCGGTGACAAGGGCGACCGCGGTGAAGGTTGATTCCGGGGTCCGGGATTGGGGGTTTTCCGCCATAGGTAGATGACAATAGGGGAATTACCGATATTGTCAATATCAGCGGATGCTTGACTCTATTTCCGGGCGGTTTATCCTTATTTTATGAGCAAAAAAGCGGCAGGGTGCGATGAAGGTTGAATATTCGGAAACAGCAACTTCGGGTGCGATGGTGCCGGTAACACCGGCGCGGATGCTGACGCCCGCCGAGATTGTGGCGGAACTGGACCGGTATATCGTGGGTCAGCACAAGGCGAAGCGGGCGGTGGCGATTGCCCTGCGCAACCGCTGGCGCCGGCAACAGGTGCCGGAACGGCTGCGCGAGGAGATTCTGCCCAACAACATCATCCTGATTGGACCAACCGGCGTCGGCAAGACCGAGATTGCCCGACGTCTTGCCCGATTGGCGCAGGCACCGTTTGTCAAGGTTGAGGCGTCCAAGTTTACCGAGGTCGGCTATGTGGGCCGGGATGTGGATTCGATGATTCGGGATTTGATGGAGATTGGTGTCAATATGGTGCGGGCAGAAAAGACGCGCGAGGTGCAAAGTCGTGCCGAGGCGCTGGCGGAGGAGAAACTTTTGAAACTGCTTTTGCCCGATGATGAGGTGCGGACACCAGGCGCCCGGGAGCGGTTAAGAGAGAAGTTGCGCGCCGGCGAACTGGATAGCCGGATGGTGGAAATAAAGTCAACCACGACCACTTTTCCCTTTGCCGATGCGCTGGCACCGCTGGGCGGCGAGGAGATTTTGATTCAGTTGCAGGACATCCTGGGTCCGACACTGCCCAAGCAGACGAAGCGGCGCCGGCTGACCGTTGCCGAGGCGAAGCGGGTGCTGATTCAGGAGGAGGCGCAGAAGTTGATTGATATGGATGAGGTTGTTGCTGAGGCGAAGCGCCGGGTGGAGCAGAGCGGGATTGTGTTCATTGATGAGATTGACAAGGTGGTGAGCACGACGCCCGCCAGTTCCGGACCGGATGTGTCAAGGGAAGGGGTACAGCGCGACCTGCTGCCGGTGGTGGAAGGGTCAAGTGTTTTGACCAAGTACGGGATGGTGCGGACCGACCATATCCTGTTCATTGCTGCGGGCGCCTTTCACAAGGTCAAGCCGTCCGATATGATACCGGAACTCCAGGGCCGGTTTCCGATTCGGGTGGAGTTGCAGCCATTGACCGCAAACGACTTTAAGCGGATTCTGATTGAGCCGGAGAATGCGCTCATCAAGCAGTACACCGCCCTGCTTGCGGCAGAGGGGGTGAAGTTGACATTCACCCGGGCGGCAATTGATGCGGTTGCCGAGATTGCCTTTCGGGTGAACAGCGAAACCGAGAACATCGGTGCCCGGCGGTTGCATACGGTGATGACCACTTTGCTTGAGGACATCCTGTTTGAGTTGCCTAATCCTAAGACCCGGGCGGTGCGGATTGATGCCGGGTATGTGCAGCGCCGGCTCAAAGACATAGTTGCCAGCAAGGATTTGAGCCGCTATATTTTATAATTATGAAGAAAGACTTAACATCAATTGCCGATTTAACCAGAGAAGAGATTGTGACGCTCCTGGATGAAGCGGAGCGGTTGAAGGCAGCGGTAAAAAAGGATAAGGTGCTCACCCACGCCCGGGGCAAGATGGGGGTGTTGATTTTTGAAAAGCCCAGTTTGCGCACCCGGGTGACATTTGAGCGGGCGTTGCATCAGCTGGGTGCGACCAGTACCTATTTGAGTCCGACCGATATCGGGCTCGGGACCAGGGAAAGTGTGCCCGATGTTGCCCGGAATCTGTCGCGCTGGGTTGATGTGATTATCGCCCGGGTTTTTGAACATGAAAAGGTCACCGGTCTGGCACAGGCGGCAACCATTCCGGTTATTAACGCCCTTTCTGACCTTGAGCACCCCTGCCAGATTCTTGCTGACCTTTTGACGATTCGCCAGCACTATGGCCAACTTGAGGGCGTAACGGTTGCCTGGACTGGTGATGGCAACAATGTGTGCCACTCTCTGCTCCTTGCTGCGGGTATTGTTGGGTTCAACCTCAATGTGGCAACACCCAAGGGGTTTGAGCCGAATTCCGAGATTAGCGCCCAGAGCCGGGAGTTTGCGGCAAAGAGCGGGGCAAGATTGAAGTTTACCTATGACCCGTGTGAGGCGGTGGCAAATGCCGATTTTATCTACACCGATGTCTGGGCTTCAATGGGTCAGGAGGATGAGGCGGAGCAGCGGCGCCAGATATTCAAGCCGTTTCAGGTCAATCGCACCCTGTTGACAAAGGCAAAGCCCACGACCAAGGTTTTGCACTGCCTGCCCGCACATCGGGGTGAAGAGATTACCGATGATGTGCTGGATGGACCGCAGGCGATTGTCTATGACCAGGCTGAAAATCGGCTGCACATTCAAAGGGCGATTCTTGCCCGTTTACTGAAAGATGGGTGAGCCTGAGGTACTGATTGTTGGTGCCGGTCCTGCTGGTATGACCGCGGGAATCTATGCCGCTCGTGCCGGCAGGCGGACCGTTTTGATTGAAAGTGAACTGGTTGGCGGTCAGGTGGCAAAGACCGCAATTGTGGAAAACTATCCCGGATTTGCGGAGCCGATTGAGGCGGTGGAACTGG
This sequence comes from candidate division WOR-3 bacterium, assembly GCA_013177935.1. Lineage (NCBI taxonomy): Bacteria > Pseudomonadati > Caldifarciminota > Caldifarciminota bacterium. The sequence continues at coordinate 333,816 of JABLXZ010000004.1, read as the reverse complement.
TGGCGCGGATGGAGGCGCAGGCGCGGCGGTTCGGCTGCCAGTTTGAGACCGGTGAGGTTACCGGAATTGACCGCAGCGCCCAGGGTCTGGAGGTGAAGACAACAATCGGTAATTTTAATCCCGGTGCGGTAATCATCTGCACCGGTACCAGACCAAGGCCGCTCGGTGTGGAAGGTGAGGAGCGGTTTGTGGGCAGGGGGATATCGTACTGCGCGATATGCGATGGTCCGCTGTTTCGGGACCAGGCGGTGGCGGTGGTGGGCGGCGGTGATTCGGCGCTTGCTGAGGCGAACTATCTTACCCGTTTCTGCTCCCGGGTGTATCTTATTCACCGCCGGGATGAGTTTCGGGCGGCAAAGGTGTGTCAGGAGCGGACCAGACAGAACCCGAAGATTGAACTGCTCCTTTCCCGCGTGGTAACAGCGTTTAACGGCACCAGCCGGCTGGAGAGCCTAACGATAAAAGATTTGAAAACGGGCGCGGTGACGACTTTGCCGGTCGCGGCGCTCTTTATCTATGTCGGGCTCGCGCCCAACACCGCCTGGTGTCAGGGTATGCTCAACCTTGACGAAGCCGGCTTTATCATCACCGATGACAGTCTGCAAACCTCTCTGCCCGGGGTTTTTGCCGCCGGTGATGTCCGGCGGAAAGCGCTGCGCCAGATTGCGACCGCGGTCGGTGATGGTGCGCTGGCAGCGATGATGGCACACGACTATTTAAACCAGCACGGATAGCCCACCTTGCGACCCTGAACCGCTGACCGCAGAAAACCGGCAATTCTGATGTAATTTACTTCTGCCTCATAAAAAAGATATTGACAAAAAAGAAAAAATGTTTAAATTATAATGTGATGTTAGAAAAGGGCACAGACCAAAATCGCGATGAACTAATCTGGCGTCACGCTGATGTGCCTGCCGGTGTATATTTTTACCATCTCAAAACCCCAACCGGTGAGGTTGGCGGAAAACTGACAATCATCCGTTAAGGGGGCATCAATGACACCCCTGGCATATAAAATTCGGTACCTGATTGGGCTCATAATTGTGCTTGGCTGTCTTATTAGGCTCCAGGGTCAGATAACCTTCTGGCGCCACTCTAACAATGTTTTCTTTGGAAGTATGCCGGGATCTAACTCTATTGTGGTTCTACCTGATTCAGGTTATTTGATAGAGGTCGGGGTTATTGATTCCGCCAATATGAACGGTGGATACGCTGGGTTGTATCGGTTTTCCCCTGAGGGTGATTCCCTCTGGCTTAAATACTATCCACCCCGTTTCCCTGGGCACTCGAGTTTTCGTCATATCTGTCAAACCCTGGATGGCGAATATGTTGCCACTGGGGGTTGGGTGGTTTATGAGCCGCACACAACCAATGCACGCGAGATTATTGCAAAGATAGGTCCACTTGGCAATCTGCGCTGGATTAAATTTTATGATTGTACGGATGAAAACGGTATAGATTTCTCGGGGCTATGTCCTACTCCAGATTCCGGTTTTGCGGTAACGGTGGTTTTGGACAAGGAGAACGGGAATGAGTGGGAAACTCACTGGCAGTTATGGAAATTTGACCGGGCGGGCAATCTTTTATGGACAAAAGAGTATCCACCGCTTCACGATTCTACCCTTGCGCTCCTCCGGCTGCAAAAGTCATCAGATGGTGGATTCATACTTGGCTGTCGGGTGGAGTTATTACATGGACTGACCCTTACCTCGGCGCTGGTGAAAACTGACCGGTTAGGTAACATCCAGTGGATAAGTGTTTTTAATGACACCGCCCTGGATAGGGCGGTCATTTCAGATTTATGTGAGACTGCGGACAGTGGTTATGTCGCCTGTGGTCCAACCGCCTGGTCAGAAAAGATGGGCACGTGGGCCTGGAAAGTTGACCGGTGGGGTAATGAGCAGTGGCGCTATGTGCTTCCCCATATTCGTTATCCTCTTTGGTATCTCTGGACAGTTACCCCAGCTAGTGACGGTGGCTGTGTTGTTGGGGGCCGTTGTGAACTCACCCCTTACTATGCATTAGCAAAGTTGATTCGCTTTAACCGCTCGGGCGAGGTTGTCTGGGTTCGGGATTTTGGTACCCCAGACTCAAATCATTTCTCTGACATCTATTGTGCCGAAACCGCCTTAGATGGGGGATTTCTGTTTTCCGGATATCTGGGGAATTATAATTGTTTTGTTAAGACCGACTCATTGGGGATGGTACATCCGGGAATTGCAGAGCAGAGAAAAAACCTAAAGCCCCGAGTCCAGCCTGTGGTTTTCCCCAATCCCGTGCGAAAGCGGGCTTTCATTCATTACTATGCTGTTACCACGGGGCGGTTTTCGCTTGTCGTCAATGATGCGGCAGGCAGGCAGGTAGGTCAGTGGGAATTTGATGTGCCGGCGGGTCCGGGTGTATTCAACTGGGAGGCAAAAGGTTTGAGTCCCGGGATATATTTCTTAGGAATCAAAACCCCTGATGCCTGCACAAAGGTCAAGGTGTTGCTTCTGAAATAGCCATAAAATGGATATGTAAGGACACGCTGCAGCGTGCCCCTATTTTACTTGACTCAGGCGGTGCACGGTTTATTATTCGGCGATGCGCATTCTCGGCTTCATCCCAACATCACTCGTGGACTGGGATGGCAAAATCACCTCGGTGATTTTTATCGGCGGCTGTAACTTTGTCTGCCCTTTCTGTCATAACAGTTCCATCGCCAACGACGACCCAAGCCTGCCCCAGATTACCTGGGACGAACTTAAGCCCGAACTGGAGCGGAAACTGGGCTGGCTCGATGGGGTTGTCGTGACCGGTGGGGAACCGTTAATGCATCCCGAGATATTTCAGTTGTGTGCCGATATCAAGCGGCTGGGGTTAAAGGTGAAACTGGACACCAACGGCTCGTTCCCCTATGCCTTAAAACGGGCAATGGCGTTGCAACTGGTTGACTTTGTGGCGATGGACATCAAGGCGCCCCTTGACGAGCGTTATTCCATCGCGAGCGGTCGGGACCTGCCCAACCTGGCGCCGCTGCGCCGTTCCATCAAACTGCTGTTGCAATCGGACAAGGAGGTTGAGTTCCGGATTACGCTGGTGCCCGGTCTGGTTGAGAAGGGTGATATGGCGGAGATTGGTTCCGTTTTGAAGGGAGCAAAACGGGTGGTGTTGCAGCAGTTTGTACCCGAGAATGCCCGTTCTGAGAGTTATCGGAAGAAAAGTCCTTATTCTCGGTCTGATGCGGAGGAGATGCAAAAGGAGTTGAGCCGTTTTGTCAGCGAGGTCAAACTGCGGGGCAAGTTTTTCTGAAATTCAATCCCGAAAATCTGTTCAAATCCGGCGATGACCGCCGCGCGGACAAGAGGCATCGCGTTTTCCCCGCCGCAGCGTTCAATTGTCGTCATTACCGACGGATTTAACCCACAAGGGTTGATGAGTTGAAAGCCGGCGAGTTCACCCTTGACATTGAGGGCAAAGCCGTGGAGGGTGATGTGTTCTTTTACCGCGATGCCCAGCGAGGCGATTTTCTTGTCCTGAACCCAGACCCCAATCTGTTTCGGTTTTACACCGGCGTCAACTCCAAGGTTTTTCAGAGCAAGAATTAACGCCTGTTCCACCATTTCGACAAACCGCCGGATACCGAGGAGCCCGGTGCGCAGGTGAAAAATCGGGTAGCCGATTAGTTGTCCTGGACCGTGATAAGTGATGTCACCGCCCCGTTCAATCTGATAAACTTTTATACCCCGGAGCGCAAGTTCCTCTTCTGAGACGAGCAGGTTTTTTCGGTTTGCCCGGCGGCCAAAGGTGATGACCGGCGGATGTTCAAGCAGGAGAAGGGTGTCATCAATTGTGTTGTTGCGCCGGAGAGAGTGCAGTTCGTACTGGAGTTCAAGGGCTGAACCGTAGTCAACGGTGCCCAGTTGCATCAAAAGCGGGCAACCCATTCTCGATGTTTACCGGTTGACGATGTGAATGGCGCTGCCGAGCAGGGCATGGGCGGTTTCAAACACCAGTTCGCTCATTGTTGGATGGGGATGAACCGGTTTGCCTAACTGTTCCGCGGTTAAGCCCAGTTCAACCGCGGCGGTGATTTCGGCGATGAGGACATCCGCTTGTGCAGCAACAACACCGCCGCCCAGAATTTTCCCGGTTTTTTCGTCCATCACGAGTTTACACATCCCTTCGGAGCGGCTTAAGGTCAAGGACCTGCCAATGGCGTTGACCGGTACCCGGGCGACTTTTACCTTCAACCCCTGTTCTTGAGCCATAGTTTCGGTCAGTCCCACCGTGGCAATCTCCGGGTCGGTGTAAACAACCGCGGGGATGGGCTTTTTTTCGCCGGGAACCGGCTTTTTGCCCAGGGCAAGCGCTTCGGCAAGGTTGAAACCTTCGTACATCGCCTTATGGGCAAGAAGCGGTCCGCCCCGGACATCACCAATCGCATAAACCCCTTTGATGTTCGTTTCGTACTGCCCGTTGGTGACAATAAAGCCGCGCTGGTCAACCTTTATTCCGAGATTTTCAATGCCCAGTTCTGCGGTTCGGGCTGTTCTGCCCACCGCAATCAGCACCTTGTCCGCCTGCCATTCAAGAGGTTCAGGTGCCTGGGCACAAACCCGGGCGTTTTCCGCGGGAACTGGACAGGATAAGCCTTTGACCCCGGTGTGAAACTGAATCCCTTCCCGTTCCATCTGACGCTGGAGAAGGGTGGTAAGGTCGCGGTCAATCCCGGGCAAAATTGAGTCGCACACCTCAAGAACCGTGACTTTAGCACCGAGGCGCCGGAAGATGGTTGCGAACTCCAGACCAATCGCGCCGGCACCGACGATGACGATTGTTAGGGGCAACTGGACCAAATTCAGGGCGCTGTTGGAGTCGATGACATTTTTATGGTTCGGTTCTAATCCAGGTAATATTGCGGGTTCTGAGCCGGTGGCGATGATGATGTAAGGGGCAGAAAGGCGCGTTTCAGTCTCACCGCCCTGAACAACAACCTGGTCCGGTGCAACAATTCGGGCTTTGCCCCGGAACAGTTCCACACCGTTGGCTTTGAACAGGAATTCAATGCCCCGTGCCAAACGGTCGATGATGCGCGCCTTCCAGGAGTTGAGACTAACCGGGTCAAGTTCGGGTGGCTGGAATGTGATGCCCATCACCCGGGCTTCCTGGGCGTTACGGACCACCGCTGCGGCGTGAAGAAGGGACTTTACCGGAATACAGCCCCGATTTAAGCAGACACCGCCGACCCGGGCTTCTTCAACCACCGCAACCTTTTTGCCTAACTGGGCAAGGCGGATTGCGCCGACATAGCCGGCAGGACCGGCACCAATCAGCACCGCATCAAATCGGCTTTCCATACCGTTTACCAGAGGGTTCCTTTAATCAACTCCGAGGCGATGACCAGGCGTTGAATCTGGTTTGTGCCTTCGTAAATCTGGGTGATTTTGGCGTCGCGCATCATCTTCTCTACTGGGTAGTCTTTCATATAGCCGTAGCCGCCCAAAATTTGCACCGCATCGGTGGTGACGCGCATTGCAGTGTCTGATGCCATCACCTTTGCCATTGCCGCGAGACCGGCGATGTTCTTGACCCCGGCATCGGCGGCACGCGCCGCTTCGTAAACCAGTGCCCGCGAGGCTTCAATCTGAATCGCCATATCAGCGAGCATCAGTTGTACCGCCTGGAAACTGGCGATGGGCTGGTCAAACTGAATCCGGGTTTTGGCGTACTCCAGGGCTTCGTCAAGCGCACCCTGCGCAATACCAAGCGCCTGAGCACCAACTCCGGGCCGGGTGCGGTCAAAGGTGCGCATCGTGTGGACAAAACCCATACCTTCGCGGCCACCGATAAGGTTTTCGGCTGGCACCCGGCAGTCCTGGAAGACCAGTTCCGCGGTTTTTGAGCAGCGGATGCCCATCTTGTCTTCAATTTTGCCATAGGTGAATCCCGGTGTGCCATCTTCGACGATGAAGGCAGAAAGCCCGCGCGCCCCGCGTCCCGGGTCAGTGGAAGCGATAACGGTATAAATCTTCGCAACACTGCCATTGGTGATGAACTGCTTGGTGCCGTTAAGGACATAATAGTCGCCTTCGCGCCGCGCCCGGGTCTTCACATTGCTGGCGTCAGAGCCAGCCTGGGCTTCGGTGATGGCAAATGCCGCCAGTTCACCGGCAGCAAGTCGGGGCAAATACTTTTTCTTCTGCTCTTCGGTGCCGGCAAGCAGGATGGGAAAGGTGCCAAGACCACAGGCGGCATAACAGAGGGCAACTGCGCCGTCAATGCGCGACAGTTCCTCAACGACCAGGCACATCTCCATTATGCCACCGCCAAATCCGCCGTACTCTTCAGGAATGTACACGCCCATCAAGCCCAGTTCTGCCATCTCTTTCATCAGGGCGAAGGGGAATTCACCGGTGCGGTCCAGTTCGGCGCGCACCGGCTTGATTTTCTCGACCGCAAAACGCCGGGCAAGGTCCCGGATTTCTTTCTGACTTTCGGTTAAAAAGTACTCCATAATCACTCCTTTTTATCTTCCTTTAATTGTCAGGGTGCGGCTCCGTTTTCCAGCGGTTTTTGAGGTCCGCGGCAACCCGGAGCGCGCCCGATTTGAGTTGCAGTGCGACCTGTCGGTAAAATTCTATTGAACGACCAATCGGGTCGGCAATCTCCTGTTCCTTTTCTGGATAGCCGGCAAGAAGCCGGACTTTGTCTGCCGCCTCAGGCACCTGTTCAAGAATAAACTGGCGCTGAGTTTGTTCCATTACCAGAATCAGGTCCGCTATTTCAACCATCTTTTTGTCCAGTTGCCGCGCCCGATGGCTGGTGATGTCAACACCCATTTCCTTTCCCACAGCAATCGCGAACTGGGTTGGTGGATTGCCAACCGGTGCCGCAATTCCGGCAGAACTGACCACAACCGGCATACCGGTGCAGGTCTGGGACAGAAATGCCGCGGCGAGCGGACTCCGGCAGGAGTTGCCGGTGCAGACAACAAGTACAGAAAGTATCACCCCGGGACTAAGTAAAACCGGTGCACCCAGAATCCGCTCCAATTGAAATACGCCGGCAGCGCCTTTACGCAGAACAACCGGCGGCGAACTGGTAATGTCAAGTACTGTGGGTCCAATGCCGATAGCCATATCCTTACTAAGTCGCATCTTTATCCAGTTGCCCGCCATTTCCAGAAGTTCTTCAAGATTTTCCTCCTGGTCCGGGATGCCAAACCAGACCTTCTGGTCAACAAGACCAACAACCGCTTCTGGCAGTCCTGCGGGCGCGATGGTCCAGCCGGGTCCGCCTTTTTCGGTAATCAAAACCACCGGCAGGTTTAGAAGTCCGGACGATTTCAAATCTGATGAAGGTAATTTTTCGGGGTGCACCAGTTGATAGGCACTGCCGAGCAGGCGGACAATCGTTTCTTTATCGGTGCTCAATATACAGGTTGTGCCGAACAGCGGTGCGAAAACCCCGCCCTTTTGCAGTGCCCGGGCGATATCCTTTTCCTTACCCATAGCGGTTTAAGGGCTGCTAACTGTGCGGGCGAGATGTTTTAACCCTTTTTCACCGATGTCCCGGCGGTAATGCATTCCCGAAAAGTGGATAAGTCCAAGTCCGTAATATGCCCGGTCCCGCGCTTCCGACAAGGTAGAACCCAAGCCGGTAACCGCCAGAACTCTACCACCGTTGGTGACAATCCGGTCGTCCACCGTTTTTGTCCCGGCATGGAAAACGATGGTCTGTTCGCCATCTTCCAGTTTGCCCGAGATGGGCAAATCCTTTTCGTATTTGCCCGGATAGCCCTGAGACGCGGCAACAACGCACAAAGCCCAGCGCTTGCCCCATTCCGGAGTTGTCTGCTCTTCCAAATTTCCAAGTGCGCATTTCAGACACAGTTCGGCAAGGTCGCCTTCAAAAAGGGGAACAATAACCTGGGTTTCTGGGTCGCCAAACCGGCAGTTGAACTCAAGGACCTTTGGTCCCTCTGGGGTGAGCATCAATCCGGCATAGATTGCGCCCCGGTACTCAATTCCTTCCTTTTCCAGACCTTTGAGTAACGGATAAAATATTTCGCGCACCGCCCGCAGGAAAATTTCTTTAGTTACCGCTGGTACCGGTGCATAGGCACCCATACCACCGGTGTTCGGTCCAGCATCGCCATCCAGAAGCCGCTTGTGGTCCTGCGACGGTACAAGGAAGTGGAGGTGTTTGCCATCGCACAGGGCGATGATTGACGCCTCTTCACCTTCAAGAAACTCCTCAATCACCACCTGTTTGCCCGCCTCACCCAGTCTTCCTTCTTTCATAAAACTGTTGAGGGTGGCAATCGCCTCTTCTCTACTACCGGCAACAACCACGCCTTTGCCCGCTGCCAGACCGGTGGCTTTCACAACAATCGGAAACCGCTGGTTCAGGAGATAGTTCTCTGCCCGGTCAAACTCGTCAAACACCGCAAACCGGGCGGTTGGGATGTTGTATTTGGCAAGGAGGTTTTTGGTAAACGCCTTGTCGCCTTCAAGTTGGGCAGCGGTCTTGTTCGGTCCAAACACCTTTAATCCACTCTTTTCGAACTCATCAACCAGACCGGCAACAAGCGGCGCCTCAGGTCCAACCACGGTCAGGTCAATCTTCTGCTTGCGGGCAAATTGAGCAAGGCTTTTGATGTTTAGCGGGTCAATCTCGGTGCACTGTGCCAGCCGGGAAATACCCGCATTGCCGGGTGCGCAGAAAACCTCATGACCGGCGCGGGAAAATGCCCAGACCAGGGCATGCTCGCGACCACCGCTACCAACGACAAAAACCTTCATACTATCCTTCAATCTACCAGTTATCGGCTCTTTGTCAAATCTGCCATATATCACCCTTGCTTCAAAGCGGCGCGGTGATTGGTGTTAGGCTGCTATTAAAGGAAAATGGCACAGAAGTAAGAGCTTTCAAAGAGCGTGAATTGGCAAACAAAACAGGGTCTTAAATATACAGGCTGAGGATTTTGGCTTCTGGTGGGGTATAAAAGGTCGATTTCAGAGCGGGTTTCAGGACGATGGCGAAATTACTCCAGGTCACGATACCAGAGATTGATAACGGTATTAACAGGCTATCTTTTCCGGGATGGGCGACAGCGGCGGTTTCCGTCATAACATTATGGATTATCAATAAGATAGGTGTTGGAGTGATGATGGGAATTTAATCAAGGGTTATGGTACAGGTGGTAAAATGGGCGATGAACGATGGGCTATAGAAGACTATCCCGGGAATTACCCCTGGACTGTGGAGGGTACGGTTTTTTGTCACTTTTTGGTGATTTTTCGCAGATAAATTATAGGAGGCGAAGATACACAAGATTTAGCGCCTTGACAGTACAGGTTTTTGTTGTATAATATCTTGGCGTGGAATTATGATGACCAGCCTACTCTACTCTACTCTACTCTACTCGTTCTATCTTGTGATTTCCAGTTTTGTAACAAATCCGGGGAGGTGATTGGTGGCAGGGTGCGACTCCAGTCCAGAATCGGGCTGGAGTCTTATAACTAAATGCGGCAATAGTAAGAAAAAATAAAAAAGAAGGGAGGTTGAAGATGAAGAACTTTAAAGCCGCATTAGTAATAGTAGCACTCTGCTTAGTATCATTCCCCGGGCTGGTTTTGGGAAGATGGGTTCCACTCGACCCCGTAGGAGGCAATGGTGGTGAGGAAGTCGGTCCTGGTGGATGTAATGCCCGGGGACGCGGTTACACATTTGTTGCGATTGGCGATGTAAGCGATGATATTTATGCCTACTGCCATGAGGGTGACACTTGGTGTGAGTTCATAGACCCGATTCCCGGGTTAATTGATTACGCGGGTGCAATGGCATACGAGCACCATTATGGAGAAAGGTTGTTTGTTGCCGCGGACTATAATAACTGCCTTTGGATTTACACCTTTCATTATCGTACCGGGCTGAAAGGTTCCTGGAACGAAGAACATCCGATTGCGTTGCCCGAGGATATACGATCAGTAGTCGCCCTTGCATTCCAGCCGGTCCTGAGCAGTCCACCCCATCGGGTATTGTTTAGTGGATATCTTTATCTCCTGGCAGATAGTGGGTTATACAAAAGGGCGTTTGACCGGATTCCGATTGCGGTTGATGCACTGGGACCGGAAAATGGTGCGGTAGTAGCCACTGACAACATCTTTCTTGACTGGCTGCCCCATCCAAGGTGGAATACATACAACCTTCAGGTTTCTCTCTCTCCTGACTTCGCGCTACTTTTGGTTGACACAACCGTTGCTGCCGGTGAGTTTTTGCTGGGCTTTTTACAAACTGGAACTTACTACTGGCGGGTAAGGGGATGTTTTGCCAATGCCAGTCCACCAGCATGGTCGGAATGGTCGGCAACCACGAGTTTTTCTGTTGGGATGCAAAAAGGTGTTAAAAGTGTTCCAGGATATCGCCAGTTTCCGGATGATGGGTTGCTGATGGCAGGAGACAAGCCGATTTTTGACTGGGCAAGCGTTACTGGTGCAGTGCCTACCGGTTGCAGGTGGCATTGAACCCTGATTTCTTTGAACCGGTGATTGATGTGACGGTACCGGCGAGCGAATTTATCAGCGATAGCCCGCTTGAGACCGGGGACTATTTCTGGCGCACCTGCTGGCAGGATGTTAATGGCAAGTGGAGCGTGTGGGGTCCGGTTAGTTCATTTATGGTTCAACACGGCTGGGATACCATACCGTTGCCTTTTACCCCTGAAGCGGGTGCGGCAATGTGCTATGCGGAGAAAGATATAGACTCCATAAATCAAGTCGTGGTCCCTGGACTTTATATTCTTGTCGGGGGTAATAATACTGGTTTTTATCGGTATCGACCCGACCTTCCTGCTAATCAAGCGTTGGAGATGCTAAGACCAACCCCTATGTCCCAAAGGCCCGGGTCATCAATAACTTCTCACGATTGGTCGAGTTTGGGGTTACAGAGGATATATGCGATATTTGGTGGCACTCCCGGCGACACTCTGTACCTGTACAGATACCTCACAAAATATAATAGATGGGAGGTTGAAGACCACCGGCCACTTCCACGAGCCTGTGGCTATGGTTCTTGCATTGCTAAAGATGACAGGCACATCTTTTTGACGCTTGTAATCGCAGGAGAATATGAGACAACAAACTTCTATGAAAATCCCAATGTATTTGATCCTGAATCAGAAAATAACGAAGGTGGAATGGCAACTACGGATGAAGAGATGTTAACTCCTGCCGTAAAACTAACAAGCCGTGGTGCTCTTATCTCTTATTTCATTGACAAGCCGGGATATGTGAATGCTGCAGTTTTTGACGCTATTGGTCGCAAGGTGATAAACCTTGCTGCCGAGTATCAGTCTGGAGGTGGACACACTCTGGAGTGGCATTTAACTGACAGTTACGGCAGAAAAGTGGGTGCCGGGATTTTCTTTGTTCACCTTGATATTGATGGGAAACGGTATGTACTAAAAACGACAGTATGGTGAGAGATAGCGCCCGGGAGGGGTTATCAGCCCCTCCCGGGATAATGAAAGGTGGTGTGATGTTCAGGGCAATGATTTTATTGTTGATGTTCTTCTCCTTTGTTCCAGGTCAAATATCGCTTGATACTATTCTTGACATTTCCCCTCTGCCTATCTGGTGGATTTCCCATATACCCGTAGGAAATAAACTGTACATATTCGCCTACTACTCCGGGTACAATGCCTTTTTCATTTTTGATTGCACCAGTCGTCGGGTTTTGCGGCAGATTGACGACATCCCTTTAGGGGAAGTACCGGTGTGGTGTCCGCGTTATAACAAGGTTTATGTCATCCGGGCGCCTGATACCTTGATGGTATTTAACAATGCTAACGACTCAATAATTGGTGTTATCCCAACGCCGTCTGTTTTGAGCGAGGAGCGGTATACGGGGGTGTACAATTCACTGCAAAATCGGATTTATACCGCTTATGGAGGTACTTATGTTTCTATTGACTGTTCCGCAGACACAATTTTCAAACTTGACTCAACCGTTTACGACTTTTTTTTCTCTGGTTTTTCGGTCTGGGATTCTGCAGGAGATAAGATATTTTTTGGGTCCTACGGTTGGGGAAACCGCGGGCAGGTCGCGGTGGTTGACTGCGAAACTGAATCGGTGATAGATGTGATTTACAGCAGGGTGGCGAATCCGGTTGTCGCCGTTTATAATCCCCGATGGCGCAAGTTGTATGTTGGGTCGTATGATGCAAACAGAATCTCTGTAATTGACTGCGTTCACCACTCAGTCATAAAACTGTTAGATTATGTAATGAGCCAAGAACCAGAACGGCATCCTGCGGTATATTGCGAGAGAGAGGACAAAATATACTGGTTAATCTATGGAGAGGAGAGGGAAGAACTTGCGGTGATTGACTGTGCCACCGATTCTATTATTCGGAAGTTACCTCTTGATTACGCGGGTAATTTATGCTATTCGCCATTCACGAATCGGTTATATATATCAAGGCAGAGGTTTGGAAGTTCCACTCCAGAGTTACTTGTTTATGACTGCCACAACGACTCTTTGATTGACCGACTTATTCTCCATCAGGTTGGCTTGACAGGAAGTATGGTTTACAACCCGATTGACAATAAAATATATGCCGGTGCTGGTGGAAAACTGGTTATATTTCAAGAGGAGACACACTCAATAGCGGAAAACGATGGATGGAAAGGTGTTGAGAAGAATAATAAACAGCAAACATTTATCAGGAATCACCTTTACATTGAGGCAGCAACGCAATTACCACTCCTTGACATCACTGGCAGGGCGGTTTTGACTTTGAAACCCGGTCTTAATGATGTGCGGGGTTTGAGTCCCGGGGTTTATTTTATCTCGGGAAATGGGAGCCTGCGGAAGGTGCTTCTGATTAGATAGGAGGCGACGATGAAAAGGCTGTTGTTTGGGTTGCTGGTGATGGTTACTGTTGTGTTTGGTGTTGACTCCTTAAACTGCCGGTTAATGGGTCGCTGGCCCTTTAGCAGGGCTTATAGCATTGCGGCGGAATCGGCACGGAGTCTAATTTTTGCTGATGTCTGGGACGGGGTTTCAATATTCAATGTTGCCCGCCATGGTGTACTGGAAAGGGTTGCGGTTATCAACCGTAGTTTTCGTGAAGTCACGGGCACGGTTTTTTATCACCCGTACCGGCTTTATGTGGTAATACAGGGAAGGGGTGTTGAAATCTACGATGTGACCGATGAGTTAACTCCCCGCTTTCTTGGGCTGGTTACCCATCCGGACTCAATATACGGAATTGCGGTTTCTGGCAACTACCTTTACATCGTTGAAGGTTATTCCGGTTTGCGGATTGTTGATGTATCGGACCCGAGCCAGCCTGAGCCGGCTGGTTATTATGACACGCCCAGTTTTGCCGCTGGTGTAACGGTTTCAGATGGTTGTGCCTATATTGCGGACGGTTATTCGGGTTTACGGATTGTCGATGTTTCAGACCCGTATCAGCCCAGAGAGGTAGGGTACATTGATACCCCGGGTTATGCCTGGCGGGTTGTGGTGCGGGGTGATTATGCCTATGTGGTGGACCTTTATGCCGGGTTATTGATAATTGATGTCTCGGACCCGGCTCATCCAAGACAGTTGGGCAGGCAGTGGGATGCGGCACGGGCGGTTGCGGTTGCGGGTAATTATGCGTATGTTGTGGACCCTTATGCTGGTTTGCGGATAATTGATGTGTCCAATCCGGCAGCACCGGTAGCGGTGGGGTTCTGTGCAATCAACCGGTACTGCGAGGATGTTGTGGTATTGGGACAATACGCCTATGTGGCGCGGGGTGATTCGGGTGTTCAGGGGGTTGATGTTTCGGACCCGACGCATCCGGTAAAGTTTACCCGATGTCAACCGCCGAAAGACATCTGGTCGGTTGCCGTGAACGACAGTTACGCCTATTTAGCCGATGGTGAGAACGGTGTCTGGATTATTGATGTTACCGACCCGGCTCGTCCTTTCTTTGCCGGGGTTTATGACACGCCCTGTTTTGCCTCCGGGCTTTTCGTAGCGGGCGACAACTTGTATGTGGCGGATGCTGCGGCCGGCTTAAGAATCCTTGACATTTCCAACCCGGCTCAACCGCAGGAGGTTGGCTATTATGATACACCCTGCTCGGCACGGGGTGTGGTGGTGAGAGGCAACTACGCCTATGTGGCGGACGCCTATTCCGGGTTACGGATAATTGACATCAGCAATCCGGCAGAGCCAAGGGAGGTGGGTTATTGTGATACGCCGGACTACGCCTGGGGTGTTGATGTCCTTGGGGATTATGCTTATGTTGCGGATGAGGATGCGGGCTTACGGGTAATTGATGTGTCAAACCCGGCTCAGCCCGAAGAGGTTGGTCATTATGACATTGCTTACTTTTATGATGTGGCGGTTTCAGATAACCATATTGCTATACTTGCCCGAGGTCATTTTGCGGTCATTGATGTTACCAACCCATACAATCCGGTAAGAGTGACATCACATTGCACGATAACATCCGGGGTTACAATCTCGGGTAATTATGCCTATTACCGTGACCTAATCAATGGCGTAATGTCTCCTTACGGGTTAGTGGTTTTGGATTTATCCAGTCCGGACACATTTCCGGTATGTGGTTATTACACCGGTGTTACCGGTTATGGTGATGTGGCGTATTCTGGCGGATATGTTTATGTGAGTGAGCCGCACGGTTTTGCCATTTTACAGTTTTACGGTGCGGGTGTTGAGGACAGGACAAAACCCGATGAAATTAACAGAAAACCATCCGCCACCATTGTGCGGGGCAGTTTGAGGTTGACGGTAAGCCGTGCTGCGGGTAAAAAGGTGGAACTGATTGATGCGCTGGGCAGGAGGGTTTTAGAACTTGTGCCGGGTGAAAACGATGTGCGGAGTTTGAACCCCGGGGTTTATTTTGTGCGAACTGAGAAGGGGAACGTTAATCGGGTGGTGGTTGTCCAGTAAATCGGGCTGATTATTGAGCCCGGTTTAAAGCCACTCCTGTTCTGTCTGACATTTCACAATTGCCAATTACATCTTATCTGATTTGTTGACAAGTGGCAAAATTTTGGTGTATAATTATTTGCAAATGAGTCTTGTTAAAACAGGTAACTGGGCAAGAGCCCATTAAAGGAGGCGTAAGATGGCAGACGAGCAGACGCCAATTGAAGAGAGCGGTTCCGCACTGGAACAGCGCTACGGTGTACCATTTATTGATCTGACAACATTTAAACTTGATTCCGAGGTATTGCAACTTTTCCCGGAAGAGTTTTTGCGCAAGAATAAGTTAATCCCACTTTTCCGCTCGGGCAATACCCTGGCGGTGGCAATGGTTGACCCGGGCGACATTTTTACAATTGATGAGGTAAGGAGGACAACCGGTATGGAGGTTGAGCCGATGGTTTGCCGGGAGATTGACCTTTATCAGGCGCTAAACCAGTACTATGCGGCGCCAGAGCCAACCGATATCCCGGATGAGCCCGAGGTCACAAGCCTTGACGACCTGCCCGAAGAGGAGAGCGCCGCAGTTGCCGAGCAGGGCTTGGAGCCGCGCAAATTAGAGGAGCTGGCATCCGAAGCACCGGTGGTGCGATGGGTGAACCAGATGATTATCCGTGCGGTGCGAGAAAGGGCAAGTGACATTCATATTGAGCCAACCCGGGAAGGGTTGCGGGTCCGGTTCCGCATTGACGGTATTCTCCATCCGATTGTCTCACCGAAGAAGGCGCTGCAGTTAGCGGTTGTTTCCCGTATCAAGATTATGTCCCGGATGAACATTGCCGAGAAGCGGGTGCCGCAGGACGGACGTTACGGCGCAATCGTTGATGGCCGGGAGATTGACTTCCGTGTTTCCACATTCCCGACGACCTACGGCGAGAAGGTGGTGATGCGTATCCTCGACCGGATGCGCCTGCTGTCGCTGGACGAACTGGGTCTGGTGGAGGAGTCTTATGAGACCCTGCGGGAGATGATTGCTAAGCCGCACGGTGTTATTCTCATCACCGGGCCTACCGGTTCGGGTAAGTCGACAACGCTGTACGCAATTTTGAACGAGATTCGCTCCGGTGACAAAAATATCATCACGATTGAGGACCCGGTGGAGTACGACATTGACGACATCTGCCAGTCCCAGGTGAATGAACGGGCTGGTTATACATATCTGGTTGGGTTGCGCCATATCCTGCGTCAGGACCCGGATGTGATTATGATTGGTGAGATTCGTGACGCCGAAACCGCTGGAGTGGCGATTCGTGCCGCCCTTACCGGTCAGCTGGTTTTCTCAACGATTCACACGAATGACGCACCAGGTACCGTAACCCGTTTGATTGATATGGGTATTGAGCCGTTTCTGGTTGCCTCGGGTCTGGAAGGTGTTGTTGCCCAGCGACTGGTACGCCGGATTTGCCCGAAGTGCAAGGTTCCCTATGACCCACCGGCGAAAATGCTGGAGGAGTTTGAACTGCCACCGGGCACGAAGTTTTACAGGGGTAAGGGCTGCGAGCACTGCCGGAACACCGGTTACCGGGGCCGGATGGGAATATTTGAGGTTATGAAGTTGAATGACCGAATACGAGAACTGGTTGTTACCCGACCGCCAACATCGGCGATTCGGGCGCTGGCGCGGGAGTACGGGATGAAGACATTGTGGGAGGACGGTATGCGTAAGGTCCTCAACGGTGTAACAACAATTGAAGAAGTGATGGACGAGGCGGAAAAGGTCGATTAATTTAGAAAGGGAGGAGCCATGCCGCTGTTTCGTTATAAGGTCCGTGATAAGGAAGGAAAGATAATTTCCGGAACAATTGAGGGCACGGATGTGGCGAGCGTAACCGAGAAACTGGACAGTTTCGGTTATGTGCCGATTACCATCCGGGAGGAAAAGGCGGCAGTAGCAGGACCGTCGTTTGATTTAAGCCGGTTCTTTGAGCGGGTGAAGCCAGCCGACTTGATTAACTTCACCCGACAGTTTGTCACGCTGCACCGTGCCGGTTTGCCGATGCTGACCGCAATCGGTGCGTTGCAGGCGCAGACCAAGTCCAAGGCGCTTGCCAAGGCGCTGGATGCCATCCGTAAGGATTTGATGGGTGGTGCGGCACTGTCGGTGGCGATGGCGAAGCATCCGCGGGTTTTTAACGAACTGTATGTCAACTCAATCTGGGCTGGTGAGACCGGTGGTGTTCTTGACGACATCCTTGACCGGTTGGTGATGCTTTTAGACCACGAGCGGAAACTGAAGTCCGATGTCGGCAGTGCGATGCGCTATCCGATAATCCTGATGGTAACATTCGTCGTCGCTGTTGCGGTGTTAGCGACTTTCGTGTTGCCCAAGTTTGTGTCGTTGATTGCTACGGTGGGTGGTAAGATGCCGCTGCCGACCCAGATTCTGTTGATCGTGACCAATTTTATGGGTAAGTACTGGTACCTCCTGGCGCTGGTTCTGGCTGCAGCGGTGGTGCTGTTCTATATGTTCATCCGGACCAGTGTTGGCCGAATGTGGTTTGACCGATTCAAGTTACGACTGCCGATATTTGGGCCCATCATCTACAAAATGGCACTCTCCCGATTTGCCCGAATGTTTGAAACCCTGGACCGAACCGGGTTGCCAATTCTGCGCAGTTTAAACCTGGTGTCCAAGACGGTGGGTAATGTCTACCTGGCACAGGCGATTGACAAACTGGCGGAAAGTGTGCGTCGGGGTCGTGGTCTGGCAACACCGATGCGGGAACTTGGAGTCTTTCCGCCGATGGTGGTACAGATGGTGGCAACCGGTGAGGAGTCTGGAGCGCTGGACGATATGTTGAAACAGGTTTCCGACTACTATGACAGCGAAGTTGAGTATGCGGTGAAGAACCTTACCGGCATGATTGAGCCGATAATGATTCTGTTTATGGGTATCGCCGCGGTGTTTCTGATTGTCGCGATAATTATGCCCTATATGTCGATTCTTACCAGTTTCGGTTCGGGTGGCGGTTACGGAGTGCACTGAGGTATAAGAGAAAAATTTTCACGGCAGAGCCCAGGGCGCAGAGATGAAACCGAAAGAAGCACGGGTTTTTATCCGGGCACGAGCCCCAGAACCGGTCTGGCAGGTTTTCCCTTTTTCCCAAGCAGCGCCCGACTCATCTGATATCAAAGCGGTTGAAGTTGCAGAACTGGTCCGGCGCAAGCCGGACTTTTTGAATTTTGCCGAGCCGTCAGCCGCACCGTTTCGGGTTGCAGTACCGGTTACCAAAAATTTCGGAGTCGGTTCACCAATTCTGGTTGCGGTTGATGAGGCGGGTGGGGTGTTTCTTGTGGGGTGTCCAGATGAATCCAGCCCGGATGCGTATCGGACAGTTGTCGCTGACATCCTGGCGGCAAGCACCCGGCTCTGGCGGATGAGTTATGAGCAGTTCTCACAGATTTTTACCGAGGTTGAGGGTGCGACTTTAGAGGAGTTGATGCTTTTGCGGAGCCGGGCGGACTGGGATTTTGAACAGTTTGAGCCGATAGTTGCGGCAAATCTGGAAAAGGGCCGTTTTCCGATTCTGATTGTGACCGCTCATCCTGGCGGTGAGGTTCGTCAGGTGCTGGAATACCTGAAGGGGATGAATCTGGTGGTTGTGTTGGTGAGTTATTCGCTCTGGGTTAGAGGTGGGATTCTGGTGGTTGAGCCGGTCAGTCCGTCTCGAACCCTGCTTGGTGTTCCATCAGCGCCGGTTGGTTTTGCACCACCACCAAGCCCACCCCGTGAAGAACCACCGGTTGTTCAACAGCCGGTTGAGGTCGAGTCGCCACCGGTTATTGAGGAGGAAGAAGGGGAAAAGGAGCCAATCCGGTCGATACCGGCGGGTGCACTGCCAACTGAACCAGCAAAAAGTGTTGCCAAGCCACCAGGACCAGGTACCAAACCCGGTGTGATGGCGGGTAAAAGACCGCCACCCAAACCAAAGGGGGGTTAAGGGATGCAGCCCTGTCTTATCCGGGCAACCCAGGAAACATCAGACTGGCTGGAGTTTCCATCGGCGCCGGTATCCGGTGCCGTGGACCGGATTGAGCTTATCAGTCAGGCACCGGAGTTCCTCGGAATGGCGTTTGGTGAAACGCCTTTGCCCCGGGCGGTAGCGCTGTTAAGTGGGGCGGTATCGAATCGGGTTCTGGTTGCCCTTGACGAGGCGGGAAAGGTGATGCTCGTGGGTTGTCCAGACCAGAAAGAGGAGACCGGAATAAGTTTGATGGTTGGTGACCTGCTGGCGGCAAGCGGCCGGTTGTGGCATCAGCCGTTTGCACAACTGGCAGCGCTGTTTGGCGACCCGGAGGGTAAGGCGCTGAGTGAGAAGATTTGGAGCCGGGTTAAAGGGGAGTGGGACGAAAGGAAGTTTCAAGAGGCGGTAACAAAGAGTCTTGACGAAGGTAAGTTTCCAGTTGTTGTGGTGGTCGACGAGGTGACCAAAGCGGTAGAAGATATGATTGTTTACCTTAAGGGGATGAATATTAATGTCCGGGTTCTGACCTATGAGCGGTTTTATGATAACGGGATTGAGATTGTTGTGCCGCGGGTGGTGGGCGAAGCACCAAAGCGGGAGGAGAAGAAGGCGGTGGTCGAGCAGCCGGTAACGCCGTTTTTAGAGTACACACCGACCGTTACGAGTTTTGGGCAAAAACCCGCAGGGCCACCCAGGACATACGAGCCTTTTCCGACCACCGGAACCACTCCCAAGCAGCAGGCGATTCTCGAGCGGCTGGTTTACATAGAGGATTTAGGGTTGATTCGCCGCGGGTTTGAGTTTTTCTCGCCCCGGGCAGCACAGCGGCCTGAGGCAGAAGGGACGATTGTGATTGCGGTTGACCCAACCCGCTGGCCCTTTCCTCGGGAGGACGAGGTGGTGGTTGTGGTGCGCACGGGTCGGGAGCATCTTGCCGGTTTTCTGCGCATGAAGCAGCAGGAGGTTGAAGACTTTTTACGGTTATTACCCCGGGATGAGAAACGGGAGCACAAAGGGGCGTTGCTCTTATGGGCGCGCAACCCGTTTGAGGCAACCCAGCTGGTCAATGAGTTGAAGGCGTTGAAGGAAGTTTCTCAGACCCGGCCACCGGTATAATTTGAGCCCAAGCCGCCTTTTGCTTCATATCTGCTGCGCACCCTGTGCAACCGATGTCATAAGACAACTTCAAGAGAGTTTTGTTGTGGTTGGTTTTTTCTACAACCCGAATATTTTTCCGGAAGATGAATACCGGCGGCGTCAGGAGGCCGTGCAGCAACTGGGGTCGCTGTGGCAGGTCCCGATTGAGTATGGGCAATATGAGTACGAACGGTTTCAGGAGGCAATAAAGGGTTTAGAGAATGAACCGGAAGGTGGTAGACGGTGCGGAGTTTGTTTTCGGTTGCGGCTGGAGAAGTGTGCGGTGCGGGCGAAGGAAAGAGGGTGCCAAGCGTTTGCCTCGACGCTGACAATAGGACCGAATAAGCGGGCAGATGTGATAAACCGGATTGGCAGAGAGATTGCGGCGGAGATAGGTATTGAATTTGTTGAACGGGATTGGAAAAAGCGGGACGGGTTTAAACACAGCGTGGAGATTTCCCGGAGGTTAGGGCTTTATCGGCAGCACTACTGTGGGTGCGAATTTTCTTTAAAAGAAAAGGCGGGGCGGAATCGCTAACCGCCCCGCAACTTTTTGTTACCGTTTAACGGGCGATGACGAACTTGACCTCTGCTTGAACTTCCGGTGTGTCCATACGGCAGAAGTAAACACCGGGTGGAACAACCCGACCCTGCGCATCCTTGCCATCCCAGTACCAGTTACCTTTACCCGAAACCGTCTGGACCAGTCTGCCGGTTCGGTCGTAGATGGTGAGGGTTGCAGTGCTCGCAAGGTTTGAGGTGAATTTAACCGGTCCGCGGCTGGGGTTGGGATAAGAATTAAGAGTTGAATTTCTGGGATATGTTTCGGGTGTTTCGGTGATTGCGGTCGGGTCAGCGGTGGTGTATTTGATGGCACGACCCGGAACAAGCGGTGCGGTGCCACGGTGATAGGTGTTGTCAAACAGGCACTGGATTGCAATCGTCTGAGTCGGGTCCTGAATGCCGATGGTGCTTGATGTGTACTGGTTGGCGGTGAGGTACTGAGCGACAATCAGGTTGTCACCGGTCGGCGTTGGTATTGTCGGGTCGTAGAGGATGAGCTGGAATCGTTCATAAGGAGCACTGGACCCAGGAAAGTAGTGCACTGAGTCCCATTCGACAATGAAACGGTGGTTATCAGAGTCGTAATAGTACCAGACGCCGTTGCCAACCGGTGGATATAGGTCGTCCCAGTTAAGGCAGATAGCACCGGGGATTGATGTTGATGGTAACGCGGTATTGGTGTATGATGTAGTGGTAGTGTAACCAGGTGCAACCCAGCCGTTGGAGCAGATGGAGATTTGGGTGTAGGTTGAGCCGTAGAACTGCCAGGTGAAGGGCAGGTCAATGGTTACAGTCTGATCATCACTGAGGGATAGTCGAGTGCCCCGGTTGTTGATTTCTATCCAGGAGAAGATGGGATGCTGGGGATAGAGGGTGTCAACATCGTCGTAAGCCCAGTAGCGGGGAGGATTGCTGTTGTCAGGAATCGGGTCGGTGGCGCGTAATTCGCCGACCACAATGTTAAAGCGGAGTGTGTCGTTGTAACCTGTACCATTGACGAACAGTTGGAGCGTTACCGGTGTTTCAATCGGGATTGAATGGTCAACCTGAATCCCAAACGGGTCGGTTTCATTGGTTCGGGTTGCGCCAGCGGGAATTGAGCCGTAGGAGCTAATTGAGTCGGTAATAACGAAACGATTGTCCGAAGAGCGCAACTTGGCACTGACATTGTCCACACCCTGATTACCGATGTTGCGCAGGGCAACAATCAAGCCGCCGGTTTCACCCGGGTCAAATCTGCCATTGTTGTTGCCGCCCGGAGGTGAGTCGAGAACGGTTCTGGTACTGAGCAGAATGTAGGGACCCTGATTGTAGTTAATTAAGGAAATATCATCGGCGGAGACCTCCGCCACTGGAGTGCCTCAGCCCGAATAGGTGTAACTCCAGAGCGCAACCTCGACTTTGGCAATATCATCCGGGTTGACACCGGGTAGATTGGCGGCAAGTTCATCAGCAATGTTTAACTCGTACTGGTTCCAGTCCGGATTGGTGATGCGGTAGAGACTCAATGTCGGGGTTGGTGTCCAGGTGGCGTAGGTGGAGTAGTAGTAGCGGGTTTCACCCAGGCGGTTGTCGTTGATATCGTAGTAGCATACCTGAAAGCAGGCGGCGGGCCAGCAGGTTGATGTGCCACCGCTTTGGGCAAACTTTGCCCAGAATGAGAGGTTCAGGGCGACACCAGGGACATCGACCTTTTGACTTAAACGGGTCCAGCCCGGGTTGTCGTACTGATAAACCCAGGCTTCGTAGTCCGGGTCCGGTTGATATTCGGTGCCGCGCAGTACCTGATGGGTGCCGAGGCCGCTATCGGTATAAGTCCAGCCAACAGACAACTCCTGTTCAAAGTTGCCATTGATTAGTAGTTCCTGGCTTAGACCGATGCCCGACACAAGAGCGAGGATAAGCATACAGACAGTAAAACGCATACCGTGCCTCCTTTTACAAAAAGATTTTATCTAATATCAGGTAAAGGGTCAACAAAAGGATTGATAGTTTGAACTGAGGCACGATTGACGGAAAAGAGATATCATTTTATAATATTTTTATGGCAGGATGGAATGGACCGTTAGAGAAACTGGACGATACCCGGGTTTTGATTCCCCGTAGTTATAAACCGGAGATGCGGGTTGATGGTATTATTTATGCTGACGCCAATCTGCTGGAAGACATCAAGGCGGACCAGGCACCAGAGCAGGTTGCCAATGTCGCGACGCTACCGGGCATTGTCGGTAAATCGCTGGCGATGCCGGATATTCACTGGGGTTACGGTTTTGCAATTGGTGGAGTTGCCGCCTTTGACCTGAATCAGGGTGTGATTTCGCCCGGTGGTGTTGGTTATGATATCAACTGCGGGGTGCGACTTTTGCGCACCAGCCTTGAGCGTAAGGATTTAAAGCCCGAACTGCTGGAAAAACTGGTGCGGGCGATTTTTTACAATGTTCCCTCGGGTGTTGGTTCCAAAGGGAAAATCCGGATTTCGCAGAACACAGTTGCTGAGGTTTTGACCAAAGGAGCGCGCTGGGCGGTGGAACAGGGTTATGGAACGCCCGAAGATTTGGAGTATACTGAGGAACAGGGCGAGATGAAGGGTGCTGATCTGGCGGGTGTGTCGGCACGGGCGCTGGAACGGGGTATGCCGCAATTGGGAACGCTGGGTGCGGGCAACCATTTCCTCGAGATTCAGGAGGTGGTGGAAATCTATGACCCGAAGGCGGCAGCAGAACTGGGCATTTATCAGGGGCAAATTACGGTGATGATACACACCGGCTCCCGGGGTTTAGGTTATCAGATTTGCGACGACAATGTGCGCAGTCTGGTTGCCGCAGCGCACAAGTACGGGATTCATCTCGTTGACCGGCAACTTGCCTGTGCTCCTCTTGACTCGCCCGAAGGAAAGAAGTACTTTGGGGCAATGGTTGCAGCGGCAAACTACGCCTGGGCAAATCGCCAGGCGATTACTCATTGGGTACGCGAGGCGTTTTCTCAGGTGCTTGGGATTCCGATTGAGCGGCTGGGGATGAGTCAGGTTTACGATGTAGCGCACAACATCGCCAAGATTGAGGAGCACGAGGTTAATGGCAAAAAGATGAAACTGTGCGTGCACCGGAAGGGAGCAACACGGGCATTTCCACCCGGGCATCCGGCATTGCCGGAGAAATATCGGCATCTGGGACAGCCGGTTCTGATTCCCGGTGATATGGGGACCAGTTCTTACCTGCTACTCGGCACCGAAAAGGCGGCGCAGGAAACCTTCGGCTCTGCCTGTCATGGCGCGGGCCGGGTGTGGTCAAGAACCCGGGCGCTTGAGGAGACGAAAAAGCGCGATGTCGCAGCAGAACTGCGCGCCCAGGGGATTTTGGTTATGGCAGCGAGCCGGGAGGTTTTGAACGAGGAGGTGCCGGACGCCTATAAAGATGTTGACAAAGTGGTCGATGTGTGCCATCGGGCGGGCATTGCCCGCAAGGTGGCGCGGATGAAGCCGTTAGGTGTCGTCAAGGGCTAAGCGTAGCCAGCAGTTTGCGCCAAAGGCGAGCCGGTTATGAAAGGCAGTGTTGCCGAGAAAATTACGCAAGCACCGACCGAACCCGGTGTTTACCTCCTGAAGGACGACAAAGGCAGGGTCATCTACATTGGTAAGGCGCGGGTGTTGCGGGAGCGGTTACGCGCCTATCTTGGTCCGCAAAAGGAACCCCGGCTTGCGGCGCTGGTCCGCCGGATAAGTGACATTGAGACCATCATTACCCGTTCTGAGGTTGAGGCGCTACTTTTAGAAGAGAGTTTAATCAAGATAAAAAAGCCCCGCTACAATGTCCGGCTGCGTGATGACAAGAAGTACCCTTATCTTAAAATCACTGTTAACGAGCCGTTTCCCCGGATTTTTGTTACTCGCAATATCAAGCCGGATGGCGCGGTTTTGTTCGGTCCTTACACCAGCGCCCGGGAGTTACGCCGGGCATTGCGGGCGGTCAAACGCATCTTCCGCATCCGGACCTGCAAGCGCACATTGCCCGACCCGAATCAGAAAGAGCCGTGCCTCAACTTCCAGATGAGGCGGTGTCTCGGACCTTGTCGGGGCAGTGTCAATCCTGAGGTGTACCGGCAACTGGTGCAAGATGTGATTGAGTTTCTCTCGGGCAACAATGAGAAGTTGATTACCGAACTGGAAAGGCGGATGTGGGAAGCGGCAGAACAGCAGCGCTACGAGCAGGCGGCGATTCTGCGTGACCAGTTGCTGGCATTGCGCGAGATTGTCCGCAATCAACAGGTGGTTACTGCTGACAAAACCGCCCGGGATGTGATTGGACTGGCACGGGCAGACAAAAGTGCGGCGGCGGTGCTGTTCCGGATTCGGGAAGGTAAGATTGTTGCCCGGGAGGAGTATTTGCTCAGTGCCACAAGAGACACATCAGAGGAAGAGTTGCTCGAAGGTCTTTTGCGGTCGGTTTACACCCACACCGCGGACCTGCCGGATGAGATTGTCCTGCCGGCACCGATTGCGGGCGGAGAACTTTTTGAGCACCTGTTCTGGGAGAAAAGAAGGCGCCGGGTGGAAATCAGCGCGCCGCAACGCGGGGAAAAACGGAAACTGGTTGAACTGGCACAGCGCAATGCGGAAAAGGCACTGGCTGAAGCGGTGCCGGTGGTGGAGCGTATTCCGGAAGGCAGCCGGCAACTGGCAGAAATCCTCGGGCTGGCAACACCACCACGGTTGATTGAAGGGGTTGACATCTCCAATACGCAGGGCAGTAATGCGGTTGGTTCGGTGGTGGTTTTCCGCGACGGCAAGCCGTTAAAGAGCCAGTACCGGCTGTTTAAGATTAGAACCGTTTCCGGACCAAACGACTTTGCGATGATGGAGGAGGTGCTGGCGCGGCGGGTGCGCGGGCTGCTGGAGAAAAACCTGCCGTTGCCCGACCTGGTACTGGTTGATGGTGGCAAAGGGCAACTTTCGGCAGCAATCAAGGCTTATCATCAGTTTGACCAGGAGATTCCGATTCTCGGACTGGCAAAACGGACCGACACCCTGTTTTACATTGACGGCAGGGAGATTTCGATTCCCGTGACCTCAGCAGCGCTAAAACTTTTAAAGCGGATTCGGGACGAGTCGCACCGTTTTGCCATCACCTTCCACCGGAAACTGCGCAGTAAGAAACTGGTGGAGTCGGAACTGGACAGGATTCCGGGAATTGGCACGGTACGGCGGCAGGCGTTGCTACAGCACTTTGGTTCGCTTAACAAACTGCGTGGGGCTGGTGTTGATGACATCGCCCGGGTTAGAGGCATCGGCAGGAGTCTGGCGGAAAAGATTTACGAGTACCTGCACCCGCCGGGCAGTACCGCCTTATTTAAATAATATCGGTTGGTCCCTAACGCGGTAGCAACTACATCACTGCGCCACAATGACCTTTTCGGTAAAGAAATGGCTGTTAGTTTCCAGGCGAATAAGGTAAACACCTCGGGGTAGTAGGGCTTTTTCACCGAGATTGATTCTGTATCTGCCGGCTGTGTGCGTGCTTGAGGCAAGGAGGGCAACAAGACGTCCAGCAGCGTCATACAGTCCCAGTCTGACAGTTGACCGGCTCGGGACATCATAGCAGACCTTTATCCGACCTGAAGCGGGATTTGGCGATACCGTAAGCGACCAGTCGCTGATACTGCCCGGGGTCTGCTCTTCCACCCCAACCGGCACAATCCGGAATACCCTATCCGATTCATCAAACTGCCAGCCCGGACCATAGGTGATGATTTTCACTTTGCCGGAATCGGAAGCGATGTTGGGCACAGTCCAGAGATAGGTACTATCGCTTCCGGGAATACCGGTGGCAATTGTCTCATAAGTTCTGCCATTATTCAGGGAGTAAAACAAAGAGAGCGAATCGCATCTTGGCGGGAAAAACTTATGCCATTTGATTAGAACCTGACTTCTGCCCGAAAGGTTTTCACCGCCATTGGGACTTAACACCCTTACCGCCTCAACCTCAAAAATTGAGGTCTTATTCTCGCCGCTCACGACAATTTCGTTATAGCCGTTGCCGTTCATGTCATAAATATTTACCATACTGTGCGGGTACTGACCGCCATGGTCATTCCGCCACAACCAGACCTGTTGAAACTGATTGTTGCCCGTGGCAGAATAGACCATCACCTTGGCACCTATTGACCAGACCACTTCCTCAACGCCATCGCCGTCAATATCACCGCATTTGCTTCGCAGGTCTGAGCACTCCACATCGGTAATCCGGTCAATAAGGGTGCGCTCATAACTGTTGTTACCGGTTGCCTCCCACATATAAAGATAAAAGTCAAAGGGACCGCCAAGATACCAGGCAAAGCCAACTAAGAACTCTGGTTTACCATCGCCATCCACATCCTGACCGGAAAACACATCCGAGCCGTTGGGGATGCGCACGGTGTCAACCCTAACCAGTTCATACTGATTGTCACCGGTATTTTCGTAGATAAAAACTCTGCCCAGAGAACCTAAACCGGCGGTTACAAATTCCTTATGCCCGTCCTCATCAAAATCGCCGTAAGCAAAAGAAAATCCGTCTTCCGAAGCGCGATGCCAAACTAATTCATTCTGGTTATTGGCGACATTTTCCCATATTCCAGCTCCAATCTGTAGGTTAGGCACCCCAGCAAGAATCTCTTTTTTTGTATCATCATCTAAATCATTTGTGATGTAGAAAGGATTTGATAGCACAGTTAAGTCTGGTGTGATTTTATACCACCAGGACAAACTCTCCGGATAGGAAGAAGAGTCCGGACTTTCCTGGATTGTTACCACATTATAAAGTGAGTCATTGGCATTTCTTATGTTCGGTCCCACCAAATCGGTGAAACCATCCTGGTCAAGAAAACCAACATCATAGGGTTCAAAATTTCCGGTTTCTATGCCCGGTGGATAAGGATAGGCGCCGGTATCAGCGTATACCTGTTGATAGTTATTGAAAGGAAAGTGTTCATAAATTTGCCAGAGAAACCGGGTGCGGAATATTATCTCGTTGAATCCGTTGTGGTCGGTATCAGCACAGAGGATATAAGCACCTCCCAAACCGTAAGGCAGATACACAGTCCGTTTGATGCGCCATAACCCAATCTGTGCCAGAAGAATTGAAGGAAAAAGTAATAAGGAAATAAGTTTTGACACTTATTTTGCAATAACTAACTTCTTGGTAAAATTTACAGTCTTCAGGCGGATGAAGTAAACACCAGAAGGAAGATTGTCGCTGTTCAATCGTACCGTATAAATACCGGCTCTCTTTTTCTCTCGCACCAGCCTTTTTACCTCTCTGCCAGAAATATCAAAGAGCGAAAGTGAAACATCACCCATTTGGGTTAACTGGTATTTTATTGTTGTCTCCCTTAGAGCCGGGTTAGGGAAAGGTGGGTAAAGTTCAGTCCGCCCAAACTTTAGCGAAGCCAGACTCTGCGAACCATCAGATGAATCATCGGGTATGACTTCATATTCGTATAACCTTATATTACTAACCGCACAGGAGGTTCCGGTTATTTTCTTGACCATTAGAACCACAGAGGTGCTGTCATAAATACCGAAGGGAATTTCTACCTCCAGTGTCTCAGAAGTAGAAAGGGCATAACTGATTGTATCAAGCACCAAATCGCCAAGGACGACCTCTGCCTCGTAACATACGGAATCCCGACAACTAACCAGCGAAAGAAGGTAGTATTTGTCAGGATGGAGATAAGGCAGACGATATATCAGTTCTTCGTTGCCGTAGTCAGCAGGAAAGGTAGCGAGATAGCCATCTCTTTTAACGCAGTAAACAGAAGGCTCTGGCTCGCCGCAGATGACATCCAATGCCGGGTCAGGCTCAGGCGGTCTCCCGAAGAAGTAATTTCCATATTTTATCCGGTATAACCTTTCTGGGATGGACTCCTCGGTCCAGACTGTAAAGAGCCGCCATTCTAAAGGGACATAAGGTGGTGCGGGCTGAAGATTGGTATGAGGATAGAAGGAGTTTTTGGGGGTATTGGAGATATTGACTATCTGGTCCTTTATGTTAGCAAAGATTTCCCAGTTATTGGGCAGTTGCTCCTGCCAGACAACTGCGGTCCCGGTTGATTGTGTGGGATAATTGGATTCGCGCAACGGGGACCGGCTGAGATTCCACGGACGATACCAATCAGGAGTTGTGCCCGGCTGTATCTTTCCCTTTCGCTGCCAGACTTCGCCCTTCGTTGAATCGCCCTCCTCATTCGGTCCACGCCAGGTAACATAAACCCACTCCCCCTGCGCCTCAATGAAAGGGTTGGAGGCGGGTTCAGTAATTGGCGTAGTTGGTGTTGAAACCGGAACTTTTGCTGACCAGACTGGTTGCTGTCCCTGTCTTACCTGGTTAGGTGTGATTGGCTGCAGGGTCGTCTGGTAATACACCCTGTTATCCTTACACCAGGCAATATGCAGATAATCACCCGGAGTGATTGCAATGGAAGGGGTTACAACATCACCGCTATCCAGGACAACCGAATAGTAAACGTTCTCACTGTCAAAAGCGCTGAAATAAAGGTAATTGAAATTCCCTGGACCTGTCAACCGATTGATGGTATAAACAACATAACCCATCTCACCTATGAGCTGGTGTGGGGGCGGCGCATCCATCTCTCTAATCTGGGATAAAACTAAAGAAGGTGCACCAATCTCACTCGTTGAAGATGAGAATATATTCACCTTTTTCCAAGTTCCATCGCACCTTTCAAGAACACAGTTCTGCGAATCACTCGTGGTATAACATATCCAAGAGAGTGCGGCTGGCGCTTTCGCAATTGATGGGTTTTTTCCTCTTGTAATAATGTATTCCGGCGGTAAAATGAGTCTATCCCCCATCGTTTGCCGACAAATAGTGCCATACTCTTGATATACCCATTGTAAATCTGAGGTGTTGACCGCTCTCGTTAGATGCCGACCCTGATTTGGGTGGGTTCCTTTAGAGTCACAGAATTCTTTAGAAGATATAAGGATAGTATTTCTCCCATCTATCAAGGCTCTAAAATAAAGACAACCCTCTGAGGTAGTTGGATAGACATTAGAAGATATTAAACTGTCATCCTCATTGAACACAAAGAGAGTGTAGGAGGAGTTCGGTAATAAATCAACGAGAAAAATGTCTGCCGTTTCTGCCTGAGAAGCCTCGAGCTGAAATTGCACCTCATCAACTGGAAGTCCTGGCCCTAATTTACTGAACATTACAGCACTATTTTTGACAAGAGCCCCGACCATTGTTGAGCCGTCAATTCTAACAATAGGGGGTCGTGTTGTGCCGCGGAGGGGGAGAAAAACGGTAAGATATTGTGCCCGGTAAACAGAAGTGTCACTGCGATTCGGAGCGACATTAAAAACAGAATGCGCATCTCCGTCGCTCTCAATAGTATCAAGCAGACATCCGTAATTTTCCAGAAACGCCTCAGTAGAATAATGTGGTCGCGGGATGGTATCTATATCCCATTCAATTCTGGGGGTGTCAGGAAGAAGGAATTTTACTAAGAGTCTTCCTGGCATGAGAATGCTGTCACCACCATAATAAGCTGTGCGGTATTCGGGGCGCAATCGCCAGTCTAAATTTCTCGGAACATCACTTTTTATATCATCATAGAGAATAAAACATTGCACCGGTTTTTTTACCAAAACGCCACTCCGCAACCACCACCTTAGTAAAGGATTACCATAGTAGTTATATGAATAACTATTATATGCGTCGCCTTTTAAAAAGATAAATTGGGCATCAGCACAAGATGTATCAAAAGCAGTTATTCTTCCGTCACGCGGCGGCTGTGATGCTTGACCCTGATTATCTACAGTAAGAACATTGTGATAATGGCTTATATCACCTGTCCGATAACCTCGGTCGGTGACAAGCCACCACCCCTTTTTCCCTATTACGAAATTATTATTATCCTGGTGGTAGCCATGCCCAGTATAACAGGGTCCAGATTTAAAGGCCACTACTAGACCATTATCGCTCCAATCAGTACGAGAACTTATCCAACCTATCTGGTTAAAATACCTAGTGAGATTCAGTACTTCCTTGGGTTCTTTAACCTGAAGGGTAGCATCTAAGCATATAAAATGAGGCAGATAAGAAATGGGCCATCCCCAAATCCGATCGTTCCCTTGTAACTCATCGTATTGAACCAATTTTCCCAATAGCCATTGTCCAAGTTCACTTTGGTAATATTTAGTAAGGATATAAAAGGCATCTGCCGGTATGCCCCTAACGCCATACCCCAACTGCACATCTCCAAACATAACCATGTTATTCCAGCCGGAGACTAAAAGATGAATAAACCCGTTGATATATTCTCTAAGATAGGGTTCTGCGTATAAAGAATGGTCGCCGAGGACATTTTTCATCGCCTCAGCCAACCGGGCAAGGGATTGAACGCTAAATGTACCATAAGAAAGCCCTTCATCACTGGTGCCGAGTGGGTCAAAAGTGCCTCCCTGATCAGTAGGTGATAAAAGTTTTGTTAAAAATTCGTTGCGGACGAAATTCCAGTATTGCGGGATTGTCACACTATCATCAAGCGATAAGCAGGCGATTCCTAATGCCGAGGCATATAAACATCCCCAATTGGTCCAATACCAGCCCTCTCGGTAATAAATGCCCTTTTTAAGCCCGAGATAGATTTGCCCGATTCCGTGAGTGAGGATGATATTTTGGATTGACATTCGTTCGTAATTTGACAACCTATCGTAGATTAAGTCATAGACAACCGCTACCCCCCGAGTGATAAAAGCGGTTGAATGACCACAATATTCAAAAGGTGGGAAAGGCAGGTTGTTAAATGGTGTATCTATCGGATTAACCCATCGTTGCCACTTTGTTATTGCCCTTAGACAAGGTCGTAAAGTATCAAACAGACCTGGTGAGTTTTCTGAATCAATTTTTAAAACAAAGGCTGCCAACTCCATCCTTCGTTCCCATCTCATTGCGATGAAGTCCCACTTTACGAGCGTGTCGGGTGGATGAGTTGTCCGTTTCCCGGGAGGCTCATAATAAGGATAGTTGAGGAAGTAGCCGTTTTGGTCAGGAATATCCGCCGCTAACGAATCTAACCATTTTCTTCGTCTATCCCACAAGGTTTTATAACTTACGCCAATCGGTGTTGAATCTGCATTAGTTCTTCGATTCCTTAACTCTGGAATAAAGAGAGAGTCAAAATAAACTCTTGGGTGCTTTGCATTCTGTGGAGGCGTGGTTATAATAAAATCGTCCCAAAAGGCGGTTCCATTCTGCATTCCTTCCAATGTGCCAATGGTAATCTTATCAGGCGGCAAGGTGGAACTTGAGGAGATAAAACTACCAATTGAATCTCCATTTATCCACAGATTTACAACACCAGATTCTAACTGGTGAATTTGAAATCTATGCCAAAAACTCAAACTTTCTGGATAGGAAATAGAATGGGCACCCTGGCCATCTTCAATTCTTAGTCTCCAGTATTTTTTTCCGTTAGAAGAATCAAATGGTTGCACCAAAACGATTGAGATATTTGCCGGTCCGTTGTTTCTTGATGGTTTGTATAGAAAGAGGTCCCTCAACAAATCCCAATTTCCCGAAGAAGTGGCAGAAGGGATATAAAAATAAAATTCAACCATAAATTCTCTTTCTTGATCGGCCAGAGAGGGGAAAGGACAACTGGCGCTTGCGTAAGAAGTATCGTCGCCGTCTCTTACTTTTATACTCTTTTCTCCATGTCTTTGATGAGCAGAATATATTAAGTTATCTGGTTCGCCCTCTAAAGTCACCACGCCAGAACCCTGAATTTGTTCGGTCCAGGGCGTGAGCGAATTTCGCTCAAACAAATCCCAGTAGTAAATAGTTCCATAAAGGGAGCGAAAGGAAACTAATATGAATAAAACAAGAAACGGAAGAACGGTAAGATACACTTTTTTCATTTCTTCCTCATTTTATTAAAGTTTTACTATCTTCTTTATTACTGTACGAGCGGGTGTCTTTAAGTGGAGGAAATAGGTGCCGGCAGGGATTGTTTTGCCTGCCGCATCAGTGCCATTCCATTTTATCTTATGAGCCCCGCTCCCTTGCCTGTCCTTAAACAGAATCGCAACCTCTTTTCCAAGACTGTCATAAATGTTTAGTTGCACCGCTCTTGGTTTTGTCAGATTATAGGCTATTATAGTTCCGCTCCTGAATGGATTGGTACCGATTTCCAGGTCAGTTATTAAACCTTTTTGCGCGGGGTTACGCTCGCTAATTTCATTCAAACTGGTGGAATACCAGACATCGTTTAATAATACTATCATTGTTGATTCACTATAGAACCATCCTCCCATAACCCAGATTTTATCGTCATAAACCACTGAGGTATGACCGCACTTCGGGTCCCAGGGCGCACACATTGTTGCTTCGCTCCAGGTCATCGGGGCTAAAAGGGGAAGGGGTACGGTGAGATTCAGAATGAATGAAAGAGACAGTCTCATAAAGGTTCCTCGGTCAACAAGCTCAATTGAGCACCATGTTTATTATAATCAGTTTGTTGACAATTGTCAATAGGTGGATTACGCGGAGAAGTGTTTATCAGTTCTACATTGCTGCCGACAGCGGAAGGCGGACAGTTTTAGCAATTTCTGAGGCAGCAAGATTTAAACCGGTGGTTCCCAGCGAAGCTATTCCTGAATATGAAATTCGACGATGTCCTTGTCGGTAAGGATATGCTCCCGTTCCACGCGCTGGCCCGAAAAGCCGCTTGCGTTCCAGAGCCGGGCATAGGAAAGTTTGCGGGCAAAGTCTTTGTGGAGATAGTAGGCGGCGTCAATCACCGTTGCCGGATTTTTGAGAATTACCGGGTCCTGCAAATCAGGCGGTTTGCCCGGTTTTTTGGTGTAAACGCGGATGATGTTCAAACTGGTGAAGGCGGCACGGCGAAACTCATCCAGTCCCTGTTTGGTCTCAACTGAGACGAGAAGCAATGGAATTTCGCCCAGCAGTTCTTTCAGCACCGCAAGCCGGTCCAGAGCACCAGGGGCATCAACCTTGGTGCCAACCCGCAGTAAAGGTGGCTGGCGATAAGCTTCGGGTCCGATGATGCGGTTCTGGATTAAAAGTTGCTCAACCTGTTCGGTGGTTTCAAGCAAAGTGTCGTCGCTCAGGTCAATGAGCCAGACGAGCGCATC
>JABLXZ010000003.1 GCA_013177935.1 candidate division WOR-3 bacterium | reverse complement strand
TTAGTGTGAATCGCCTCAGAGATTTTTACCGGGTTGGAAGGGTTGGCGACATTAAGGATATAAACTCCACCACCAGAGCCAAGAAACGCTATGTTCCTTGCCTCATCAACCGCAACCGCATAGGATAGACCAAATGGCCAACCGCCCACCAGCCGGCAGTTCAATGAGTCCTGTGCCCAGATGAAGCCGCAAAACAGGCACAAAAACACAGCCAGTATTTTAAATCTCATACGCCTCCTGCCTATTAACTCTATCATATACTATTACTTCGGTTTACGCGGTCAATATAAACCTTAATCTTTTTCTCCCAAGACTATAAACCCGCCAGACCCACTGCGTCTGGCTGTATGCTACACATGATAGAACTGCTATAACAAGCAGTCCTGTGGTTATTTTCAGACCTTTCATTGTTACTCCTTTTGTTTGGGAGCATCAACTGCTTACTTTCTTACTGAACTGACTAATTAACTAATACGGTACCTACTATCTGTTCATACTTACCTCCTTGGTTATATTCCTTTCATACCTTGAGTTGACACCCTCTCTCCTCTTGTTACACTGTTATTGTGAACCTGGTATTTCTGTCCGCTTTGCTTGCAATCCTTCCAGTCCAGCCGAATAGCACCATTTCTTCCGATAGTTTCGAATTCCGTCAGATAGCCCGTTTGCCTTACTACACTGGCGCCCGAATCACCTGCGGTGATGCCGACCACGATGGGTTGCAGGAGTTTTATGCCCAGTCCATTGATAACCCAAATGAGTACATCCTTGAATTTACCCCGGATATGAATTATGACACCATCCGTATTCCGGGGTTGCAATGGGCTATATTCTGGTTCATAGGAGACCTTGACCGGGATGGTAAGAGCGATTTTGGTGTGGACAAAACGGACAACGACACATTCTTCATTTACGAGAGTGCGGACTCAGCATCCCTGCCTCTGCAGTGCGTATGGCAGGCTCAAATTGGAGGAATTACCCCTTACGCAATCGTAACCGACCTTGATAGAGATTCAGCACAGGAAATTGTCCTGCAGAACTTTGACCTTCCCGGCTCAGGTATTTCTGTATTTGAATATGTGGCAGATGACAGTTACGCCTTCAGAACCGTTCTTCCTGATACACCACACATCGGCATCTACGGGTTCGGCTCCACCCCAGATGTTGACCGGGATGGCTTTCCAGAGATATTTAAGGTGGGTGCCCGAGTCGTAGGAATCTATGAAGCGGTCGGTAATGACTCATTCGTGATTACCGCCGTTTGTTCGCTTCCTTCTATCGGTCCAATGCGCTTTGGCGCTGTAGCAGGTGGTCAGGACATTGACCGGGATGGCAGAACCGAGGCGATTGCCTTTGCTGTGGACGCATATAACATGGGCGTGATGGCAATCTATGAGTCCTCTAAAAACGACTCCTTTGAGGTGGTCTGGCACACCTACTTCCCGGCGAACGGATTCAGTCCTCAAACACTTGTAACCGGTGATGTGGATGGTGATGGTGTGCCTGAAATCGCTGTGTCCGATGGTGCAAGAATCCACCTGTTCCGCTGCACTGGCAACGACCAGTATGAGCAATTCTGGCAGGTATATACCGGCTTACCCTTAGTCGGACTTTATGACCTCAACAACGACGGCAAAGCAGAGGTAATTTGCCATGACTACACCGATGACAATCACACCACCATTTACGAATACTTCAAACTCGGCGTTTCCGAACGCCAGCCGGCGGAGTTACAAAGGGTCAGCATTTATCCTTTGTTTGTTGCGAAAGGTGCAGTGGTCAGATTGAGCGGTCTGCCCCCAGGAACAAAAATTGTGATTCTTGATGCCTCGGGCAGGGTTATTGCCAAACCTGAAGAAAATGCCTGGCACACCACAACCGCGACACCCGGCGCCTATTTCGTCCGAATTCAACTTGGCAACCAGAGCATCACGCACAAGGTTCTCGTCCTGAAATAACCCTCCAGATTTTCAAAGAGCGAATAGGCTAAAAGTAGAAAAAAAATACCTATGACATTTTCGCTGAAGGTCCACGCTAATAGAAAAAATGCTTGACAAAACGATTTGCCCGATTTACAATAAATCGGTAAATGACGCAATCGGGTTATCCGAATTATCAGGGAGTCTAAAAAAGGAGGAACTATGCGTGGACCTTATCTCCTCCGACCTCTGCAGGTTGATATCTCTGTGCCAGACCGGGTGGGCGGTGTTTACTGTCTGGCAAAAAAGCCCAAAGAGATTGCCATTGTTGCCCGGGCAGAACGAAACCTGCGCGAAGCAATCAAATCCCACTGGAAAGAGTACGAATTCTTCTGGTATGAACCTGCGCTTTCACCCCGTGAGGCTTACATCAATCAATGCTATCTCTATCATCGCTACGCTGAATGTGGCACCCTGGAACAGTGCGACCACCCCAAGCCTCCGGACAAGACCGAAGTCAAATGTCCAATCTGCGGAGTATAATAAGACCGCCCGATTTTTTATTACCGGTAATTGATGCCAGCAATTCGCTGGCAAAATTCAAATAGACCTGATAAGACAACTTTTGCTCTAAACCGATAGCGGCACCGACCGTCAAACTGAACGGCACATAGCGAGCAAACATAAAGTCAAAACGAACCTCGCCACCACCACCCTTGCGCCAGTTTTTAAAGTCAATACGCCGTTGATTTGTAACTAAACCTGTTTCCAGAAAAAGCGCGCCGTTCACATTGCGAAAGAAAATGGGCAAGGTTCCAATGCCGCGCTCCAGCCAGTAGATGGGCATTCTGAACTCCAGCCCTGCGACACCGATATTTGAACCGACCGGAAATGAGTCGGAAAAACCGCGGACCGAAAACAGCCCTGAGCAATTGGACATTTGAAAGGCACTAAACCGCGCGCTATCACCAAAAGCGCTCCCCAGAGCAAACTTAAATTTCAAACTCCAGGCAGCGGGCGGATTTCCAATATACTCATTCCAGTAACCAGCAACCCGGACCACATTTTGTCTGCCCAAAATGACCCGGTGTTGCGCATCGCTCAATATACCAATTTCCCGACCGCTAACCGGCGCAACATTAAATCGAAAGATTTGACTGTTATCAAAACCCCAGAAAAGGTCAAAGCACGCTGCCATCATCGTGTCACGCCTGACCGTAATCCCGGTTCCGCTCTGCTGGTACCAATCATCACCATAAATCGGAATGGCGACACCCAGCCTGCTCTGCTGCGCCCAGGGCGAAATAAACCCTTCAAGGTTGAAATCGGGTAGATAACGCAATAACTCGTAATTAAATCTGAGAAAAGGCGTCTGGTTCCTCGCCTGATAACCACCAACAACTGAATAACGGTGGAACTGCAAAACATCCCAGCCTAAGGTAAACGCCCCAACTTCTAAATCAGGAGCCACCGATAACCAAGGCAACCAGAATCGGGGCAGTAAAGTACCGATTGGGTAGTAGTGATAGAGTTGCGATTGAAAAGAAGCCGGTGAATACTCCTTTTCCGGAAAAGAATCACCGAAGTCGGCCGCAGGAACCCAATCTCGCGGCCGCAGCGCCATTAAACTTAAATCATAACCATCACTGCCCAACCGCACCAGCGCGATTTTTCGGTTGCTGGGTGAGACCGCCGGTTCAAACACCCCACCCAGGTCATCAGTACACCGATACAACTGGCGCGATTCAACACCATAGGCATAAAGGTTGAACAAGCCGCTGCGGTCTGACGAGAAAAATAGAAACTTGCCGGTTCTTGACCAGGCAGGAAAGATATCGCTTGCCCGGTCCGAGGTAATCGGAATGGTCCAGCCGGTCTCAAGGTCAATGATTTCAATGTCTGTGTAGCCACCGGGCCGCCACACCTCAACCGCAACCAGCCTGCCACCCGGTGAAAATCGCGGTCGATGGTAAACGGCGTAATTTCTGGTCTCGGTAATCTGGCGCCGCTGACCGGTCAAGTAGTTCAATATCATTAGATTGCTCTGACCAGAACTGTTACTGACATATATCAAAAGCGAATCATTCGGCGCAAAGTCCGGGTCCCAAGCCCGTTCGTCCACGGTCAATCGTTTTTTCTTACCGGTGGTTAAGTCGAGCAGGAATATGTCGCTCTGCTCCTCGCCGGTGTATTTCACTAACCGCTGGGCAAAAGCGAGCAACCTGCCATCAGCCGAAACGCTGACCCCACCGATAACTCTGCCCCGATGTAAAACCCGGGACTCCATCGTTCCAAGATTTAGACACTTTATTGCGGTCCTTTCTCTGCCTGTTCTTGTAATGTAATAAATCTCATTGCCATTTTTTGACCAGCAGGGCGCACTTTTATCATAACCGTCGCTGGTGAGGCTGGTGAATAGATTGGCCGAATCCTTGCCCATCTTCTTCTTTATTGA
Organism: candidate division WOR-3 bacterium; assembly: GCA_013177935.1. Classification (NCBI taxonomy): domain Bacteria; kingdom Pseudomonadati; phylum Caldifarciminota; species Caldifarciminota bacterium. The sequence goes on along the minus strand of JABLXZ010000003.1, from coordinate 226,536 downwards.
ATCGGTCCGAGAGATTAAACTGTCCTGCCATTCGCGCCAGAGTTGCTTAAAATTCTTACCCAGCATCCTTTTTGCCAGCCGGTTCTCGAAAAACGGCACCTGTCCTGAGTTCTTCCAATTGAACTCTTCCCAAACATTCTCACCCTGTTTTTGAGCGATAAACTTGCAGAACATCCCGCCATATAGATAAGGTGCCAGACCACCAGGATACCTTTGAAGTTCGTAACCATCACACCGGTCAATCCCCAGAAGTTTATTATCCTGCACCGCCTGATAAATCATCCCCTGCCACTCCGCACTCCTTAACCGGCCAGAATTGCTAAATCTTGTTTCATTGTACACCGCATAACCTTCAATCAGCCAGGTCGGTAAAAGGGCATTGGGCAAAACCACCCTGCCGAATATTCGGCTTAACCCGCTGAGAAATCCCCGGCGCTGTTCCAGTTGCATAATGTGCGCATACTCGTGCAGAATCAGCGTCCGGAGCCAGTTGTCATCATTGGTCTTAAAATCGTGCGGTGGCGCGGGCATAATCGTAATTGTGTTATAGGGAAAAGGTATCGCCCAGCCATTGTAAGTGTCATAAAAGTCGGCAACAACGATATGAATTTTGTCCCTTGGTACCACACCGGTTTGAGATGCCACCGTCGTCCGGACCTCTTCAGCAATCTCGGCGATATAGCGGGCAAATTCACTGCGCTCTTCACTCAACTTCCCTATGCTGGAAAAATGTATGAGAAAATTGTCGGTCTCCAGTGTGAACCAGGAACGGCCCGGATTAGATGCAACCATCGGTGGTGAAATTATTCCACAACTAAGGAAAATAATTAAAACGCTCATTGGGGCAACGCAAACAGTCTTTTCAAAAGGATGGTGGCATAGGCTCCGGCCGGCAGGACAAATGAAACCCGCACCTTACTTTTACCCGGGTACAACTCGTCGGGTTCGGGTTGAGTTGCGTCCAGATGCTCGGGCCGCACCATTACCGCTCGTTCATAAGGCTTGAAATATACCCCGCGGATTCGCACCTTCAGTTTCATCTTTTCCGGTTCCACTCCCTCACGCTTTAAAACCTCCTGAAATACCCGCGCCACCCGTTCGCTTTTGAACTCCGCTTTGGGCGCCGGTGCCGGAATTACGAGCCGCGCGAGATAACGCAAATCTGAAGGCGAAAGTCTTTCATAAAACACCAGCCTGCCAAACCCATAAGGGACAGAAAGTCTTGCCAACCCCATATCCTCGAGCAACGATTTCGCTATCTCATTCCACAACCACCCCTGATAAGCATTGATGAACAACTCCAGCATCGCCCGGGGAATTTTACGAACTGCGCCCGCAAAATCCTTCGGGTGTTCAATCAGGTACTTAAAAATCGGCTTCGTCTCGAAATTAGCCACCGCCCAGCACTTTTGCCAGTTGCCCCAATTCGCCAGAATCTCCCGCTTCTGCCGTCGGGTTGTTGAGTCGTCCGCACCGCTTGGTGTTGCCAGATACAGTTTTAACGCACCGTTAAAATGTCCGGCAATCAGTTTTGGGGCAATAAACCCCTGTTTGTGCCGGGCAGAACCAAATCGCTGCTCATCATAGTAATTGACAAAACCAAACTGCCGCACCAGCGGTAACGCTTCTTGCAACCGGCTTAACTCGGTCTGGTCAAGGCAGCGAATCACAATCTCAAAACGATTGCCAATCAGCGAGTCCCGGGAAATTGGTTCATCCGCCATACCAATCAGCGTCAAAGAGTAGTTATCGGCTGTTACCCGTTTGGGACCTTTGCCCGGTATCGATAGATATTGAATTGAAAAGGAGTGGCGGTCTTTTAAACCGGCGCGTGCCACTGCAGGAAATCGGTGCTTCAGTTGCAGTTGCCGGATGACATCAAGCGTATTCCAGTGCCTTTTTTCCAGCCGATAAACTGAATATGCCCCGCGCGGTTTAATCTTTAACCGGATTAACTCCTCAACCCGAAAATCGTCTGGCTGGCATTTTATCTTCATCAACGAAGGTTGCGAACCACTAAGATAACTCCCAATATAATAAAGATGCCACCGGCGCCAAGATGAACCCAGCGCGTGGGAATGATATGGGCAAGGCTGGAACCAACTAACGCCGCCAGTAAGGAGGTCAAAATCAATGCCAAAGCGCTCCCCAAAAACACACTCAAAAAAGAGTTGAACCCGGCAGCAAACGACAGGGTAGCAATCTGAGTTTTGTCCCCTAACTCAGCCAGAAAGACCGCAACAAAAGTGGTTAAAAATGCCTTCCAGTCCATCCTACGCCTCCTCAATAAACCGCTCGATTTCCGCCGCCTTTCCTAATGATGTCACGACAAACTCCCGGTCAATTCGCTTTGCCAGACCAGCAAGAACCTGACCTGGACCTAACTCCAGAAATCTTTTACAGCCCAGCGACTTTGCTGTCTCCATTATACTGACCCAGCGCACCGGCGAGATAAGCTGCCGCCGCAGATTCTGCCGAACCTCATTACCATCAGTTGTTGCCTTGCCCGTAACATTCATTATTACCGGGAAGGTAGGCGGCTTAATCTCAAACTGTCCAAGATAATCGGCAAACTCTTTTGCCGACTCTTCAAGCAGCGGCGAATGAAACGCACCCGAAACCTGAAGCGCCACCACCTTCAAAGCCCCCTTACTCTTTGCCAGTTCCATTGCCCTTTGAACCGCATCTGGCTCGCCCGAAATTACCGTCTGGCGTGGTTCATTGTAATTGGCACAAACGACAACCCCAGCCGCCTCCTGACAGATACTTTCCACCGTTGCGGCGTCGAGTCCGATAATCGCCGCCATCGCTCCCGGTCTTTTTTCTCCTTCCGCAAACATCAGCTCGGCACGCCGTTTTACAATCTTCAGCACCGAATCAAAATCAAAACAACCCGCCGCATAAAGCGCCGAATATTCACCCAGCGAGTGTCCCGCCGCACACATCGGTTTCAACTCCGGCAGAATGGCACAAACTGCAATTGAATGGGTAAGAATTGCGGGTTGTGTATAACGGGTTTGCCGCAACACCTCCTCCGGACCCTCAAAGGAAATTTTTTTAATCGGCAATTCTAAAACATCCTCTGCCCGGTCGTAAACATCACGAACAGCGGCAAACCGTTCGTAAAGGTCTAACCCCATACCAACATACTGGGCTCCCTGTCCGGGAAACAGAAATCCAACAGTATCGTTCATAGCAACTCCTTTCACTCTATATTATCCGTAATGCTACTCATAAATACCGATTCGTCAAAGCAAGAACGCCGCAAAAGCGTTCCGGTTAGATGATGTGAATTTCTACTTTGGAGTGTTTGGGTTGGAGACCGGGTATAAACCTTGGTGCAACCTTCAATGCCCCTTTGGGCAAAACTATCCGGCGGGCAATCTCCTGCTCAATTATCTGACACCGGTCGCTGGAGAGTTTCTCCTTTTCCGAATATACATAAACGACAACCTCTTTCTTGAACCGCTCTTTTATCACATTCGCAATCTCATCGAGTCTTGCTTCCGCCTCTTTAATCAGTTGCGCGCCCTCAGGATTAAACAGCTGGTCCGCCGCGACAGAAACAACCCACTCCTGCTTCTCCTTCCAGACCACGGCGTTAATCCGCTGGGGCTCACATTGAATCCGGGTTTGATTACCCTGGGCATCGTAGGCGTTAAATGTGAAACTGTAAACATCACCGGTCGCTATCGGCTCACCCTTATCCGTTTTGCCATCCCAGGTTATCACCGCTGGTGGCTGCCCTTTTTCGCGCACCCGTCGGACCGTTTCTCCTAACGAATTGGCAATTACCAGTTCCCAGGTTGCAACCCGATGTTCAAACGACGGTAAAAACACCAGAATTTCACCATAGATAAAACTCTTTTCCACCGGCACCCGCAAGAAAGATGAGTGAATAAAATGATGCGGCACGGTGAGTGAATCAACCGCCTTAAATAACCCCTCATCAAACACATAACTCTCCGGTGCCAGAAGGTCGTTAATCGGACTCCAGGGGTCAATCTGGGGCGGGAAGAAAAACTTCTGGTCCTGAATCTTAACCTCGGTCTCACCGACAATGACCTCTTCGCCAATTGTATGGCTGTTTGCCGGTTTACGCTGCTGCACCGTATCTTCAGTTTGACTCAGAAGAAAGTACGCCAGTATAAAAAACATCATATCAACTCAGGTTAAGACAGCTGAAAGATAAATGTAATATCACCCCACTGGTCTTCCGATTTTACTCCAGGACCAAGTGGCGCAAACTCCCACTCCCGAACCGCATTTACAACCACCTGGTCAAGGTCAGGATAACCAGAACTGCATAGCACCTGTGGCATCCCCTTCACTTTTCCGTTGGGCATTACCCAGATACGCACCGTTACTGTGCCGCTTATCCGCTGGTCCAGCGCCCACTTCGGGTACTTTGGTTTAACTTTATTGACAATTTCCCGCTGGGATATTGGTCCGGCAATTTGAAAGCTCGTTCCCCTGGTTACCGGTGCTGCGATTGTCGGTTGACTCTGAGGTGACAACTGGGGTAATGTTGGTGCGGTTGATGGCTTGGACAAGGGCCGATGCTCAATCGTCAGTTGGGGTTGCGCTTGCGGCTGGGGAACTCCAGGAACACCCCTAAGTCCGGAACCGCTACCCGCACTGCCAGGACCCCTGGTTAAAGAAATCGGAGCCTGAGCCAGAATCTCCTCAGTTGTCTGGGATGAACCCTTGCCCCCGATGCGAATCACATCCATCTCACCGTCTCTTGCCAGTTCATACCGGTCCAGCTCAATCTTTGCCTGTGATGTTGAACGCTCCAGCGTTGCGGTCATATCCAGCGGGGCCACCTCTTCGGCTGCCACGCCCGAAGCGTAGGTCGCGGTCGCACCTTCAGAAATTTCACCACTTCCGCCTCCAGCTGGTGTCGGATTTGAAGCCACAACTTTCGCCACTTCGGGTCGGTAAGTAACATCCATAAAACTTACTTCTTGCAAATCGAGACCGGAACTGGTTGCAGGTCGGGAACGGGAAAACAAGATTATGCCCGACAGATGAAGCACCGCCGAAATTAGTAGCGTAATTTCCAGTGTCCAATTGCGGCGCTCAGCAAACATTTATCCCCCTTGGGCTATTTTTTTAGTTGCACAGGCGATGCGCGAGGCACCGGCCCGACGGGCGCAGGCGAGAATGTCAAGAACCGATGAATGGAGACACTCTTTATCCGCTCGCACCACCACGAGAACATAAGGGTCACGGGTTATCTCGTTCGAAATCCGGCTATACAACTCATCAAAGTCAGCAACCGGTTCATCGTTGAAATAAAGACGCCCATCCGCGGTATAGGTAATAGTAACATCGTTTTCTGTTTTTCGTTCTGCGGTATGAGTTTGCGGCACATCCACCGGTGTAGCATTGTGGGTCAGAACCATGGGTGCTACCATCATCATAACCAGAACAAGAATTAACCCGACACAAGCCATCGGCAGAATATCAATGTTAGGTGCTTCCTTTTTCATTTGACCCTCCTTGTCCTTAAAAGCGCAACATCAGCCGCACCACATTGTTTCGCCAGGTCAAGGACCTGCATCACCCGGTCATATTTAACCTGCTCCTCAGCCGCTACGATGACACGTCGTTCTACACTCCGCTGTAATAAGCGCGGCAACAGTTCGGAAAGATTTTCGTAAGACACCTGGGCTTCATTCAAAATTATCCGACCGTCGTTGGTAATCAAAATATTCGCCTTGATATCCGAACCCGGTTCATTCGCTGCCGCACGTGCCGCACCGGGTGCCGAAACGAAAATACCGGACTCAAAGAAAATCGGCATTGAAACGATAAAGGCAATAACCAGGGACAGCGCAATATCTACCAGCGAGTTCAATATCAGTCCGGAATTGCGATACGATTCAACCCTGGTCCGGCGTCGCATTAGAACTTCCAGGTTGTATCCTCGCTAACCTCAGGCTGTACCACCGAAGGAGATGGCACCGGTTTAGTTTCCACAGGCCGCTCGACTCGCTGCGGTTGTTTGTATCGACCCAGCATCACTACCAGCCGTTCAGCAACACTTTCCAGCGCCATTGTCAGGTCCGAAGACTTTTTGGAAAAGTAGTTGTAAAAGAACAGAACCGGAATCCCGATGAAAAGTCCAAAGGCGGTGGTAAACAAAGCCTCGGCAATCCCTTTGGATACGACCGCTGGTCCACCTGAACCGGTAAGAGCGATATTACCAAAGGCTCCAATTAGCCCGGTAACTGTGCCCAAAAGCCCAAGCAGTGTTGCCGCATTCGCCAGCGTTCCCATACCACCTAATAACCTCTCATAACGAATCCGCTCTTCAAGGATCAAACTGTAGAGCAAATCCGATAGCTCCTCCCCGCTCAATGTATGATTTTCTAACGCCACCACAAACAGCCGTCCCAAGGGATTGTTCTGTCTTTTACTCCAATCAAGCGCTTGAGGCAGTCCATTTTGCGCCAGAATGCGTCGCAACTCCGCAAGCCCTTTTGCCGGATTAAACCTATTGCGTGTAAAATACCAGAACCGCTCAAGAATCAGTGCCAGCGCCGCGATTGATGTAATAAGCAGAATCACCATTACCAAACTGCTCTTGAAAATCTGAACTATACTCTGACCCATTATCATGGTTTTTTCTCCCCTCCTGTTGATGGATTGACATCTTCTGGCGACGGGGGCGATGCACCCGATTCGCCTTCCTCGGCTGGTGTGTCGTACTGACCGGCGCCCAGCCGTTTGTTGCAAATTTCAATATTCTTTTTCGCACTTTCCACATATTCCGACTCGCTAAACGAGTCAACAACGGTCTGAAATGCCTGAAGCGCTCGTTTGTACTCTCCGGCATTAAAATAGGCGATGCCCATATTGAAAAACGCGCCGCTGCGCTGCTCATGTTCCGGAAAATAATCGAGAAATTTTTGATATGCCTGAGCCGCTTCCGGCCACTGTTTCAACTGCGCATAACTTTCCGCGGTCAACAACTGGGCATCACCGGCAACCCCAGAACCAGGGAAATTAACCACCGTTTTCTGCAACTCAACAATCGCCTCATCAAATCGACCGGCATCAAACAACTCTTTTCCTTTAGCGTACTGACCCTCGGCTGCCATTTCAGATTGCGGAAAACGTTCCAGAAACTGCCGCATCACAGTTGAATCTTCCTGACCGGCAAGATAATAACTCATCTCCAAACTTTTGCGAACACCAGGCACCTGGGCATCGGAAGGGTACAGGTCGAGAAACTTCTGGTACTCCCGAATTGCATCGAGATACTGCCGCCGATTGTAATAGCATTGAGCGATTAGTGCCTGTGAAGCGGGCGCGAATTGCGAAAACGGATACTTCTCGATTACAAAACCAAAAGCGGCAAGCGCCTTGTCGTACTCCAGCGCCTTGAAATAGGTATCCCCGGTTCGAAAGGCAGCTTCAGCAACCTTGAGATTGTTCAGGGGAAACCGATTCATCAAGGTCGTCCAGGCATCAACCGCCTGACCGTAATACTTCAACTGATAATAGCAGTAACCAGCGTAAAAATAGCCCGGCACCGCGGCCAGTGAATCATCCGGAAATGTATTGGTCAAAGCCTCAAAAACATCTAACGCCTTCAAATACTCGCCCTGATTAAATAGACAGTAACCGTAACCCAGATAGGCGCTAACCGTGAATAAAGTGTCACTCAACCGGGCGTTTAACAATCCCTTAAAACCGGAAAGTGCCTCATTCAGCCGACCCAGGTGATAAAGGGCGTAACAGCGTCCCAGTCGGGCATAAGGGGCAATTTCGGCACCAGCCGGATGGTTGAACGCCCGCTGGTAGTAGTCATCCGCCTCGCTGTACTTCTGGGTATAGTAGAAACCCTCCGCAAGTGAGTACAAAATCCGCGGCCGCCAATCCGATTTTTCATCCGGATAATCGGCAAGATACTTCGTTCCCAAAGCAACGCAGTTGTCAAATCGGCCGCTCGAATTGAGTGCCATCAGCAGCATCGCGGCTGCGGGCTCGCGTAATGCGGTCCCGGAATAGTTAACAAGGATATTTTCAAACTGTTCAGCGGCACTGCGATAATCTCCCAGTTGATAATAAATCACACCCGATAGATAGTTCCCTACGCCCGAGAGCGCGCCTGTTGTAAACATCCGGCTCAACTGACTGGTTGCGAGAAGTGTTTGTGCGGTATCAGCCGTTGCCAGCATCGCCGCTGCCAGTTGCAGATGGGCATAACTGGAAACCATCGTCCGTGGGTAGTTGGACCGTACCCGCTGGAAGCGTTCAACCGCCTCCTGAGCGTTACCCAGCGCCAATTGAGCATAGCCAATAAAGTAGTTGGCATGAGCCGCAAGGAAATTGTTGCTGGAACGGGTCAGGGGCATAAGGTGGTCAATTGCCGCGGCGTACTGTTTCTGAGCAATCAAGGCACACCCTAAAAAATAATGAGCAAAATCGGCTAAAGGTGAAAAAGAAAACTGGTCAAGGAAAAATTGAAACTTTGCTCGGGCACCATCGTAATCCCGATTGATAAACAACGCCAATCCAGCGTTGAAATGTGCCATCAACGCCAGAGGTGTGTTAGGCACCGCATCGGTCACCTCTTTGAATTTAACCAGCGCCCGCATTGGGTTTCCCAGTTGAGCATAACATTTCCCAAGATAAAACTTTGCTTCGGGCATCTCGAGCCCATCAAGGTTAGCCCTTGCCTGTTCATAAGAGCGCTGAAAATAATAGAGTACCCCCAGGGCAAAATTGGTTCGGGGGTCGGCATTGTACCCCGGTTCCTTTGCCAGCTTTTCTAATAGCACCTGCGCCTGTCGATAGTTGCCCATCATAATGTAGCATAAACTCGCACCATACATCGCTTCCGGCTTGATATACGAGTAACGGGGCTTTTCCAGCAAACTCTGAAACAACTTCAATGCCCGTGGGTATTCCCCCTGATTGAAATAACACTCTCCCAGCGCAAAATTAAGTTCATCGCCAAACTCACTTGCCCCAAACTCCCGCACCAGGCGGTTCAGTCCTTTAATAGCATCTTGATAGTTGCGAGCTTCAATCAATGTCTGAATCCGATTGTATTCTTGGGCTAACTCCCGAGTCTGCTGCGGTGTTAAAACTCCCCAGATAAGCAGTAACAGTATCGACATTCCTACTCGCCCGGCTTGATTTCAATTTTCCCTTGCGGACCTCGGGTCTTTACCGTCGTAAGAAAACCTGAAAAACTAAGCGAAGAATTACGCTGGTCAACAACCACAATGTCGTAGTAGTACTTACCATCGGAAACCAGTCGGCCAACATCATCCAGCCCATCCCACCACATCCGCGGTGGTGGTGCATCCCAGCCACTATAACTCCTCACCACCTCACCAAAACTGTTTTTTATCATAATCTGCCAGCGCTTCACCGGTGCCCGGGAAACAGTCCTGATGTCCATCCACAACACATTGTTTTTATCTTCGGGTGTTGGGGCAAAAAGTTTTGGTTGAGCATCAATCCAAACCCGAAAGCCTGAAAAGTCCACAAATATTCCTATCTTATGAGTAGGTGCCAGCCGGAATTGCGATTGGTGGTGCAACAAAAACGCATAATCGACACCTAACCCCATCTTGCCCCAAGCCTGGTGAATTCCCAGACCCAGACTTATCTCATTGGGGTCAATACCGATGCGCTGCACAATCACATCGGGTACAATATGAAATTCCACCCCACCATGCGGAGTCAAGTCCAGTTTTAACCGGTCGGTTGGATTATTAGTATTTTCATCAATCTCCCGCAGTAGCGGCGAAGTCACATCAGCCGTTATCACCGCCCGACCATCAAGTAAGTGTGCCGCTGCTCCCAGCCGAAATGTTCGCGGATACCGGTCCGAAAGGGTGTGCAAAGTTAAAACCGGTTCAATCGCATTCTGCACTACAAGACCAAAACTGAAAATCTTTCCGGCTCGCGCCAGTAGCCCAAAGTCAGCACCGATGCCCACATCAGCAAACTGTGCCAGATTTTTTGTTATCAGTTTTGCGGTTGCCCCTACGCCCAGAAAATTAAACGGATTGTAGGCATAAGAAACAAAATAGGCGTTTTCGGCAAATAGGGTTGATTGATACTGCCAGTTCTCCGGCGTTCGCGACTCCAGTCCCTCGGCACCGTAATTCAAAATACTAACACCAAATGTTCCAAACTCTTTTGTTGGCATCGTATAGGCGATATACTCCATGCGCGCCCCATAAAGTTGCGAATGGGCAACAAGAACCTCGTGCGTATTTAACTGAAACAGCCCTCCGGGATTAAAGTAAACCGCCTGAGCATCGTCCGCAACCGCGGCAAAAGCCTTGCCCATGCCCAGACTCCGCGGCCCCGCACCATAATTGAGGAATACCCCGGGCAAACCGCCTTCACCAGCAATAACAGTCTGAACAATCGCACTCAAAAGTAAAAACCAAACCCACGCCGTCCTGTTTTTTACCATACCACTCCTAAACGGTAGGTACTCCGAAACACCGTGCCAGTATGAAGCTGCCCAACCACTTGAACAACATATACGCCCGAAGCAACCCGACGTCCATTACGATTTCTCCCATTCCACATCAACCGGTTGATTCCTGCCCGCGCTCCTGGTTCTCCAGCCGCAAAATGCCATCCGACCACTTCATTGCCAAATGGGTCAAATATCCGCACATCAACCGCACCGGAACGGTTGAGATAATACACAATCTCCGCCGCATCACGGTTGAAACCAAAAGGATTGGGAAAGGCAACAACCTTGCCCAGCATCACCGCGCTGTCCGGAATGTCTACATATATCCCGATTAGCGACTCAACCGCACCGGAAACAACCCTGATGGTATCAAACTCGGCAAAACGCGCCCGGGTACAGAGAAAACGGGCAATCGCAATACCTGATGTATCGGTGAGCAACGCCTCATCAAGCATATCACCATTTCCCTTTACTACCGAAAACCGGCAGACCGTGGCAGTAATTGGCTGTTGATTTGCATCCCGAACTACCACCCGGATAAAAGCGGTCTCACCCGCTACCACCGTATCCGGCGCCGTAATCTCTAAACTTCTACCCCGGGCTTTGATGTCCAGCCGTGTACGGTAAGACTCATTCCCTCCGGCGACATCGTAAACCCATAAGTTCTGATTTGGACCCGCGGTATTAAATTGAACAAGAAAATTCGCACTATCAACCAGCGTTGTCTCCGAAGGGAAGAACTCGATGGGAAATTCGGAGTTCAACTTCACCCGTACTCCGCTTCCTCCAACAATGTTCCAGCAACGGTCACACGGATAGACCGAAACTTGAAATGGCTCTCGGACATACTGAGGCAAAGGTTCTTCCGATTTACCAGGGGTCATCCAATCCAGAGATGCTGTATCACCGGGTAATGGAACCTCTCCGGGAAGAATTAAAAGCAGTCGCTCAAATACCCCGGCACGGACATCGAACAAAGACGATGTGTCCGGCACAAAGGGCTGTCCGTTAGCAGGCAAACAATAAATATGGTGGACACCAGCCCGCCGGAAAATCGCGGTAAACCGACTACTACCATCCTGTATCTCACCACCTGCCGGCAAAATCGCAAAGTTATCGCTCGCGGCAAAATATACACTGTCGGTTCGGAACCGCACCGGATTACACCAAACATCAGTTAGATAAACTGTAAAGTTAAAACTGTCACCTGCTGTTTGACTGTTCGGCGGACCCAACCTTCCCTCACGGGTTCCAGGACTCAATTGCTGTCCTGGTAACACGGTAACAAACCGCCGCGGTGGTCCGGAAACCACCTGGAAAACATTACTGCTGCTGGTCACCCGACCCGAATCATCGGTACAGCGAATCTGCAAACTGTCGGCAAGCGTAACCATCACTTTACCATTCCATACGCCGTTGCGGAATGGACCGATTACATTAGGATAGATGTAGGTTGCTCCCCTTGTGGTGGAAAGGAATGCAGGACGATTGTAATCGTAAATACCACCATAGGGGTCCCGGGCGATTATCGCCACTTCAAATGAATCACCCGCATACTGTGGACTTGTTATCGGGGTAAAATCAAAGCGATATAGCTGGGCGACCAAGAGTAACCCGAGCGCCGCGCTCATTAGCACATCTAATTTTAACCATCTTAATTAACCTGTCAAATAAAATAACCATATCCTAATCAATCATTCCCCTATGAAAATCGACAGAACATATTTGCACAATTTGACACGAGCGGTAATAAGGCTATAACAGTCTAAATGCTTAGAGAAAGACAGAAAGTCGACTTTGTCCATCTCCATAACCATTCTGAGTACAGTCTGCTGGACGGAGCAACGCGCATTGAAGACATGGTGCAACTGGCAAAGGAAATGGGGATGGAAGCGGTGGCACTAACTGACCATGGTGGTATGTTCGGAGTTATAAAATTTTACCAGGCAGCGCAACGGGCAGGTGTGAAACCAATTATCGGCGCCGAGGTTTACATTGCTCCGCGCCACCGACAAGAAAAAGAGCATCACATCGATGTTCCGGAGGCAAGTTTTCATCTTACTCTTCTTTGCGCGAACGAAACCGGCTATCGCAACTTAATCAAACTTGTATCACTGGGTTATCTCGAAGGCTTTTATTATAAACCACGCGTCGATAAAGAACTTTTAGCAAAGTACCATTCAGGACTAATTGCCCTATCCGGTTGTTTGAAAGGCGAGGTCAACTGGTATCTGTTGCGCCAGGATATTGATTCAGCAATGCGCGCCGCCGCCAGTTACCAGGAAATATTTGGTCGGGAAAACTTCTATCTTGAAGTAATGCGCACCGGCCTCCCCGAACAAGAAAAGATTATACCGGACATTGTGGACATAAGCCGCGCTCTGGACATCCCGATTGTCGCAACCAACGATTGCCACTACCTAAAACCAGAAGATGCCCGGGCGCAGGATGTTTTAGTGTGTTTGCAGACGAACAAGAGGCTAAAAGACAAGGAGCGATTGCGCCTCGCGGGCAACGGATTCTATTTCCGCAGTGGCGCCGAAATGCTCGAACTGTTCAAAGACCTACCCGAGGCGGTTTCCAACACCAGGGCGGTGGCGGAAAAGTGTGAGTGCGTACTCAATCTTGAAAACCGACAATTCCACCTACCCGCATTCAAGCCCCCAGCGGAGTTTGAAGATGAGTTTCGCTATCTCACCCATCTGGTCAATGAAGGGGTGCGACAACGTTATCGCACTCCAACACGGGAAATTGAAGAGCGGCTAAAACACGAACTGGAAGTGATTAACCGGATGGGCTTTGCCGGCTACTTTTTAATAGTCCACGACATTGTCCATTTTGCCAAAATGAAAGGAATTCGTGTCGGACCCGGTCGCGGTTCTGCTGGAGGTTCACTCGTTCTTTACTGCCTCGGTGTTACCGAAATCGACCCATTGAAATACGGGTTGCTCTTTGAGCGGTTTTTAAACCCCGAACGAATAACTTTACCCGATGTCGATATCGACTTTGCTGATAGCCGGCGCCAGGAGGTAATTGATTACATCCGTTCTCGCTATGGAGAAGATTCGGTTACTCAGATCATAACCTTTGGGACATTAGGCTCGCGAGCGGTAATCCGTGATGTGGGTCGGGTTCTCGATATCCCGATTGCCGAAGTCGACCCTATCGCCAAGCAAATCCCACCGGGCAGTGAACTCGCCACTGCTCTAAAAGAGGTTCCCGAACTCCAGTTTCTCATCCGCTCTAAACCTGAATACCAGCAAATGTGGGAGATTGCTTTAAAACTCGAAGGTTTGTGTCGCCATGCTTCAGTCCATGCTTCCGCGGTCGTAATCACCCCGCGTCCCCTTCTTGAACTTATCCCGCTTTATAAAGTGCCCGGTGGTGAAACCTGCACCCAGTACGATATGTATACTCTGGATGACATCGGTATCCTCAAGATGGACATACTCGGCCTGAGGACCCTTACAGTAATTGACGAAGCGGAAAAACTGATACAACAACACACCCCGGGATTCCGCATCGAGAACTTGGACTATTCGGACCGGCGCACCTATGAACTTTTACAGCAGGGAGAAACAGTAGGGCTATTCCAGCTGGAATCGGCCGGGATGCGCGACCTGTGTAAACGGAGCCGACCGGAAAAACTGGAGCATATAATTGACCTAATCGCCTTGTTCCGTCCCGGACCGATGGATTTGATCCCTGAATACATCGAACGAAAAAAAGACCCCACCAAAATCAAGTACGACCATCCAGACCTTGAAGATTTCTGTAAAGAAACCTACGGTATTATCATCTATCAGGAGCAGGTAATGCAAGCGGCACAGGCTCTTGCCGGCTACACTCTGGGGCAAGCCGACATTCTGCGCCGCGCTATGGGCAAGAAAAAACCGGCGGAAATGGCAGCACAGCGCGAAACATTTATTGCCGGGTGTGAAAAGAAAAAGGGGCTTCCCCGTGAACGCGCCCAGGCAATTTTTGACCTGCTGGAGAAATTCGCCGGCTACGGGTTTAACAAATCCCATGCTACTGGTTACGCCTGCCTTTCCTATATCACCGCCTATCTCAAAGCCAACTATCCTAAGGAGTTCATCGCCGCATCATTGACCAGTGAACTGGGTGACACCGACAAACTGGCAAAGTTCATCAGCGAAGCACGTCGCATGGGTATAAAGGTACTGGGTCCTGATATTAACCACAGCGCCGCGCAATTTACAATTGAAAAGGATGCTGTGCGCTATGGTCTTGCCGGTGTGAAAAATGTCGGTGTTAATGCCGCTGAGGTAATCGTTGCTGAACGGCAGGAAAAAGGACCTTACGAAAATTTGCTTGACTTTCTCGTCCGCACTCGGGGCAAGGTCAATCGTAAAGCGGTCGAATCGTTAATCAAAGCCGGCGCCTTTGACACCTTCAACCCCAATCGCACCCAGCTCCTCGCCGAATTGGAACCGTTAATGACCAAGGCGGCTTCCGAAAAACTGTTGCTTTACGAGCGACAGTTTCAACTCTTTGGTCCAGCCCAGGAAGAAAGCACTTCACTTTCGGAAACGGAGAAGACTACACCAACCGCTGATATCATAACCTATGAAAAGGAGTCCTTCGGTTTTTACTTTTCGTCGCATCCGCTCGAACACTACCGACTGGAATACAACGCCCTCGCGCTCACTCCCATCGCCGAATTGGAAAATCTTGAAGAAGGAAAACCGGTGGCAATTGGTGGTATCATCTCCAGCCGCAAGGTTCGCAAAGACCGCCGGGAACGGGACTACTTCATCCTCACAATAGAGGATTTCAACTCCGCCATTGAGGTAATGGTGTTTAACAATGTACTGGAAACCTGCCGCGAATTACTCAAACCGGACAGTATGGTCATCGTTCAGGGCAAGGTTAAAATGCGTGCCGGCGGCGACAACTCGACAACAGGTGGCATTCCCCAGTTGTGGGCAGACAGCATTTACCCTTTCGACCGTGCCTATGAATTTATCAGGAAAATCGTTCTCGAACTGTTCGAAACAGAACTGGGCGACAGTCTAATTGCCAAAATACGGGAAACCCTTAGTGCCTTCCCCGGTGAAACACCGGTCGTGCTGCATCTTACTAAATCTGATAATGAAAAAAGGCGCCTGTTGTTAAAAAAGTACCCGGTACGACTTGAACCAAAACTCATTGCCGCGCTTACCAGTGTTGTCGGTCCGGACCGGGTGAAATTAATCGGCAGCCTACCCCAATTAGAAACCCGCGATTACCCGGGTACCGGAAAGAAACGGCGTTAAGCTACCGTTTTAATCAAAAGTTAAAGACTCCAGTCTTCTTATCCGCTCGCTCAGTGGTGGATGTGAAGCAAATAGACTTACCCTTTCGGTTTTATCGTTCCCAAATGGATTGGCGGTAAACATATGAGCCGTGGCATTGGAAGCGGTCGCCAATTTCCCCGACCACAAACCAATCTTCCGCAGCGCGCGCGCCAGTCCTGCTGGATTGCGCACAATGTAGGCGCCCGAAGCATCGGCAAGAAACTCCCGTTGCCGCGATATTGCCGCCCGGATTAGCGCCACGAGAAGCGGTGCCACAATCGTCAGAATCAACGCTATTATCAAAAGTATCACCCCGCTCTGACCACCGCCGCGAGAACGTGAGTCGCGCCGCCTGCTTCCGCTGGCAAAAAAACTCCAGCGTAAAAAGATATCCCGAAAAAGAATTATCAAACCACCGATAATCGCCGCTACTGTCATCAAGAGAATGTCATAGTTACGGATATGCGCAACTTCGTGGGCGATAACACCCTGCAGCTCCTCCCGGTCCATCATTTCCAGTAATCCTCGAGTCACCGCCACCGCCGCATGCTTCGGGTTCCGACCTGTAGCAAAGGCGTTCGGGGCATCGTCATCAATTACATAAACCCGGGGCTTTGGAATCCCTGCTGCCAGTGCCACCTCCTCCACAACATTATGCAAGAGATAAAACTCCTCCTCGGGTGCAGGCTGGGCACGATTCACCGCCAGCGCCACTTTATCGGAGTTAAAATAAAAGACCAGATTGTAAACTACAATAAACAGACCAAACAGGATGTAGTACTCCAGCCCCCAGTCAAAAAAATAGCCCAATAAATAACCGACAAATCCTAACAAAAGCGAAAACAGCAGGATGAAAAACGCGGTACCTAACTTATTACGGCTGATTAAATTGTACAGGTTTTCGCGCCGACCTTTCCTTTCTTCGTTCATCGTAAACGGTTAAAACTGTACCTTAGGTGCCTCGCGTTCTGTATCGGGCACGGTGTAAAATTCTGCCGGTTTAAAGCCAAACATCCCCGCAATGATACTTGAAGGGAACATCTGCACCCGGTTGTTGTAATCCATAACAACATCGTTGTAAAACTGCCGGGCAAAGGATATTTTGTTCTCGGTATGGGCAAGCTCCTCCTGCAGTTTCAAAAAATTTTGATTCGCCTTCAGGTCCGGGTAGTTCTCCACAACTGCGAACAGTGTTTTCAGCGTTTCGCTCAGCTGGTTGTTTGCCTTTGCCGCCTCAGCCGGACCCTTAGCACCAATCGCCTGTTGCCGGGCTTCGGCAATTTTTTCAAAGATTGCCCGCTCATGAGCCGCATATCCTTTGACCGTTTCCACCAGATTGGGAATCAGGTCGATGCGCCGTTTTAACTGGACATCAATCTGATGCCAGCCATTCTGAACCCGATTCCGGCTTTGCACCAGCATATTGTAGGTGCCGATAAAAAACAGAACCAGAAGACCAACAACAACCGCTATTATTATTCCGATCATAAATCACCTCTTTCTCTCCCTGTTAACCACAGGGAATTTATCGCTTTATCTTTCAAACTCCAGATGAATTTTCAACCGCGGGGTTGTAAACTCATCTGGTAAGGGCGGCAATTTACCGGTAACCAGCACCGCCCGCACACAGGACTCATCAAACAGCCCATCACCCGAAGACCGCTCCAGTTTCACATCTGTCAGCCGGCCATCCCGTTCAATCACAAAAAATACCGTTGCCTTCAGCTTATTAGTCCTGCCATAAACTGGGTCTTCCCAGTTTTCACCAATCCGCTCGAGCATCTGCTGCAGGTAGTAATTGTACCCGAGTACCGCTGCCCCCTCTACGCGCGCGCCCAAACCCTGCCGGCGCAATACATCATCCTCTTTCTTCACCCGCGCTTTCGGTGTCGGCTTATTTTCCGGTTTCTTTGCCGGAACGGGTTTGGGCGTTGGTTGCAGTAAATGGGGCGCCGGCTCGGCTTCTTCCTTTTTCTCTGCAACCCCGGACCGAAGAATTTCCACCGTAATCACCGCCGGTCGCATCGCCTCTTTTGACCTAGGCACGATACGGGTCATCACGCCAATCCCGACAACCACCACCATATGACCCGTGAACGACAAAAGCAACTCCCGTTTCATTTTAACAATTATATCGTTACTTGGGCAGTGCGGTCAAACCAATGTTGGAAACACCCTGCTCCCGGACGATACCCAGAATCTCAATTATCGTTCCGTAGTCAACCCTTCGGTCCGCATGAAGATAGACGCGATCGTACTGCCCCCGGGCAAATTGGTCACTAAGCGCCTTTCCCAATCCCTGCAGCGAAACCGCTTTGGTACCAACAAAAATTTGACCATCCGCTTTAACTGAAATCACCAATCCCGCACGAGTCTGCGGTTCGGGTCGGCTCGTTCGAGGCAAATCAAGGTCAATGCCCTGCTGCCGGCTCAAAGCAGCAGAAACACCGGCGATGAGAAAGATTATCATCAGGGTAAAACTCACATCCGCCAGCGAAGTGATGTTCATTTCCGCAAGAAACTTCAGCCGGCGTTCCTTCACTTTTCCTCCTGCCGATTATTAAACTGAGTCGCAATTACCTCCCGGCGAAAAACACCGGTCATTTCCGACACAAACCGTTCCATTTCGGACTGCAGGCTCCGCACCCGGCCCACAAAGTAGTTGTAAAACAAGGCTGCCGGGATCGCCACCAGAAGCCCCATTACCGTGGTTATCAGGGCATCAGAAATCCCGGGCGCAATTAACTGTAAGGTTGGCATCTGCGCACCCCGCAGCGACAAAAATGTCCGCAGAACCCCTTGAACCGTGCCTAAAAGCCCGAGAAAAGGAGCAACCATTGTCGTGATTGCCAGAAACGACAGCGAGGACTCCAGCCGGTCAATCTCCTTTGAACCGGCCCGCTCCATCGCCTCGGAGATATTAGGAACCAGTTGACTAAGAGCATCAGCCCCGGCACCAGAACCAAACTGTTCTTTTAACACCCGCCACTCCTCGACCGCGGCATTCAAGAGCGCGGTTAGGGGCGAAGCCGGAAACATCCTTGTCAATTCTTGATAATCCTTCAAACCCCGGCGGTACCCAAAAACACCCAGGAAACCCTTTGTCTGTGCGCTTGCCTGACGATACTGTCGCAACTTTCGGAAGAATATCGCCCAGCTCACCACCGACAAAACGAAAAGAATGATGATGATTCCGAGCGCAAACGGACCGGCCGAAACAAATGGCGCCCAAAAGCCGTTCGCTGTCATCTGCCGTTACCGCTCCGGCTTTTTCATTTTTTCCTGTGCCAGATTTGCTTCTGGTGTCCCGGGAAATTTATCAACCACCTCTTTGAACTTTTTTTGGGCAAGCCCCTCTTTGCCCTGCAATTGATACACCAGACCTAATTTGTACAGTGCCGCGGGTACCTTATTACCCTGCGGATATTCATTAATGACTCGCTGAAACTCAACCCCGGCACTGTCCAGTTGCCCCAGTGAATAAAAACACTCTCCAATCCAGTACTGGGCGTTGTCCGCCATCTCGCTGGACGGAAATAACTTGACAAATCGACGAAACCCGGTTATCGCCACCTGATAATTTCCCCGGGTGAAGTCAAGGTACGCCGTATTGTAAAGCCGGTCCGCATCAATGCCGGAATTTGTGGTATCCGGAAAAGATACTTGTGTTGACTCCTCCGGTGTGGGCGTCTCGGTTGTTATCTCCCCGCGCCATGCTCCGACTTTCCTGCCGACGCGGTCCAGCCTTTCCTCAAAATCATTTAACCGGGCGGAAATTTCGCCCAACCGGCCTTCAACCCCTTCAAGTCCGGTCAGGGCATCGGCGCGCAGCCGATTGAGCGCCTCGCGCTGCGCTGCCTGCTCTCTCTCCAGCCGCTGCACCCGCACCGCTATCGAATCAAGCAGTTCACCCCGGCGCACAAACTCCCGCTGAATTGCACAACCGGGAAGTAATAAGATGACAGCCAGCAGGCTCACCGCGGCTGCCAGATATTTGCTGGCTGACCTCTGCTGCCTACCGGCTGTCATCGACCATCAATCAAGCAGTTATTCAGAAGGTTACTTTTCCGTTGTCTTGAACTCAGCGCGCCGGTTCAGGTGATACTGATTCGGGTCGTTCGTCACCAACCGTTCCTCACCATAACTGATGGTGTTAAGCAGTGCACCATCGACCCCCAATTTAACCAGATAGGACTTTGCCGACTCTGCCCGGCGCCAGCCTAATGCCATATTGTATTCTGAAGTACCCAGCGGACAGCAGTGACCTTCAATTGTCACCGAAAACTTCTGTCCGGCTCCAATTGCCTTCTTAATCTGGTCGGCATTTGCCTGAAGAATTGAAGCGTCACCCGGTCTGATGTCTGACTTGTCGAAATCGAAGTAAATCGTCTGAAGATTTAATTCCACCTTAGCCGGGGCAACCTCTTCCTCTACCTGAGGTTCTTCAACCACAACCGGCTCTTCCTTTGCCGGCTTCACGCACTTTTTCGGACACCCCATAAGTGCCAGCGCAAACATCATAGCCAGCACCAGCGTGGTAAGTTTTGTTACTGTCTTCATACATACTCCTCCTGTTTGTAATTGCCTGCTGAACACAACGCTTAAATTTACCAAGTTCCTGACCTTATGTCAAGAAAAAATTGCCCATTAACCCTTGCCACTCCTGCCCGGTACCTCAAGTGGAACCCCAGAACGGCACAAAGGACAGTTGTCGGGCTGATAGTTCACGACCTGCTCCTGATAAACCCCGAAAAAGGGCACCGGAAAACTGACCCCGGAAGAGCGGTCAATAAACACACCAACCCCAACAATTTTAGCGCCGGTCGGTTCAACTGCCGCAAGGGTCTCTTGAATTGACCCGCCTGTGGTCAACACATCGTCCACGATCAAGACCCGGTCGGCACTGCCCACTGAAAACCCCCGACCAATCTTCCGGCCCTGCTCCGACTTTTCCGCGATAATACACCGGCAACCCATCTGCCGCGCCACCTCATAAGCAACAATCACCCCACCGGTTGTCGGACCACAAACCACCGTAACCCCGGCATTGCGAAATCGTTCCGCAATCACCCGGGCAAAACGCTCACAAAGTTCCGGACGCTCCAGAATCCGGAACTTCTCAAAATACCTCCCTGAATGCAGTCCCGAAGTTAAAAGAAAATGGCCCTCGCGCAGCGCCCCGGCATCACGCAGCAAACCGGCGAAATCTTCATTCATACACCCTCCCTAATTGCCTTTTAATCTCCTCAATTACTGACACCGGGTCCACTGCCTCATATATCGGTCTTCCTACAACAATGTAATCGGCTCCTGCCTGTGCCGCCTCCTCGGGTGTCATCGTGCGCGCCTGGTCGTCAATCGAGCGCACCGGTTCCAGCCTTATGCCCGGTGTCACGATTGCCAGTTTCGGACCGCACCGTTTTCTGATTAATTTAATCTCCGGGGGCGCCGCAACTACCCCATCGCAACCCATACTCTGCGCCAGTTCTGCCAGTGCCACAACCCGGTTTTCCACCTCCTGGTCACAACCGGTAACCTGCGCCAAACCCGTTCGGTCAAAACTGGTTAAAACCGTCACCCCTAACACCATTGGCTTTTTGTCACCTGCGGCCTGTGCCGCTTTAACTGCCGCATACAACATCGCTGCACCGCCCATTGTATGGACAGTCAGCATCTTCACGCCCAGTTCAGTTGCTGCCTGCACCGCCTTTGCCACCACCGATGGAATATCGCAAAACTTAAGGTCCAGAAAAACTTCTGCCCCCTGCGCCACGAACTCCTTTACCAGTTCTGGTCCAGTTCTGGTCCACAGGTCAATACCTATCTTGTACACATCAACTTTGGACCCAATTTTTTTATAAATCTCTCTTGCTCGCTCCTTACTGTCAACATTTAATGCCAGAATCAACTTAGTCATCTACCTCTCCTCTCAACTAAAACGACCCTCTCCTGCCTTTCCCCGAATATCATCCCAGCTCTGCCAGCCCCGGGTTCGCGCCATCCTTCTTAACTCCTTCACCACCTCAAGCGCCCCATCCGGCTTAACTAAATTTGCCGTTCCCACCTGGATTAGATGGGCACCAGCGCAGATAAATTCAAACGCATCCTGGCCGGTCTTGATTCCGCCCATCCCAATAACCGGAATCTTAACCGCTCGTGCCACTCTTTCCACACAGAACAGGGCAAACGGTTTGATTGCCGGACCCGAAAGCCCGCCGGTCCTGCCGCCCAGCAAAGGCTTGCCCTCCTGGTCCAGAACCAGAGCAAATAGGGTGTTGATCAGACTCACCGCATCGGCACCTGCCGCCTCTGCCGCTTTTGCCGTATCTGCCGGGTCAACAAAGTTGGCGGTCAGCTTCACAATTAGCAACTTTCCAGTCCTCTTACGCACCGCCCGGGTAATTTTCTCAACCTGTAGCGCATCTTGACCAAATACCACGCCACCTTCCTTTACATTCGGACAGGACAGGTTCAGTTCCAACCCAGCAACAGGTGTCTGTTCCAGTGTCTCGGTCAACTCACAAAACTCCTCTTCTTTTCCAGCGGCAAGATTCACGATAACCGGGCATTTAACTCTTTGAAGTCGGGGCAAAATCTCCCTTTTAAACACCTCGACCCCGGGGTTTTCCAGTCCGACCGAATTAACCACACCGCTTGCGGTTTCCACAATACGCGGCGGCGGGTTTCCGGCTCTTGGCGCAATTGTCAACCCCTTGGTGACAACACCACCGAGCCGATTTGCCACTGCTAAAAACTCCCAGCCAAAACCAAATGTCCCTGATGCTGCCAGTACCGGATTAGGAAATTTTACATCGCGAATAACAACCTCCAACGTCACAGCACCACCTCATCTAAACTCACCACCGGACCATCCTGGCACAACCGTAGATAACCACCGTCTTTTTTCGGCAGCGCACATCCGTAGCATACCCCGGTGCCACATCCCATCCTCTCCTCGAAAAACGCCCAGACCTTTGCCTTTCTGCTCAAGGGGCAAAGTGCCTTGAGCATCCCTTCAGGTCCACAGGCATAAACCACCGGCTTCTCCATCACCTTTATCACCGGCTCCAACGCTTCGGTCACCAACCCTCTTATTCCTTTACTTCCATCCTCGGTTGTCAGATAAACTTTTACACCAAGTTGCCGGAACTCTGAAACCATAACCAACTCTGCGGCGCGCCGCGCCCCCAAAACCGCCACCACCCGATTCTTTTCCTTCAAAACTCGGGTCAGATAAAACAACGGTGCGGCACCAACACCGCCCCCGCAAACCACAACACTTTTGTTTTGAACCAGCGGCGCCGGTTTACCCAGAGGTCCAATAATGTCCCATCTATCCCCCTTTTTACTATGGGCAAGTTTTGCTGTTCCCGCTCCCACCACCCGAAAAACTATCCGCATTTTACCTCCCTTGACATCAGCCACAGAAAAGGGCCGGCGCAACAGCAAATCATCCCTTTCCGGTACCTTAACGCCAATAAACTGTCCGGGTTTGACCTTTCTACTAATCTTTCGCTCCGAAATCCACACCGAATAAATCTCAGCCCCAACCCGCGCAACCTCAACCACCTGACCCATTGACCAATTAATCAAACTTCCCTCCGTACTGTCTCATCTTCCCAGTTTATCCAGCCACTTCTTTGACTCTTGGGCATACTCCGTATCCGGATATTTCTGGACGATTCTTTTCAACTCATCGCGGGTGGCAATGGTATCCGCCTTCTTATACAACAAAATCCACGCCCGGGCAAAAAGCGCCTTCGGTGCCAAGGGGCTCTGGGGAAAGGAGTCGCAAACCTCCTGGTAAAGGCGAAGCGCGGTATCAAACTCTTCAAGGTTAAGATTGTGCACTTCGGCAAGCAGAAACTTCATTTCCGCTGAATCCCGGGTGCCGGTTGTATCCTCTTCCAGTGCCTGTAACAACGCCAGCCGCTTTGCCGCCAGAACCCCCTGCTCGGAATCGGCACGGCGCAACCGGGCGCTGTCGTAGTAAACTTTTGCCCGGCTGAAATCCTTGTTCTCCTCATAAAATCGGCCAATGAGAAACGCCGCCTCGGCACCTACCGCGTTGTTTCCTCTTACCCGGACCAGCGCCCCAATCGCCTCATCGTTCTTGCCCAGTTTCAGATAGGCTTTACCTAACAGGAGATTCAACGCCTCATCCAGGTCCGCGTATTTACCCAGCGCCTCCTTAACCATCTGTACCGCCTCCTCAGCCTTGCCCTGTTCTAACCGGCAGCGGGCAATCTTCATCTGCGCCTCAGCCCGGAGCCGGGGTGCCGGTTCCAGTTCCACATACCTCCGAAACCACCGCTCTGCCTCTCCGTACGCTCCTAATTGCATCTTGCCTTCGGCAATCTTACTCACCGCCTCCTTCATATAAGGTAGGCGAGGGTAGCGCTGCACCAATGCGACAAGCGAATCAACACCTTCCTGAATCTCACCCTGTTCGATGTTGTAAAGCGCGGTATAGAAATCGGCGACTCTTCCCAGTTTCGGATACCTCCTCTTAACATTCTCCAGTACGAGCCGGGCGCTTCCCGCCTCTCCGCTCCGCAAAAGCGCCAGCCCCCGGTAAAGCTCAGCCTCGGGCAGATAGGGCGATTGGGCAAAAGCCAGTTTTAATCTTTCAAAATAAGTCGCGGCCCGGGCATAGTCGCCCTTTTCATAATAACTCCGGCCAATCAGAAACAGGGCATCGTCAACCCAGCGCGATTTGGGCCAGCGGTTTATCACCAGCGCTGACTTCTCAATCGCCTTATCAAACTTGGGCACCGCTGCACTCACCTGACCCTGCGCCTTCAGCCTCATCCCCTCCCGGTAAAACACCCCGGCATTGTAAAAGGTGTTAAAATAGGCGCAGCCCGCCAACAGTGCGGCCAGGGCAACAACACAACCAAAACGCAACCGGTTCAATCTATCCTCAACAAGAAAATACCCCTAAACCCCATTTCTGTCAAGCAATCATCCTGTAAAAAAAATTATTCTCCACCCGAACCGGGCACCGGCAAACCGCGAACCGTATCTCCGGGTTCAATCCCATGGACCAAAAACCAGCCCGAATTTGCCTCCAGCGCATAACGCACCGGCCGGGAAGACTCATAACGGGTCTGGGTATCAAGCGGCGCCATCTCCATAATATCGGTAATCACACCATTTTTATCAATAAACGCAATCGCCAGCGGAATGTAGGTGTTTTTCATCCAGAACCTTAGTATTTGCTCCTCTTCAAAAACAAAAACCATTCCGGAGTCAGGATGCAGTGCGGTCCGGAAGGAAAGACCCAGTGTCCGCTTCTCCGGTGTTGCCGCCACCTCAGCATCAATCCGATTCCCCTTGATGGTCAGAGTTATAGCCGCCCGTTTTTGTGAATCTGACAATCCAATCGCCCCCTGCTCCCGGGAACTTAACCGTTTACCATTGCGACTTCCACAGAAGATAAAAGAAAAAGTTAGTGCCAGACCAACCGTCAAACCGCAGGCATTGCGAAAAACCTTTTTAACCTTCAAGGACAATTGCGGAAAGGTCCGCCACCTGGCTGAAAAGCGACCGCACATAAGAAAGCAGCCGGAGCCGGTTCATCCTCAACCGCTCATCTTCACACATCACTAACACATCGTCGAACAACCGGTCAATCGAGCGGCGTAAAGAGAGCAAAAGTTCCAGCGCCCCAAGATAGTCCGCCCCTTCCAGCCTTTCCTTCAGTTTGGGCTCAACCGCCTGTGCCTCCTGCCACAAAACCCGCTCCGCCTCCTCCTGAAACAGCGCCGGGTCCGGTAATCCGGAAACATCCTGACCACGCAGGATATTTGCCACCCGCTTCTGGCCGATAATCAACTTTTCAAACTCGGGCCGGTTGCGAAACTCAATCAGCGCCCGCGCCCGTAACTGCGCCTCAATCGGTGTATGCCACACCGTTGCCAGAACCGCATTCGCCACATCGTACCTTATCCCCTCCTCAGCAAGAATTGCGCTCAACCGCTCCCGAAAAAGCCCCAGTACCATCTCCTGGACCGCTTTGTCATCTCTTCCCAGGAGCACTAACCCCTTGGCTACCAGTTCTGGAATCCCTACGGGCCAGCGATTCTTCAATATGATTAGCAGCACCCCGGTTGCCTGACGCCGGACCCCAAACGGGTCCTCAGAACCGGTAGGAATCGTACCGGCAAGAAATGTGGCAACGATATTGTCAATCTTGTCAGCGATGCTCAACACCCCACCCATTGCTGATTCGGGCAACCGGTCTTCCAGACTGCGCGGCAGATACTGCTCGCCAATCGCCTGTGCCACCGCTTCTGGTTCACCTAAGATTTTTGCATAAACCCCGCCCATCACACCCTGGAGCGAAGTAAACTCCTTCTCCC
This sequence comes from candidate division WOR-3 bacterium, assembly GCA_013177935.1. Classification (NCBI taxonomy): domain Bacteria; kingdom Pseudomonadati; phylum Caldifarciminota; species Caldifarciminota bacterium. The sequence continues at coordinate 200,413 of JABLXZ010000003.1, read as the reverse complement.
GCACCACCGCGGTCAGCAAATCCGCCTTGGATAATAAAGCCGCCCGGTCCAGTTGCTTCTCATCGATACCGCCAATCGTCTGGCAGAGAAATCGGCACAACTCCCTTAGCCGTTGCGTCTTCTCGTAATAACTGCCCAGACCTTCAATCCACACCACCCGTTTCTCCTCTTCCACCAGCGGCTCCAGCCCGACCTTCAGGTCGCTTTCCACAAAAAACCGGGCGTCGCGCAACCGTGACTCAATCGCCCGTTCGTACCAGAACCGCACCCACTCCTGGTCGCAACCCGGCGTGTTTGCCACCGCAATAAAGTAAGGTAGTAACCTGCCGCTCTGCTCCTGAACCGAAAAACAGCGCTGGTGCATCTTCAAAGCGGTTATCAACACCTCTTTGGGCAGAGTGAGATAGTCGGGATTGAACCGGCACAGAATTGGCTCGGGAAATTCGGTGATGTTCACCGTCTCCTTCACCAGTTCCGGGTCAGAAACAACCGTACCACCCTGCGCCTGTGCCAGTTCAGCACAACCCCGCTCTACGGCCGCCTGACGCTGAACCGGATTGACCATCACCCTGTGTTCCCACAGCACCGTCTCATAATCCTCAGGACGAACTACCACAATCGGCTTGGAACTGAAATTGCGGTGCCCCAGGGTCGTATTACCAGACACGAGCCCGTTGAATTCAAATTTAACCACCTCCTCACCCAAAAGGCACAAAATCCAGCGTACCGGCCGGGAAAACCGCATACCCGTCTCATTCCAGCGCATCGTCTTGGGAAAAGGCAGGGTGCGTATCAACTCTCCAAGACACCCTTCTAAAATTGCCTTTACCGGTACCGGCGGTACCTCCTTCTTCACAAACAGGTACTCGCCCTTCGGTGTCTGCTTCACATACAAATCTTCTACCCCTTTACCCTGTGCCCGGGCAAAACCAATTGCGGTCTTGGTCGGCTTTCCCTCCGGGTCAAACCCCGCCTTTTTTGGTGGACCCTGCAGCTCCACCACACCACCCGGCTTTTCCTCGGGTACATCCTTTATCCGCACCGTGAGCCGCCGCGGGGTGTAAAACAGCTCTGCCGCACCGGTTTTAAGACCGTGCTCCTCAAACTGGGCACAAATCCGGCGCAAAAGCTCCTGCGCCGCCGGTTCAATCACACCGGGTGGTAACTCCTCGGTGCCGAGTTCCAGCAAAAAACTCCTCACGCTGGGATAATATTTATCCCTGAACAAATGTCAATTCCCGCCATCACCGCTCCGAATACCCGACTGAATTTTTCATAATCTTACCCCGGTCCGGGCGCTGATAATAATCGGTATCCCGCCCTTCATTTGACCCGTTATCTGGCAATGTTAAAATTCTACCTGTGGCTAAAAACTGGCTGAAACTTACTTTGGCAACCATCCTAATTTTTGCCTGTCAGTCCGAGACCGCCCGTCTGCGTCGGCAACTTACCAGTTCAGACCCTGAACTCCGTGCCCGGGCGGCAAAAAGGTTAGGCGAACTCAAAGACAAGCCTTCGGTTCCTCTCCTGCTCAACCTTCTTGAAGACTCAATGCCCGTGGTACGGTTTGAAGCCGGACTGGCATTAGGCAACATTGGCGACCCCCAGGCGATTGAACCGCTCTTTGACGCCATTCAGAAAGAACCGCAGGAAGACATCGCAATGGCGTTCACCAAAGCGCTCAGCGACCTTGGTTCAAAAGCACTTGACCACCTCATTATCTTAACCAGCGCGCCACGCCGCCTGGTGCGAATGACCGCGTGCCGGGCACTGGGCAGAATCGGCTCCAATAAAGCGGTTGACCCTTTAATCCCGCGCCTGAACGACCCTGACCCCCAGGTCCGCAAAGCCGCCATCTCTGCCCTGCGCCGGATTGGTGACCCCAAGGGAATGGATGCAATCGCACGCAAACTTGCCAGTCCGGACTACACCGACCAAGAGGCAGCAGAACAGGCTTTGGGCGGTTCAGGCTATGAAGAGCAGATGGACGAGATTCGCTCAATTCTGCGCCGACTAAACCGGTAAATACCGTTCCCCTGGCCAGACCGAAACCATCCTCAACCTCCGGTTATGATAAACTCCGCTGTAGAAGAGATTATACCGGCACACTTCACGACAAAATCGACCTTAAAATTACCCCGGACTCAAAAATCCGATACCATTCCCGAAACTACCCCGGGGTTGGGTATGGAAAATTAAGCCTCAAAGAATTAACCCTTTAAATCACAATACCTTACATTGATAATTCTTATCGCCGGCTGTATACTTTAAAGTATACAGACCGCACCTGTTTTAGGTACTGCGCCGTGGTTGGTTTAACTCAGAAATTCCCTTGTCTGGTTCAAATCAGTGCTTCTACCCTGTGCCAGTTGCTCACCACCATTCTTGCCACCTGTCCTTGACTTTAAGTGAATAATTTCCTAAACTTAAAGACTGGACAATGAACCTTATTATGTCGGTCGCAGCGCTGTTAACAACCGCAGTCGGCACGGGCAATCTCAAGGTCGAACTGGACCAGATGGTTTACCTTGACAGCGCCCGGACGCAGCGCCTCGAACTGTCTTATGAAATTCCTTACAATACGCTGTCTTTTGTCCGTGATTCCGGCGGGTTTGTCGCCCGGTTTCGCCTGACCCTTGAGGTGCTGGACAAAAAGAAAAATACCATTGCCGGTGAGGTCTGGGAAAGGAAACATTGGCTCAACGACTACTCCCTGACCCAGCGCCGGGATTTGAGTTTCAGCGAATTACTGACCAGTTCCATTCCGGCGGCCGCTACCCAGTTCCGGTTCACTGTTCAGGACCTGCAGAGTGAACGTCAGGCAACCGCCACCTTTCCGGTCGAGATTGAACCGGGCGTACTTCGTTTGCGCCCCTTGAAATCGGGCCAGATTAACCCCGGTCGCACTTATGGTCTCAATGACACGGTTGAAGTGCTGGCTGAAGCTGGTACCGGGCACCAGGGTGATAGTGTCCGGTTTGTCGTTCGCAAGGGAACCCGGGCGTTAATTCGCCACACCATCCCGGCAATTGAATCAGCCGGAATTCAACAGGCACGATTTATTCTGCCCGTTGTTGACTCATCTGGTATCCCCCGGCTCAGTTCCGGCGAATACACCATTGAAGCGATGCTCGTCTCTGCCGATAGCATCAGCCCGGCGAGTAAAACCACCTTCTCGGTCAACCTTCCTTTTTACTATGACGACAGCCTCTGGTTGGTAAAGGTTGACCAGTTGCTCTACATCGCCTCCTACGAAGAGATGCGCCAGTTAAAGAAGACACCCCGTGCCCAGCGGCTTTCGGCTTGGCAGGAGTTCTGGCAAAATAAAGACCCGAACCTGTCAACTCCGGTCAACGAAAAAGAAGAGGAGTACTTTGAGCGTATCGCCTATTGTGAGGAGCATTTTGCCAAAGGCGATAAAGGTTACCGCAGTGACCGGGCACAGGTTTATGTTGAGTACGGCCCGCCCGACCAGATTGAGTTACAGCCTTTTAACATCGACCGGCCCGCGCAGGAAATCTGGTACTATTACGAAAAAAATTTGACATTTGTATTTGTCGACCGTTTCGGCTCCGGTGAATTTGTTCTGCTAACCCCGGGGAGGCGTTAGATGGCAAGTTTGCTCTTATTCAGTTTAGCCGTTTTCGCAACACTGCAGTTTGACCTTGATTGGGCGGTATTTCAGGGCGAGAGCGACTCGAGCCGGGTCGAGTTTTACTACGGCGTGCCCTTTGACCAGCTGGCATTTCAACCGGGACCTGATGGCCTTGTTGCCCTGTTTACGGTGAGTACCGAACTCAAGGGCATTGATGTGCAATTTTCCGAATCCGGTACGATAAACAAACGCGCCCGCATCAAAAGTTTTCAGGATGCGGCACAGCACCAGCGAACATTTGTTGACCAGTTCAGCATCAATGCGCCACCCGGCACCTACGAGGTAAAGGTAACGATTGCCGACTCTTTAAACCAGGGCACAATCATCGACACCTTAACGGTTCCGGACTTCGCCGCTCACCCCGCCCTGAGTTCTATCCAGCTGGCGGTTGCCCTCCTGCGCGACACCGCCACCGGTAGACTGGTCGTTGTCCCCAATCCCGGACGCCGGTTTGGCTCCGATGCCCGGAAATTGTGCGCCTATCTCGAAGGCTATGGACTTATCCCTGACTCCGGCAGTTACGAATTCCGCTACCACCTGGTCGATGTGTTAAGTAAGGACACCATTGTCCGCTCAGCACCGATTGTCCGGAAAAAATCGGGCGCAAAAGCCAGCATCACTCTCGAACTGGGCATCGACAGTATTCAAGACGGCTCCTATCTCTTTGGTGTAACGCTCACCGACCACAGTAACAACCGGACCGTAACTACCGCCCGCCAATTTACCATTGGTAGTACTGCGCCTTCACCCCGCCCCTACACTTTTCAACCTTCCCCGCAGGAAGAAAAGTACTACCGGAAACTGGAGTTCATCGCGACACCCAAAGAACTCGCCTACTACAATTCGCTTTCCGACTCCGGTAAAGTCGCCTACCTCGCCTGGTTCTGGTCAAAACACAACCTCACCGAGTTTGTGCGCCGAATGGAAACCGCCGAAGGTCGCTACCGCAGTGGTAGAACTTCCGGTATCAATACCGACCGGGGACGGGTGTATGTTCGCTACGGCGAACCGGATGCGGTGGAACGCAAAACGATGGAGATGGAGATAAAACCGCGCGAGTACTGGTATTATTACCAGTTAGGATACACCTTTGTCTTTATCGACACCCGGGGCGACGGCAATTACCGACTCGCCTGGACCAACAGCCCGGACGAGCCTGCAACCGGACTGGAAAACCTGTTGACCCCGGAGGAGATTGACCAGTTCCGCTGAGGGAGAAGTTAATGGCAGAAAAAGACCGCAGTGCCCTTGTTGAGTTTAACATCTTCAAAAGCGACTGGTGCCTTCTGCCCGCCAATCTTGACTTCGCGCCCGGAGAAATGGTCATCATCGGCGATGAGGAAGGTGAAGATTTAGGCAAACTGATAATGATTGACGCCACCGGTTCCCGACCCACTGAAGGTGTTGTCCTGCGCCGTGCCACCGAAGAAGACCTGCGGGTGCGCACCGAACTGGACCTCAAAACCAGACAGACACTGGAGATTTTCCGCCGGTTGCGTGATGAGTACCGGCTTGAAATGCAGGTGGTGGGTGCCCACTGGCGACTTGATAAGAAAAAGGTCTGTTTTTACTTCATCTCCGACCAGAAACTGAACTTCCGGATGTTCCACAAAGCGCTCGCTTCAGCGCTCAATGTGCGCGTCGCAATCAAACAGATTGGGGTTCGTGACCATGCCCGACTTCTGGGCGGCATTGGTCCCTGTGGTCGCATCCTTTGCTGCCAGCAATTTCTCAAGGAGTTAAAACCGATAACCCTGCGGATGGCACGCCAGCAGAATCTGTTTGTCGAACCGACCAAAATCTCCGGGCTCTGCGGTAAACTGCTCTGCTGTCTTGCCTACGAAGAGGAAACCTACCGATGGTTACTCCTCTGCCCGCGTATTGGTGACCCGGTTAAAACCGCCCGGGGTGTTGGAACGGTCACCGGTGTTGACCCGTTGACCCATCAACTCTCAATCCGTTATCAAGACGGCTCTGAAACTACCGTCGCACTTGAGGAGGTGAATACCAATGAATAAATCAACTCTGGCGGCGATTGCCCGAACCGAAGGGTTGAAACCCGCTGAACTGCGCCGCCTCATCGAATCGGGTAGGGTTGTTCTTCTTAAGAACCGGAAGCGGAAAATCAAACCGCTTGCCGTCGGTGAGAAAACCCGGGTAAAGGTCAACGCCAACATCGGCACATCCCCGGACCGGATTGATGTTGAAGCCGAACTGGAGAAACTGCGCGTTGCGGTTGCCGCTGGTGCTGATACGGTGATGGACCTTTCGGTCGGCGGCGCCGTGGACGAAATCCGTCAGGAGATTATTCGCAATTCCCCGGTACCGGTCGGCACCGTACCTATCTACCAGGTGGCACTTACCGCGCGCCAGCACCGGCGCTCCTTTCCGGAAGTTACCGTCAAAGAAATCTTTGAGGGCATTGAAAGGCACCTGGCGGACGGTGTTGACTTCATCACTGTGCACTGCGGTGTAACCCGGAAAAGTCTCGGCACAGTGCGCAAACGCCTGGGTGGTGTTGTCAGTCGGGGCGGTGTGATGATGATGGAATGGATGAAATTCAACCGCCGGGAAAATCCCCTTTATGAACATTACGATGAACTACTGGCAATGGCAAAAGAGTATCACGCCACCCTTTCATTAGGTGATGGCTTGCGTCCTGGTGCGATTGCCGACGCCACCGATGAAGCCCAGATTTCAGAACTCTTAACCATTGGCGAACTGGTGCAGCGTGCTCGCGCCGCTGGTGTTCAGGCAATGGTCGAAGGACCGGGCCACATTCCGATTGACCAGATTGAGGCGAACATTTTACTGGAAAAAACGGTCTGCGACGGCGCCCCGTTTTATGTCCTTGGTCCACTTGTAACCGACATCGCCTGCGGCTACGACCACATTACCGCCGCGATTGGTGGTGCCCTTGCCGCCTATTATGGTGCCGACTTTCTCTGCTATGTTACCCCATCCGAACACCTCGGACTTCCTGATGTCGAAGATGTCCGGGAAGGGGTTATCGCATCGCGCATTGCCGCCCATGCCGCTGATATCGCCCGGCATCATCCCGGCGCGATTGACTGGGACAACAAACTTTCCCGCTATCGTGCCCGCCTCCAGTGGGGCAAAATGATTGCCCACAGCCTTGACCCGGAACGGGCAAAGGCGGTATTTGCCATTCAGCCTTCGCGCACCGAAGGCGCCTGTACAATGTGTGGCGAATTTTGTGCTGTTAAGAAAACAAAGGAGACGATCCTATGATTAAACCAAAATACAAACTCTACACTCCGGGACCGGTCGCGGTACCCGCGGAGTATCTTAAAGCCCTGAACAACGACCTCGTTTACCACCGTGAGGCAAGTTTTGCCGCGCTCCAGGATTCGGTAATGAAGGGGCTGGCAAAACTTTTCCTCACCAGCCAGCCGGTTTATGTGCTCACCGCTTCGGGAACCGGCGCGATGGAAGCCGCTGTCGCCAATCTTGTCAATCCCCAGGACCGGGTCATCGTTGCCGTCTGTGGCAAGTTTGGCGAGCGCTGGCGGGAACTGGTCATTCGTTTTGGTGGTTATGTTGACGAACTCAATCGGCCCTATGGGGAATCCATCCCGCCCGATGAACTGGAGCGCAAACTTAAGTCAAACGACGCCGCCCGCTGTGTCTTCACCACCCTCACCGAAACATCAACCGGTGCCCTCAACGACATCAAGGCGTTCGGCGAAATCTGCTACCGCCTGAACCGAATTCTCATTGTCGATGCCGTTGCCGGTATGGGGGTTGACGAACTGCAGATGGACGCCTGGCACATTGATGTTGTCCTTGCCGGCTCCCAGAAAGGGCTGGCGATACCGCCCGGACTATCCTTCATCGCCCTCAGCCCCCGTGCCTGGGAACAGGTTGAAAAGTGCAAAAACAGCCGTTACTACTTTGACCTGCGCAAGTACCGTCAGTTTGCGGAAAAAGGGCAAACACCCTGGACCCCGGCAATCTCAATCTACTATGCCCTTGACCTCGCCCTCAAGAAATTTCATCGGCGCGGCGTTAAGAAAAGCTGGCAGGAAAAGGCAGCCCTTGCCCGTTATGTCCGGGAAAAGGTAACAAAGATGGGACTCTCCATCTTCCCGAAGAACCCGGCAAACGCCCTTACGGTCATCCGCTTACCCGAAGGGGTTGATGGCACAAAGATCGTTGACATCTGCAAAACCCAGTACCGCATCCTTCTTGCCAATGGTCAGGCAGAGATGCGCGGCAAGGTGGTTCGTATCGGACATATGGCACCGATGACAAAAACAGAAGCCGACCGGGTGTTGAAACAGTTCTACCTTGCTTATAAGAAGGTTGCCGAAAAATCGGGTACAGGCGGTCGCAGTAGTTAACTACCTGTAAATCAACCACTTAACACTGCGTCCCCGGCTGCCTTACTGAAAACCAGCATTTCTCCTTTTCCCGGTATTATTAACTAACACATTAAAAATCAATTAATTAACAGCACGGTTTTCTCTGGCATAAATGGTGTATTACTATTAATCGGGAAGGAAGATGAAATTAAAGCGCCCTCGTCCCTCAAACCTCCTGCTTGCCGGGTTATTGATGATTTCGCTCGGCTGGGCAGCTAGCGCCAATCTGGGTCCGGCTGAAGCGCTGATTCCGATTGCCGGGGTTATTGCCGGTCTGACAATTCTTACGACCGTTGTTTCGGGTGGACCCCGGGCTTTTTTATAGCAGTTTCGTTCTCTTAATCCTGTTCACCGGGCAGCCGGAATTTTACCATTATCCGTAAAAAAACAACCAGGTAGTTGATAAACGAAACCACAATCAAAACCAGCACCGTGTAATCGGCAAAACTCTTAAAATGGTCAAGCCGGGGTACGATTCCACTCAAAAAACCATTTCCCGCATCACTGTTTAAGGTGTAAAAGAGAATTAACAGGGCAAACGCACAGCCCGTAATTTTACCCACAACATCCGAAGAAACAAACGAACCCCGAACCTTCATCACCACCGCGCTCCCGGCAAGAATCAACAGGTCGCGCAAAATAACCGCGCCGGCAACAAACAGCGGCAGGTCACTGGTGTAGACCAGCGTAATCAAAACTGAACCAATCCAGATTTTATCAACCAAATGGTCCAGTACCCGCCCGGTATTAGAAACCTGCCCCAGACGCCGGGCAAGAAACCCGTCCAGCGCATCAGTTGACCAGGAAACAAGCATCACAATTACCGCTGGCACCGCCGCACGCCGGAAAAGAAAAAAAAGGACCAGCGGCAAAAGCACCAGTCGCGAGAGTGAAAGAAGATTGGGAACCGTCAACAAACGGTTACCGTTTTTCTGTCCATCCTCACCGTTTTTTCTGTTCACCGTTGACTCCCGGACCATTTCAACTTGTTGCGCAGGATTTCAAAATAACTCTTCTTTCTTGGCACAACCAGCCGCACCGCGAAATTCGCCCGGGTAATCGTTAAACGGTCACCCCGGTGGAAACGCCAGCGCCGCTGTCCATCAAGGGTCGCAACCGCCTCCTCTGATTTGCCGGTAAGTTCCAGTTGAATCATCCCATCCCCGGGTAAAACAATCGGCCTTGCGGTCAATGCGTGCGGACACAGCGGGGTAATGACCACCGCGGTCATCGTCGGGAAAATAACCGGACCACCCGCTGCCAGCGAATAAGCGGTTGAACCGGTTGGTGTCGCGATAACAACCCCATCGCCCACAAACTTATTCAAAAACTGACCCTGCCAGTTTAAAACCACCTCTACCACCCGGCCCGAAGGTCCCATATTCACCGCACAATCGTTAAATGCATAACCGGTTTTTGTTTGTCCAGAACCGTAAATCACCTGACAGGCAAGCACCATCCTTTTCTCCTCGCCGAACTTCCCCCGGGCAAAATCGCTGATTCCCTGCCGCGCCTCATCGGTTGAAAACTCTGTAAGAAAACCTAATCCACCTAAATTAACCCCCATTATTGGCGTCTCTTTTTGCCCGACCATCTGAACCGCTTTCAAAAGCGTCCCGTCACCACCCAGCGCCACCACCAGGTCCGCATCCTTTAACCCCGGCCGAAAAACCGGGCAGATTTTCTCTATTGACCTGTCCGGCTTCTCCGCAAAAAAACAGTCAAAACCCTTCTCTTTTAACCACCGTATTAGACCGGGTACAAATCGATGTGCCAACGGTTTACTCCAGTTTACGACCAATCCGACCTTAATCTTATTAACCGGCGCAACCTTTCCCTTAACTCTTGACACAACCCACCTCCTTATGATAAAAAACATAGCGCACCTTACCCCCCAGGTCGTATTCAACTTCCGCTTCCGGCAACAACCCCTGCACATACTCGGCCTGGGTATGGTCAATTTCCAGCGCCAGAACCCCTTCGGGTGCCAGTAGTTCCACCCCTTCAGTTATCAACATCTTCACCACCTCAACCCCGAGAAAACCCCCGTCAAGACTGATTCTGGGTTCATAATCCCGCACCCGCACCGGCAAACGGTCCACACGCTCATTTGGGATATAAGGTGGATTTGAAATCAACAGTTCCACCCGCCCCCGTACCGCGTCAATTTTACCATCGCCTAATCGCCCCGCCTGAACCAGCCGTACCCGGTTATTTAACCGGTACCGCCCGACATTTTTCTTTGCCACCGCCAGCGCCCGAGCAGAAATGTCAACCGCCCACACCTCTGCCTTGGGAAACATCCGTGCCAGTGCAATCGCAATGCAACCGGAACCGGTGCCATAATCAACTATCACCCCTGTCTTTTTAACCCGTGCTGCCGCGCGCAGCACCAGTTCCTCGGTCTCCGGTCGGGGAATGAACACCCGCTCATCAACATACAGTTTTAGGTCGAGAAATGGCGCCTGCTTGACAAGGTACTGAACCGGCGCCCCCTTCTGTGCCGCGCGCACCATCCGCCTGAACACCTGCGCCTTTTCCTCATCCATCTGCCCGCCCTCAAGGTAAAGTTCGTGTCGTTTTAACCCCAGAAGCCCCATCAAAAGAAACTCCGCCTCTTCCCGCGGGATTAAACGCGCCGCCCGCTGCAACTCAGCAACCGTCGTTATCTTTTGTTTAACCCCGTCTTCTTCAATTACCCCCTCAAATCTCATAGCGCTGCCTCCGCCTTTTCCAGCGCCTGAAAAAGCGGGTCAAGTTCGCCGTCCAGCACCGCCTCGAGATTGTGAAGTGAAAAACCAATACGGTGGTCCGTAACCCGATTCTGGGGAAAATTGTAAGTGCGAATCTTCTCGCTCCGCTCACCAGTACCAATTTGCTTCCGTCGGGTCTCGGTCGTACGCGCCAGCTCCTCCTGACGCCGCATATCACCCAGCCGTGCCAGAAGTACCTTCATCGCCTTCATTCGGTTCCGCGCCTGCGACCTTTCATCCTGGCACACAACAGTGATTCCGGTTGGAATATGGGTAAGCCGCACCGCGGAACTTACCTTATTAACATTTTGTCCGCCGTGGCCACCCGCCCGAAATGTCTCCATTTTGATTTCATCCGGATTCACCTTCAACTCAAACTCCTCCTGTTCTAAAAGCACCGCGACCGTAACCGTTGAAGTGTGAATCCGTCCCGAAGCCTCGGTTTCCGGCACCCTTTGCACCCGGTGGACACCGCTCTCAAATCGAAAGAACCGATAAGGCGAATCGCCCTCCACCGAAAACACAATCTCCTTAAGCCCTTTCAGGTCGCTGGGCCGGGACGAGAGTACCTCCACCTTCAAATTGTGCCGCTCCGCATACCTTGAGTACATCCGGAACAAATCGGCAGCAAAAAGCGCCGCCTCTTCACCCCCGGCTGCCGCACGAATCTCTACGATACATCCCTTATCCCATTCCGGTGGTTTAGGCCGCAACGCCTCCTCCAGCTCGCTCACCAACTTTTCCTCCGCCGCCTGCAGCCGTCGCAACTCCGCCTCAGCAAGTTCTCTCATCTCCGCATCCTGGGCATTGCGGGCTATCTCCTCTGTCTCGCGCTGCTCCTTTTTTAACCTTTCATACTCAGTCCAGCGTGCCAGAATCGCACTCAACTGCCGGTGCTCTTTGGTCAACGTCTGCAGCCGGGAAACATCGCCCATCACCTCCGGGTCCGCAAGTAACCGCTCAACCTCTGCCTTGCGTTGTGCTAACAGTTCAAACCTTTTTTTATACTCCTCAAAAACAACAGACATAAACGCTTTCTTTCAGTTTAGACTAAAGGAATTGACCCAACCGACCTAAAGGGTAGCGGACTCTAAAACTCTGGTACTTTCCAGCCACAACTCATTATCTTTACCACGAAACCGCTGTCAACAACCTCCTCTAACTTCCGCCCCGTACCCGAAGCGGCATATTAATTCTGCCAGATGAGTTTGACGGTGCGGTTAAACCGCTCGGTCTCAAACCGGCAGTAGTAAACACCACCGGGCAGGGTTTTGCCCCTGTTGTCTCTGCCATCCCATTGCACCTGATATGTGCCCGGACCACGGCGGTTAGACTCAACGGTGCGGATTAGTTTGCCGGTTGCGGTGTAGATGGCAACCCTTACCACCGCATCCTGGTCCAGCCGATACCGAAAGGCAAAACCGCGGACACCAATGCTGGCACCAATGGACTGGAAGTACTCGTCCTGGTTGCCCGCTTCGGTGACAGCGGCAGTAGTGACCACGACACTGTCAAAAGCGATGTCGTTAAACGGGTTCTGGTCACCGACCAGCGCCACGGTGCAGCGCACCGGATAAACCCCAATCCGGCTCGCCCGCCAAATGCTAAACCAGACCGTATCAACCGCACCCGCAGCCAGCGAATCCGGCACACCCTGAATGTAGTCAGTACCAATCCGCATTATCGCCCAGAACTGCACCGGCTCTGTGCCCGAATTTCTGACCACCGCTGCCGGCACAACCACACTGTCCAGCCGCACCACACCACGCGGGGCAACAATCCGCTCTGCCACCACATCCCGCACCCGCACCAGCACCGTGTCCTGCCTGCGGTCATTGCCCGGATTGGCATCACCGGCAAGTTCTGTTGAGCACCGGACCGCAATACCACCACGAAAATCTGCCCGCCAGTCCGGAAAGGTGACCATTACAGACTCCCGGGCCGCAAGGTTGAGCCCGTAACCCGGCGGTCATATACCGCACCAATCCGAAACCGGGCAGAAAAGGTCTCGCTCCGATGACCATAGTTCTTTATCCAGACTTGCGGAGTAACAGCCGTACCCGAGTCAATAACCCCGACCGGAGCAACAATCCGCAGGGTGCCGACATCGTGCGGAATGTGCACCCGGAGCCAGGCGGTGTCAATCGGCCGGTCTGCATCATTGGGAAATCTGCCTATCCATCTTTTGACCACGCAAAGGTGTCAAGGTAAATGGTGTCATTGAATATGGTGTCATTACCAACTATATTAAAAAGACCGATGTGCATATAAACCGTATCGCCATCGTTTGCTGGCTGAGGTAAATGCTCTAAATTAAAGAAAAATGCATCTGCACTATTTATGCCGCGGGTGTGAGGAACTGTATCTCTATGTGAAGGGTCTTTGCTTAAATAGTATTCTAAAAAGATTTCTCCAGAATCTGGAGAATAAACATTTCTTACACAAATTGTGTGTGCCCTATTTTGAACAAGAGAACTGTCACAACAAAGTTCTGGAAGATATTGCCATGGCCTGGATGTGTCTTCTGGTGTAACAACATGAACCATGTTTGAGCTATCTTGTGGTCTGTAATAATTATCCAAATGAACTCTGATTGTATCTCCGACATTAAATAGCCCTATTTCAGAAGCAGCAATACTATAAAGTCCGCCCGTGTTTGGTAATGTTGTTCTTGTTATGTCTGGTGGAATTTTTGTGGCTCTTATTTGGTAGCCAAGAATCCCGCCCGGAGGCTGTCCAAGCGATGTTTTTGCAAAACCATCATAATGGTTGATTAGGTCCTGCTGTCCGTTTTTGATACCGGTTGAGAAAACAGGGTTGAAGGACACCCAAACCGCAAAATAAATCGCAAAAGCCAAAATGCTCTCAAACCCATAACCTTCCCACCTTTTGAATGTTAGAACAAAATAACCTTATGTCAACAAAAACGCACAGAATTAAATCCTGGCCCTGCGTTTACTTATATTATATACGAAAAATCACCAAAAAGTGACAAAAAACCGTCCCCGGCACAGTCCGGGGGTAATTCCTGGGATAGTCTCATACACCCCTTTCATCGCACATAGTGCGGTAGCACTGAAGCCTGATAGAGCCGAAGCCGGATTAACACCATCCGCTTCTATCTCTTTGATAACAAATAGGGTTATACCCAACACCCCGCCACTTACTACTCTCGGCTAAATAAACCCGCTTACATCCTGCCCTTTCTTTGCTACCCTTTACCGGTCCATCTCCACTTCTGCCTTAAAGTTTGCCTTCAGGCTGGTTTTTTAGAACCCGGTCAATACCCTGAGTGCGACCATTTGAATATGCCTATTCTGTAACCTGTTCGCCGATTCCCGGTTTAAAATAAATTGAACCTGTCGTCAACTTAACCCATTCTCTGGTCTCTGTGTTAAAACTATGTGATTATTAAACATATTTAACTTGACACAAAACGGTTATCGTTCTATAATCAAAGTGGCTGCGGGTAGCGGCTGGGCTGAGATTAACACTCAACCCCGGGTTACATTTTTAATTGATGAAACCAAACGCAGGCAATTAAAAGGAGGCTATAATGAGAAACCTGGCTGTCGGTTTAATTGTGCTCTTGACACTGGGGTTTGCCGACACCCTTCTTGTTGAAAACTTTGATATACCCTGGACACCCCAAAGTCCACCTCCGGGCTGGACCGTGATTTACGACACTTTAAATCCCCAGAATTATGCCGATTGGCACCGGGAACCGGCAAACGCCGCACCCTGGACCGACCATCCTTCTCCATATCCGGCAATCTTCTGGCAACTGAACCAGAATCAGACCCCGGATATGCTTATCTCTCCGGTCATTAACTGCGCTACCTATCGTAACATTGTGCTCACCTGCAGTACCTACTTTTCGCACCGGATATCTAACCCCTACACCGCCCAGATTCGCTACTCCATTGATGGTGGTCAAACATTCCCCTATGTCCTGCAAGACTATTACGAGCAGAATGTCGGTCCCGGGGTTCTCGAATCTTTTGAGTTGACCTCGGCAGCAAGGCGCGATAGTGTTGTCATCGCCTGGATTTTTCAGGGTGATTTGTTCAACATCAACTGGTGGATGTTTGACGATGTCGTCGTTACTGGAGACTCAATTCTCCCTTACGATATCCGCTGCCAGCGAATCTTAAAACCGGACTACTTTGAACTTCCGGGCAACCTTTACCCCCAGGCACGCTTTCGTAACATCGGTTTACAGGACCAGTATAACATTCCGGTCTTCTGTGAACTTTTTGATAGCCTTGGCAACTCGCTCTACCTGTGGCAGGATACGATTGATACGCTTCTTGCCCTTACCGGAGAAAAGGTGTCGTTTTTTGACTCCACATCGTTCCCGCTGCCCGGTGGTGACTACTCAATTAAGTTCTGGTGCGCTGCCGACTCCGACTACAACCGTGCTAACGACACGCTGACCCGTAACTTTGTTGTATCGACCCTTGAAGAGATTGCCAATGACAACGGTACACCTGCCGGTTATCGCACCTGGCCTGTGGGCCATTATGGGTGGGGTGCTAAATTTTCCGTATCTTCTCCGGTTCATATTGAATCGCTCAAGGTTTATCTTAACTCGCCCGCTAATCCGGCACATTCCCGGTATCAACTTGCTATCGCTCCTGACCTTGGTACCGGAATGCCTGGACCATTCATATTTAAAACACCGGTCCTTTACGCCGCACCGGGTGCGGGCTGGAACTCGGTGTTTGTCGCCGACACCGGCGAACAGATTCCAGTGGCCGGTGACTTCTATGTTTTCTACCTCCAGGTTGGTGAACCACCAGAATGTCCGCAACTCGCCAACGACGGCAATCTCAATAACCCCAACAATTACTGGACCTACTATCGAGACGGTACAATGCTGCCGGAAACACCACCCGGTGACTTAATGCTTCGGGTCATTGTCAATCACAATCCGCTTACCCCGGCAAATCAAGACGCCCGTGTGACATTCATTGAACAGCCGCTCTATGAGTTCATACAGCGGCCCTTTGATGCTCCCTGCCCGATTCGCGCCCACATTGAAAACTTTGGCACCGACAGTTTATACAACATCCCGGTTCGCTGCTCGGTTATCGACTTAAGCCGCAATCCCCTTTTCACCGGCTCGGCAACCATCGCCGCACTTGGACCCGGGGACGAGATTGCGGTCGATTTCAACGGCTGGGTTCCAACAACTGCATCCCAGCCCTGTTCGGTCATTGTCTATTTTGACTGGAGCGGTTCGCCGATTGTGGACCAGGTACCGCAGAACGACGACAAACGGTTTGGTTTTGACCTTGTCAAAGGCGCTTATACGGGCAGGGTCACCGCCGGCTATGCCTGGATTGACTCTGACACTACCGGCGGTCCGGTTTACTCCTGGATCGACACGAGTGGCGCTAACATCGCCATCCAGCGCGAAGATGAATACCGAATCTTTGTACCTATCGGTTTTGACTTCCCTTACTCCGACACCACCTACAACAACTGCTATGTCTGCACCAACGGATGGCTATCGCTCGGTTATGACCCCCACGAATTTGCACCCAATCCGCAACCCATCCCGAACAGTAACCTGCCCAATGCACTTATTGCACCCTGGTGGGCTGACCTTGAACTCCGTTCCGCAGGAAAGGTCTATTACAAAACAATCGGACAATCACCTAATAGACAGTTCGTCGTCATCTGGCAGAATGTTAACATTAAATACACCGACACCACCGACCTCGTAACCTTTGAAGTTATCCTCAATGAAAACGGCACCGTTGTGTTCCAGTATCAGGATGTAACCACCGGTGACTTGAACTACGACTATGGCAAAAACACCTCTATCGGCATCGAAAACAAAGAAGGTAATGGTGGTGTTAACTACCTTTACTCTTTGCCCCCGCTCTCATCCGCAACCAACGACCCTCAGAACCGACTCACATCCGGACGCGCGATAAAACTGTACCGTGAGTTCCGGGATGCGGCGGCGCTTGACATAGTAACGCCCGCCACCTATACATTCCCGGAGACGCTTTATCCTCAGGTCAAAATCCAGAACTACGGCACCGTGGGCGATTCTATCTGGGCTTATCTGAGGATTATGCCCGGGGACTACTTTGACTCCGTCCTTGTAACTGGACTGGCACCCGGTGCCGAAACAACTGTAACGATGCCCAGCACCTGGTATGGTCGGGGCACTTTCTCGGCAGTATGTTCCACCGCAATGGCTGGTGATATCAACTCGGCTAACGATATCTTCAGTAAAGTCTTTATCTCATCTTCCTGGGTGCAGCGCGAAAATATCCCGATTGGACCTTCCCGCCGCAAGGTGAAAAACGCCTCACTCGTCTATGTCCCGGCAACCAATAAACTGTATGCGCTGAAAGGTGGAAACACAAACGAATTTTACTCTTATGACATCGCGACCGGTACCTGGGAGTCGCTACCAAGTATGCCTTCAGACCCGTCCGGCAAAAAGGCAAAAGAGGGCTGTGACCTTACTTATGACCAGTTCACCGGTACCCAGGGTACCATCTGGGCAATAAAGGGTGGTGGAGTTCCCGACTTCTACTCATTTGACATCGCCACCCGAACCTGGCAAATCAGGCGGTCGGTAGGTGTCCGTGGCCAAACCTTCCGCTGGCCTAAAATCGGCGCCTGTCTTGCCTATGTTCCAACCCATGGTCCTGAAGGGGCGGTTTATTGCGCAACCGGCAACAACTCTTTAACCTTTGTCCGCTACGATATCGGAGCCGACACCTGGGCGCGCTGCCCGGATGTACCGTTCATCCCGCTTCGCCGACGCACCTGTCGCTACGGCACCGATATGGTCTACGATGGCGACAGTATCATCTACCTGCTCAAAGGTAACAACACCACCGAAGTCTGGAAATACTACCCCGCGTTTGACTCCTGGTACCTCACACCACTTGACCAGGTCAGTTTGATTGGCAATCGGAATCGCCGGGTTAAAGCGGGTGGTGCGATAACTTATCTCAACTCAAACCTCTTTGTGCTCAAAGGTGGCAATACCCAGGAGTTCTGGTCCTATCCCATCGGCGTTCGAGACTCCTGGGTCCAGCGTTCTGACATCCCGATTGCTCTCACCGGTAAACGCACTAAGGTTAAGCGTGGTGCGGCACTTGCCGCTGCCGGCAATGCCATCTTCTGCCTCAAAGGCTCCTATGTTTATGAATTCTGGGAGTATCGTCCGGAGACCGACTCGCTCGGGAACACGCTATTTTTTTCTTCAGCGCCTGAGCGTCAAGGGGTAATGGCGGAAAACACGCCGCTTCCATTCGCGACGGAATTGGCTCTTTTCCCCAACCCAATTGGCAAAAACAACCTGACAATATTGTGCAACATCCCGACATCCCAACACATTCGTCTTACCATCTATGATGCGACCGGCGCCCAGACCAAAAACATACTCAACACCACCCTGCCGGCTGGTAGACACAAATTCACCTGGAACCTTATAACCGATAAAGGAACCCTTGCACCACCTGGTGTCTATTTCTTAAAACTGGAAGCGGGTAACAAAGTATACTCTCGGAAACTGATAGTCCAGCGTTGAAAACGGGTTAAACTGATACGGGGGCGGTAAATACCGCCCCCATTTTTAAAAATTGCTAAATCTATCAGCCGAATTTAATGTATAACTAAAACCGATACCAGAGATAGATTGCCAGAATCAACAAAAGGACAGCAAAAGTAGTTAAGGCAAATGAAATCCCGAATGTTAATGTCGCAAACCCAAGATTCAGTGTAAAAGTTGGTACACCAATCTGCATCGACTTGAAAAAGAAATCGCGTACCGGACCAGGCGGAAATAGTCCGGAAAGAAAATAAGAGAGTATGCTGCCGGCAATTCCCGCCACAATTACCGCCAGAATTAAAAGCCCAATTGACCTGCCACCCGAACGCACTCCTCGACTTTTCATAGTTTAACTCCTTTACCGCTAATATAACAACCTGATACTTTTAATCAAGCATATTCTTTTACCCGTGACTGAACTAATCGGGCAAGAATGCCGATAAATATACCAGTGCCCACACCGAACAGAACGAGCACCGGGAAAAACCGCCACAGCGCCGAACTCTGAATTAATACAAACCGGGCAACAAGAAGCTGGCCAATATTGTGAAATACACCACCCGCAACACTTATTCCCACAACACTGAACATCCTGCGACCCAAAACCCGGACCAGAATCATCGCTGCCAGCGAAATAACACCTCCGACCGCACCGAAAAAGAAAAAAGGCGTAAGGAATCTTCCGGTGATAATCGAACCAAGAATCAACTTTATGCAAAAGACAACAACCGCACCAATGACCCCTAACTCATCGAGCGCCAGAACCACCGCTACATTCGCAATTCCGACCCGCAACCACGGCAAAGGTGTGGGCAGGAAGTTCTCCACGGTGTATAGCCCAAGGGCAAGAGCCCCATAAATCGCTATCCGGCTTCTTTTATCTGGTAATCCCATCAACACCATCACCACTTTTAACCTGAACCATCACCCGATTGGGCGCACACACGCTCAGCTGTCCTGAACTTTGAATCCAGCCGGTCCTGACACATATTTTATTCCGGCAATCCGAATCCCGTACCCTAACCTGTTTACCTCGCACCTCAACAACCGTTCTTCCCACCGGTCCATTAAGGGTGACAACTGTATCGGCCGGCAGGGCAATCGTCTGAACCCCTTCAACCGATTTAATCACACAAACATCACCTGACCCCGCCCTGTTCCAGATTAAAACAGCACCGCCTGCTCCCAGGACAAGAAAAAACGCAATCAAGATAATATCACCAGCCTTAAATATCTTCACAAAACTATATCAACCTTCCTGCCACAACGCTGACAGTGACCATCTTTCACCCCAACAACCCTGCCCCGGTACTCACTACGGTCAACCAATTTTGCCTTACATCCTGGACAGAATGTGTCCCGAAACCTCTCGCCAATCGCAACATTACCTAAATACACATAGTCCAGTTTCTTTGCCGCAATCTCTGCGGCTCGAATTAGCGTATCCAGCGCTGTGGGCGGTTCATCTACCCGGTATCGGGGGAAAAAACGGGATAAGTGCAACACCGTTTCCCGGCCCAGACCGGCAACAAAATCGGTCAATTCAGCAATCTCTGCCTCTGAATCGTTTTTCCCGGGAATCAACAGTGTTGTCAATTCCACAAGACATCTCGTTCGTGCCGTCTTTATTGTATTTAAAACGGTCTCAAGGTCGCCGTGGATATAATCCTGATAAAACTCCTTTCTAATAGATTTCAAATCGATGTTCATCGCATCAACTATTGGTAAAAGCTCCCTTAGCGGCTCGGGGTTAATCATCCCATTCGTAACCAGTACATTCTTAATTCCCGCCTTATGCATCAAACTGCCGGCATCCAGTAAATACTCAAACCAGATTACCGGTTCGGAATAGGTCCAGGCGATAAACCGGCACCCCGACTGCACAACCAGTTTCAATAGTTCATCAGGCTCAACATAACGACTGGGTGCCACCTCCTGGGAAATTTCCCAGTTCTGACAGAAAGGACACCGTAGATTACAACCGTAAGTTGCGACCGAAAAAATCTCCACCCCGGGATAAAAGTGGTAAAGCGGCTTCTTTTCAATCGGGTCAACCGCCATCGATACCACTTCACCATAATTTGTGGCAAAAAGTTTGCCGTTGATGTTTTTCCTGCCCAGACACCGCCCCAACTTTCCCGGTGCAATCAAACACCGATTCGGACACAAAAAACAACGCACCCTTCCATCTTCCGTTGCATAGTACCTCGCCTCTTTATTCATTTATCCTCCCCACCTTCTTTACAACCACTGAATCACCCTGCATCTCAAAGAGAAGTGCCGCATACCCTGTATATTCCATTTCGCCCGGCAAGTAAACCTGCTTTTTTCGGAAAATCTTTGCCCCATCATCACCGCAAGCAAAAAGGGTTGTCGAGTAAACATCCGCTTCCAGAGCGCTTGGTGCCACAACCGCAACCGCAACCCAGCGCGTCGCTGGATAACCGGTTTTCGGATTGACTATATGGCAGTAGCGTTTGTTGTTAACTTCGAAGAAATTCTCATAATCGCCTGAAGTTGAAACCGCTTGATTTTTCAACTTGAGTACCCTTACCACACCTTCGCCTCGCGGATTCTGTACACCAATCCGCCACACTTTTTCCCCAAAAACCCTGATATCACCCCCGGCATCTACCAAACCTTCAATCAAACCCAGAGACTCCATAATTGCCACCGCCCGGTCAACCGCATAACCAACCGCAATGCCACCCAAATCAAGATTAACACCTTCACCAAGTATTACACTATCACCATCAACTACGATCTGGCGATAGTCAACATGTTTTTTTGTCTCAACTATATCGGTACTTTCCGGCACCCGGTAATTTCCGTCATAAAATCCCCATAACCGCATCAGCGGTTCAACCGTAATGTCAAAGGCGCCGTTTGTCTCTTCACCCATTGCTATCCCTTTAACAATCAAATCGCGGGTCTCTTTTGAAACCAGCATCTTGCGCAAACGGTTCAGCTGTGCCACCTCACTCTTATCAAAAAAGATAGACCATAAAGTATCCAGCCGTTGCATCTCGGCAAAAGCCCTATGCACCGCCTTATCGGTCTCCTCCTTTGTTTTCCCCCGGGCACAAATCCGGATATAACTTCCAAACCCCATCTCGGTCTCGTCAACCACATAACCGGGCTGTGAACAGCCGCTAAAAAAGATTAAACCTGATGCTGCAACAAGCAACCACTTCACCGCACAATGATAAACCTGCGACTCTTCAAGGTCAAGCCACAAATTTATTGCACACCACTAAATCTGAGGTATCATAATATCTGCTATGCTGAAACCCCGCCCTCTTCTTGAATCGGCAAAGGTTAGACCCCGCAAAAGCAGTACCGTTCGCTTACTCATCGTTTTAGGCGTGATTATCCTTAGTACCATCATCTTTTCGCTCTTGCGACCGCGGCGGCAGCGAATGGCAACTTCTTCTACCCCATCGCCACCTCTGCCACTAATTGCGAAAAGCTTTGCCGTTCAGCCCGGAGAAATTCTGCCCTTTGTTTTCAACCGTGCCGAAGTTCCCAACCATGTTGTAGACCAGGTTATTGGTGCCTTAAAAGAGTTCGGTTTCAACTTCCGCCGAATCAGACCCGGTGACAGCGTTATCCTGCTTTATCGTCGTGACTCGCTTGTTCAGATTCTCTACTGGCGCAACTACGACTCAATCTACCGAATTGATATCGACTCCGGACCACCTACTGTTACCTTAACTTCCCTTCCCATCGACATAGTTCCCACTGTCATTAAAGGCACCATCACCGGTTCACTGTATCAGTCGATAATAAACTTAGGAGAAAAACCAAGTCTCGTTGCCGCTTATACCGAAATCTTTGATTGGGAAATTGACTTCTTCTCCGAAACCCAACCCGGTGACTCATTTGTAATATTGGTTCCCCGAAAATACATTGACTCGGTGATAGTGGGCTATGGGCAAATTATCGCTGCCCGTTACAAAGGTGCGGTCGGTGAATTCACCGCCTTCCATTTTACCGACCCAGAAGGAAACACCGACTACTACAATCCGGACGGGTTGTCGATGCGCAAACTCTTTCTGAAATCACCCTTGCGCTTCTCGCGTATCTCTTCCTTCTTTGGCAACCGTTACCACCCTATCCGCCGTTTGCGTGCGCTCCATCAAGGCATTGACTATGCTGCACCCATCGGTACACCGGTCTCCTGCGTTGCGGACGGTCGTGTCATCTCTGCTGGTTGGTCGGGCGGTTATGGTCGCCTGGTGCGGGTTGGCCACCGTGACGGTTACGAAACCCGTTATGGCCATCTCAGTGGCTTTGGCAAAGGTGTCAAAACCGGTGCCCCGGTAACTCAGGGACAGATTATCGGCTATGTTGGCTCAACCGGACTCTCTACTGGTCCCCACCTGCACTATGAGGTACGCAAATTTGGCCGTCCGGTCAATCCTTTGCGGCTGAACCCACCACGGGCGGCGGCGCTTAAACTTGCTTACCTGCCGGCTTTTCGTGCCTATCGCGACAGTCTGCTTGCAATTATGAACCAACCGCTGCCGCAACAACCAATCCCATAACCTCTGCCGCACCCGCCTTGCGCAACTCTTCAGCCGCAGCCGAAAGGGTTGCACCGGTTGTCATCACATCATCAATAAGTATTAATCGCATCCCGTCCAACCGCTCGCCGTTCTTCATTCCAAATGCCCCTCTTACATTTTTAAATCGACTCTCATTGCTTATTTGTTTTGTCTGACTGGGTGTGTTCTTTTTACGCACCAGAAGGTCAGCAAATGGAATATGGGTTATCCGCGCCACCTCCTTAGCCAGAAGCAACGCCTGATTGTAACCCCTTTCCCGCAACCTTGCCGGATGCAGTGGCACCGGGCAAATTCTATCCGCCTGTTTTAAGCCACTATCCTGCTCCACCAAAAGTGCCAACGCCCCGCCTAAAATCGGCACCAGCGCCGTTTTCTCCTGGTACTTCAACGCCTGAATTAAACCTAAAAAAGGCTTTCCATAAACCCCGACCGCACGAATCCGGCTTAACGCCAGGGGCGGGTCACAACAACCGCATCTGCCCGCATCCGGCAAACAGGGTCTGCCACATCGCTCGCAAACATCCAGTTCGCTGGTAAAAAGCAAAAGCCGGCAGGAGTCGCATATCAACCCCTGTTCAATCTCTTCATCACAACCATAGCAAATCGGCGGGAAAAGAAAATCGACAAAAGGCTGAAATAATCGTTTTGCCCGGGCAAAAACCGCCCTGAAAAAACTCATTTACGGCGCTGAAAGATGGCGAGGAGTACCACACCAATCAATGTCAAACCCAATGCGACAATCTGATTGCCCCAGAAGTTTGCCTCGTTCTCGTAAAAACGAACAAAATCAATGCCAAACCGGAAAAGCGAATAGAGAATTAAAATGATTGCAAACAACACACCGGGCTTGAGTTTTCTGCGTTCCAGCAGCAGGGCGATTCCAAACAGAACAAATCCGGCAAAAGAGGAAAACAGCTGGGTGGGATAAATCGGTTGCCCGGGAAACTGGGCACCCGCTGCTGAGTTGGGAGGAAATATCACCCCGAGGAACGAATCTGTAGGCTTGCCAAAGCAACACCCATTGAGAAAACAGCCAATCCTTGTAAACCCTTCACCCAGTACTACCGCGGGCGCCACCGCATCAAGCAGTTTCACCACCGGCAGGCGGTTGAGCCAGACATACAGCAACCCGGCAACAAATCCGCCGAGAAACCCACCGTAGAACATCAAACCAGAAAGCCCAGGCGGGTTGCCCCAGAACTTAATCGTATCAATCAGGTTGTGTTGAAACTCCTCCCAGTGGAATGCTACATAGAAAAAACGCGCTCCAAATACAACCGCCAGAAGCACCCACAACGCAAGGTCGGTTATCTTCCTGGGGTCAACGCCAAACCGCTTTGCCCGGCTTTCGACAAAGGCAATGCCCAGGATAAACGAAATAAAGAGCATAACACCATAAGAGTAAAGTTGAAAGTTACCCACCCTTAAAAGTACCGGAAACATCTAACACATCTCCTTTCGTCAGTGCCCAGATCAGGGCATCGCCCACAATTGAAACCTCGTCACTCCGGATAGTGCGGAAGTCAAGTAGCAGTTCATCGTTTGCCACCCGGGCAAAAACCGGTATTGAGTAAAACCGGAGCCTTTTTGCCAGTTCGTCAACCGAGATTTCCTTCGGTTTTACCGACAAAGCAATTGAATCCAGCGTCTCGGTCGCGAGAGAACCGCCGCCGACCTCTGCTTTTGTCGGTTTAATGGCGAAATCTGCTTTATCCTTTAACTGTTCACCGACCAACCGTAACAGCGTTTGCGCCTCCTCCTGCATCTGCGCAAGTGGCTTTAAAACAACCTGAAACAGAGCGTGTTCTCGTATTGCTCGTTCTTCATCCAGAAAAAGTTCTAAGGTTCTTTCGAGAACCGCATAGGTCAGTTTGTCACAGCGCAACGCGCGGGTCAGCGGGTTCTTTTTCATCCGGTCAATCAGCACCTTCTTGCCGACAATAATCCCTGCCTGTCCGGCACCAATAAGTTTATCACCGGAGAAACAAACAACATCCGCCCCTTGGGCAATTGACTCGGCAACTACCGGCTCTTTGGGCAAGCCATACTTCGCAAGGTCAATCAAGGCGCCCGAGCCTAAATCATCTATCACCGGAATCTGATGCTTCCGCCCCAGCGCCACCAGTTCCTCCAACCCTACTTCCTTGGTAAAGCCAACAATACGGTAGTTAGAGGTGTGCACCCGTAAAATCGCTCCAGTTTCCGGTGTAATGGCGCCCTCGTAATCCCGTAGATGGGTGCGATTGGTAGTTCCCACCTCCACCATCTTGCACCCACTCTGCCGCATCACATCCGGAATCCGGAACGAACCACCAATCTCAATCAACTGCCCCCGTGAGACAATCACCTCTTTATTCTTTGCAATCGTGGAGAGAATAAGCAGGGTGGCGGCACAGTTGTTGTTCACGACCATCGCCGCTTCTGCTCCGGTCAACTCACAAAGTAGCGGCTCGATATGACGATACCGGCTTCCCCTTCTCCCATCGGTAAGGTTAATCTCCAGAGTACAAAAATTTTCACTGACCTCAATCAACGCCTGCTGTGCCACCCGGGCAAGAGGTGCGCGACCCAACCCGGTGTGTAAAACCACACCTAACCCGTTTATTGCCCGGACCAGACTGGGTTTACGGTTCTGCGCCAACCGCATCCGCAACTCTTCAACATCAAACTCAAAATCTTCCCCGTTGAGAATCTTGGCACGCACCTCCTCAAGATACCGCCTGACCACCCATTTCGCCAATCGGGGATGCAAACGGCTCACAACCGGGGACAACCTATCATCGCCCAGAACCCTGTCCACCGCCGGCAACTGGCGCAACCGCTCCTTTTTTTCCTCTTCACTCAATCCCATAGCTCACCGTACCAGTTTTTCCCGAATAAATGTTGCCCGGCGCTCCTCCTGTTCGGCACCGGTCAGTTTTTCTCCTAAAATTACCTGTAAATTAGCCGGACGAATTAAAATTAACAATTGGGAAACCTCGGCGAGTTTCAGTTCATTGATAATCCCCAGCGCCACCCCAAACCGCACCGTTGCCAGCAAGTTGGTCGCCTCTTCCGTGGAGATGATACGCGCCCCGCGCAAAAGTCCCAGTGAACGAAACACCTTGTCTTCAACCTCAACCCTCAGGTTGTGCATCAAAAACTGCCTTGCCTTGTGCTCATAATCAATAATCTGCCGACAAACGCCACTGACCACTTCCACAATTTCGGCTTCTGACTGCCCGAGTGTTTGGCGATTTGAGACCTGAAATAAATTCCCCCGGGTTTCACTACCCTCGCCATATACACCCCGCACGAGCAAACCAAGCGCGTATGCCCCGCGCAAAACCTTCTCAATCTCCCGGGTCAAAACAAGCCCGGGTAAATGAAGAAACACCGAAACCCGCAGTGCCGTACCAACATTGGTCGGGCAGGCGGTCAGGAACCCAAACTCAGGCGAAAAGGCATAAGCCAGTTGCCCTTCAAGTTTTTCATCCAGCTCAGCCGCTTTGCCAAAAGCCGTGGCGAAGTCAAAACCCGATGCCAGAACCTGAAACCGGATATGGTCCTCTTCATTGACCATCAAACTCACCGTCTCGTCCTCAGATACAAAAAGCCCTTTTCGGTTTTTACAGGTTATCAAATCGGGTGATGCCAGATGCCGCTCGACAAAATACAGCCCATCCGGTTCAACCAGCATCTCCTCCTCGAAAAACTGTCCCTGTTTTAAGTAACCAGTGTCGGCAAGCGCCCAGCGTACCGTCTCTAAAACCAGCTCTTGCTCAAATTGCTTCATTCTCACAACAAACGGAACATCGACCAGATTACGAGCAAAACGTACCCGGGTTGAAATAACCACATCAGAATCCGGTCCGCTACCGGACAACCAGGCGCCAATCTTCTCAGGAGCCAGTTTCATCTTCTCTCCGCTTCAGACGGTCCCGCAGCGCCGCTGCCTTTTCATAGTCCTCTTGCTTTATCGCCTTTTCCAGTTCGGCACGCAACCGCTGAATCTCAAGACGTTCCTGGGCACGTTTCCTTCCCTGATTTGCCGTTTTGCCGATATGCTGTACTGAACCGTGCAAGCGCCGGATTATCGGTCGCAACTTCTCGGCAAACGTCTGATAACAATCAGCGCACCCCAGTTTTCCTACCCTTTTAAATTCAGCAAAACTCATCCCGCAACGCATACAGACAACCTTGGCATCACTGTCATCCACCTTCGATTTTAATTCGGTAATAACTGCACCGCTTTCGGGCGGAGACTCCTCAACTCCGGTCAAGCCTCTTTTCTTAGCACATTCGGCGCAAACATTCAAATCGGTTGCCTTACCATCCTTATCAAGCTGTCGCACCACCAGCGTCGCCTCTTTCTTCCCGCAGATGTCACAAAGTTTCATCTTTCAGCCTCCCATCACATAACCTTAATCTTCTTCGCGCCCGAGCCGCCAGTGTCTCATTATGGGTAACAACCAGAATCGTTCTCCCTTTCTCCTCGGTTAACTTCACGAGTAAATCCATCAGAGCCGTCGCCGACCTCGTGTCCAGATTTCCGGTCGGTTCATCAGCAAACACCACCGCCGGCGTATTTGCCAGCGCCCGCGCCACCGCAACCAGCGCCCGTTCCCCGCCCGAAAGTTCGCCCGGACGATGCTGTAATCGTGTGGTAAAACCCACCTCCTCCAGCACCTGTTCTGCTTTGGTCAACGCTGCTTGTCGTTCAACACCGGCAATGAGCAAAGGCATCGCAACATTTTCCAGCACGGTAAACTCAGCCAAAAGGTGATGAAACTGAAACACAAAACCGACCTTCTGGTTGCGTAACTCCGGCAACCTTGATTCAGGATACTTGAAAATATCAATGGAATCAAGGATAACCCTGCCTTTATCGGGCCGGTCCAGCCCGCCGAGAATGTGCAAAAGTGTTGATTTACCGGACCCGGATGGACCAACAATCGCCACCAGTTCACCCCGGTGCACTTCAAATTGGACGCCTTTCAGTACATCCAGTTTTTCGGGCCCGGTCTTAAAACTGCGCCACAGCCCTTCCGCAATCAACACCGGCTCATTCATAACGGATCGCCTCCACCGGTTGCAGCTTTGCTGCCCGGTAAGCAGGATAAATGGTGGCAGCAAATGTTATAACCAGCGCCGACAAACAGACGACAACAAAATCCTGCCACTGCATCTGCACCGGTAGATTTTTAATAAAATACACATCGCCCGGTAAATTAACAAAACGGTAACGGTTCAAAAGCCAGGACACAACAAACCCGAACACCGCTCCCAATCCGGTTCCAATCACGCCAATTAACGCACCCACAAGCATAAATATCCGGGTGATACTGGGTGATTTGGTGCCAATCGTCTTCAAAATCCCAATCTCCCGGGTTTTTCTGATGACCATCATCGTCAGCATCCCGATGATGTTAAATGCCGCCACCAGTACAATAAGCACCAGCACAATAAAGGTTACTGTTTTTTCCAGTCGCAGCGCGGTAAAAAGATTTTTGTTCTGCGTTATCCAGTCAATTGCTCGAAACGGCATATCCAGTTTCATTGCAATCCGCCGCGCTACCCGTCCCGCATTGTCAACATCAACCACCCGTACTTCATAACCGTTTACCTTACCGGGCAGCCCTAAAAACTCCTGCAGGTCACCTAAATCAACAAACACGAAACTGGCGTTGTACTCATACATCCCGGCATCGAAAACACCGTTGACCCGGAACGACTTTGTCCGGGGCAGATAACCCAGAGGCGTACCCGTACCGGAAAACGGCGAGGCAAGTACGATCCGGTCACCGACAAACACCCCCAATGACCTTGCCAGTTCCACACCGATGACAACACCGGAAGAGTCAAATGAAAATGAACCCTCAACAACGCTTTGGGCGATATCGGTCAACCTGCCTTCCAGTTCCGGTTCTACCCCGCGCACCACACCACCTTCGACGAGCGGACCCGCCTTCATTAAAATTTTTGAATAGAGAAACGGTGCTACCTCGGTTACTCCGGGCACACTTCTGATTTTCTCTACTATCGTATCGCCCGGTCCGGTGTAATCAATCGGTTTGTACCCGTACTGAGAAACCACGATATGGGGTGATGAACCAAGAATCCTGTCCCGCAACTCCTTATGAAACCCATTTTGGACCGAAAGCACGATGATAATCGCCGCCACGCCAACAAAAACTCCGCCCATCGCTATTGTTGCGTTGCCAGAAAAAAACCTCTTTCCCCGTCCTTTTAGATAACGCCGGGCAATGAAAAACTCAAACGCCAGCCGGCGTCTGAAAGAACTTTCCGAAAGCGGACTGTCCTGACCCATCAGTTATTTTTCCTTCTTCAACTGCGGAAAGAGAATCACATCGCGAATTGAATCCTGGTTGGTAAAAAGCATCACCAGCCGGTCAATGCCAATCCCCAAACCGCCGGTCGGCGGCATTCCATATTCGAGGGCACGACAGTAGTCGTCGTCAACGGTCGCGAACTCCTCATTCCTCTGTACCGCCTCCTCAAATCGCTGCCGCTGTTCCAGCGGGTCGTTCAATTCACTGAAGGCGTTACCGACCTCCATGCCACACACCACCGGTTCAAACCGCTCCACCAATCGCCCATCATCCCGATGCGGCTTTGCCAGCGGTGTTGTCTCCTTGGGATGGTCCATCACAAAAGTGGGCTCAATAATACTGTCCTGAATCAACTCACTGAACAACTTATCAAGTAACTTTGCCCGTGATGTCCCGGGTTTAACTTCAATTCCAAAACGCGCCGCCACCTTTGTCAATAGCCCATCACTCAACTCTAGCGGATTGGCATCAATCTTCTCCTGCAGCGCCTCAACAAACCGCAACCGGCGCCAAGGTTTACCAAAGTCAATTTTGTGCCCGCCAAACTCAATCTCGGTCCTGCCGTACAACTCCTGCGCCAAAAACTTAAAAAGCTCTTCGACCAGTGCCATCATATCGTAATAGTCGGCGTACGCCTGATAAAGTTCCATCTGGGTAAATTCCGGATTGTGAAACCGGTCCAGTCCCTCATTTCGAAAATCCTTGCCGATTTCGTACACCCGCTCCAAACCGCCGACGACCAACCGTTTCAGATACAACTCATCCGAGATTCTTAAAAACATCTCCTGTTCCAGCACATTGTAATAAGTTTGAAATGGCCTTGCCGCCGCACCACCGTAGATTGGCTGTAAAACCGGCGTCTCTACTTCAATGAAGCCCCGTTCGTCAAGAAACTGCCGGATAAGGTGGATTATCTTTGCCCGGATTTCAAACACCCGGCGTGAATCCTGGTTCACTAAAAGGTCGAGATACCGTTGCCGATAGCGTATCTCAACATCGCGTAACCCATGAAACTTCTCCGGCAATGGCTGCAGTGACTTGGCAAGCAGTTGCCACTCCTGAACATGAACCGTCACTTCACCGGTTTTGGTCTTGAAAACCTCGCCCCGCAGCCCGAGCACATCCCCGATGTCAAGAAGTTCCAGTTGCTCATAAACCTCCTGCCCCAGTGTATCCTGCCGCAGGTAAATCTGCAGTTTGCCACTCCGGTCCTGGATATGACCAAACTGCGTTTTACCGTGCCGGCGCCGGGTTAAGAGCCGACCGGCAACACTCACCACTTTACCCTGAAGCGTCTCAAAATTTTCCAGCACCTCAGCGGCAAGGTGAGTTCGCTCAAACCGGTAAGCATAAGGCAAAATACCCTTTTCCCGCAACTGGGAAAGTTTTTGCATCCGAACTTCATAACCTATCGGCGTTGAAGGTTGAAACTCATTACCACTCATCGGCAAAACTATATCCAGCACCCCTTCAAAGTCAACTCAGTCCGCCACTGGACATCAACTTATAACATTTATAAAATTTTATAGAATGTTCCGTATTCTCTGTCTGGACCTCGGTGAACGCCGCACCGGCGTGGCGATTTCCGACGAAACCCGCACAATCGCCCAGAGCCTGACAACCATCTCCCACAAAAGCCCAGAACAACTTATCAGCGCGCTTCAGCGCATCTGCGCTGATAATAATGTGGGACGCATTGTCATCGGTTTGCCCTTAAGCCTTTCCGGTAAACCCAGTACCCGCTCAGAGAAAATCCGCCAGTTTGCCCATAGATTGAGTAAAGACCTTTCCCTGCCGGTGGAACTGTTTGACGAACGCTTCTCCACCAATCGCGCGCAGGAAATCTATACCGAAGTAACGGGTCGGCGTTTTCGCTCCCCTGCCACCCGGCGCCGGCAGACAACATCTCCTATTGACCGGATTGCCGCCACGATTATTCTTGAAAACTACCTTGCGCAGACCGGTCATCAAACCGAAAGGTAAACGATGCGCCGTAAATTTAAGTTCCCGACACCATCTTTTTATCTCCTGCTCATCCTTCTTGTAATAACCTGCACCGAAACGCTTCCTCCCGCCTTCACCGGTCCCAAAAAGGAAATTACTATCACACCCGGGATGTCCATCACCGCCATTGCCGAAAGTCTGCGGCAACAGCAGGTTATCAACTCGGTTCTCATCTTTCGCTTCCTCGCCTGGCTGAACAACTATGAAACCCGCATCCAGCCCGGACGGTATCGTTTTGCTCCCAACACCGACCCTCAACTCGTATTAAAAACATTGGCTCGTGATGTCCCTGCCCTCTTAATGGTAACCATTCCCGAAGGCTACACATCAAGCAAGATTGCCCAACTCCTCGCCCAGAATGGTATCTGCCCGGCAGACAGTTTTCTTGCCGCCTGCACCGACACCGTCCTGCTTCGTTCCCTTGACATTCCCTTCAATTCGGCTGAAGGTTATCTCTTCCCTGAAACTTACGAATTTCAGACCGGCTCTGACCCTCGCTCCATTGTTCGCCGTCTGGTGCGTCAGTGCCGGCTTGTTCTAACCGACCTCAAAAAACAAGCCCGGGTTAACTTAAAAGAACCTCAGGTTATTATCCTCGCATCAATTGTCGAAAAAGAGGCAAAAATACCTGAAGAGTTCCCGATAATCGCCGGCGTGTTCTATAACCGCCTCCGCCGCAACCTGCCCCTGCAGTCCTGCGCTACCGTTGAATTCACCCTGCCCAAACCCAAAGAACGTTTGAGCCTCGACGACTTAAAAACCCCTTCACCTTACAACACCTACCTCCATAAAGGCTTACCACCCGGTCCCATCTGTAACCCGGGAAAACTGGCACTGAAAGCCGCCCTCGCTCCTGCTCAGCACAACTACCTCTTCTTTGTCTCCCGGGGTGATGGCACCCACATCTTCTCAAAAACCCCCCAGGAGCACGAATCGGCGGTACGCAAAGTCAACCGCTGAGCCTTCTGATAGAAAAAGATTGACCGCTAATTTATATCTTTTATCATATTTGATTTAACTCACAAAAAGGAGATAAAATGAAAAACGAACTAATTGAGTTTTTAAAGTTGCGCGATTTCGTTTTAAGCGGTCCTGATTATACCACCTGCCGGCAGCAGTTTTACTGGCCCAGGCTGGTAAAATTCAACTGGGCGCTGGACTACTTTGACCACATCGCCCGGGACAACCCGAACACGGCGCTGATTTATGCCGACGAAGCCGGTAACGAAAAACGGGCCTCCTTTGAAGAGATGCGACAGAGAAGCAATCAGGTCGCCAATTTCCTCATTGACCTCGGACTGAAAAAGGGTGACCGGGTACTGGTGATGATGGACCATGCGGTGGAACTGCATCAGATTTTTCTCGGAATTATGAAAGCGGGCGGGGTAATAATACCGGTTTCCACACTCCTCTCGCCCGATGATGTCCTTGACCGTGTTACCGGCGCCGGGATTAAGTTCGCTTTTGCCCACCGCGAGTATCTGGACAAGTTTGCAAAGGTAACATCGCTCACCGCTAAAATTTCTGTCGGCACGCCATCCGCCAGTCAGCCGGACTCCTGGATTGACTTCGCCACCGTTAGTAAATTCGGCACCGAGTTTAATCCGCCTTTTATCACCTATTCCACCGACGAACTCTGCTCCTTTTTCACCTCCGGCACCACCGCCCGACCCAAACTTGTTGTCCACACCCACAACTACCCGGTAGGTCATCTTACCACAACCTACTGGATTGGGTGCAAAAAGGGCGATATCCATTACAACATCAGCGCCCCGGGCTGGGCAAAGTACACCTGGAGCAGTTTCTTTGCCCCCTGGAATGCCGAAGCCACCATCTTCGTTTACCGCTACAAACGGTTTGTCGCCCGAGATGTCCTGTCAATGATGGAAAAGTATCGGGTCACAACCCTGTGCGCGCCCCTGAGTGTCTGGAAACTGTTTCTGGTTGAAGACCTGTCCTCATTTCGCTTCTCTTTCCGCCAGCTGGTCAGCGCCGGTGAACCGCTTAACCCGGAAATCCTGCGTCAGGTAAAAGAAAAACTCGGCTTGGATTTACGCGAAGGCTATGGCCAGACCGAAAGCACCCT
This sequence comes from candidate division WOR-3 bacterium, assembly GCA_013177935.1. Classification (NCBI taxonomy): domain Bacteria; kingdom Pseudomonadati; phylum Caldifarciminota; species Caldifarciminota bacterium. The sequence continues at coordinate 167,045 of JABLXZ010000003.1, read as the reverse complement.
GATGATTGGGAACTTCATCGGCGAACCAATCCGCGAAGGTTCGCTTGGTAAAGTGGCACCAGGCTACAACATCGTACCGGTTAACGACCTGCTGGAACCGGTAAAACCGGGCGAAGACGGTCAACTGGCGGTTGAGATATATCCGGTCAAACCGTTAGGGCTGCTTTTTGCGTTAAGCGACCCTGCAAAAAACGCCGAGGTGTTTAAAGGCGGTTACTACCTGACCGGTGACACGGCAACCGTTGACCAGGATGGTTATTTCCAGTTCATTGGCCGAACCGACGATGTGTTTAAGAGCCTTGACTATCGCATCAGTCCATTCGAAGTTGAAAGCGAACTGATGGAGCATCCTGCGGTCCTTGAAGTCGCGGTCGTGCCCACTATTGACGAGCGCCAGCGCATTGTGCCCAAGGCGTTCATCGTTCTGAAACCGGGATTTGAGCCGGGTCGCGCTATGGCGGTCGAAATCTTCCGGTTCATCCACGAGCGTATGGCACCTTACAAACGGCCCCGCACCATCGAATTTATGCGCGAATTTCCCAAAACCATCAGCGCCAAGGTGATGCGCAAAGATTTAAAGGCATACGACCAGGAACTGAAAAACAAAGGCATCCGGGGTGAGTTCGAATTCAAAGAGGCTGAATTCGCTGCTGAACTGGACCTGAGCCGGAAATAATCAGAGAGAAAATGGTGCTGACAAGACTCTAAAATAGTAAACGGGCACGAATTCTGATACTACTAAAGCGCATTTCATCACCCATATAATATTAGAGCCGGGCCTGAAAGAAAATTCACGCTCGTATAACAAACAAAAAATCAATTATTTAGCAATAAGATACAACCCCCTGGGCCGTTCCGGGGACTCTTTCTACCAACCCCCTATCTTAAACTGTAAACTTCATGGCGCATTTGGCGTTAACCTCTTCTCTGGTTATCCATTAAGTTTTTACAATATTGTAAGTTACCCTGTGCCCAACCGGCGCAACTCAAGTTGCCAATTTTCGGGCAACAATCACAACAAAACTGGCTCCGGGTACATAACCTTCCTGCGGCTCTTCCATAATGACCGTTTCTCCTGGACCCTGAAACAGGGTAGAAACGGTACGCAGGACCTCAAAACCCGCCTGCCGGGTTAACCCAACAACCGTTTGATAGTCATCGAACCAGGCATGTCTAAACAACCGGTGCCCCTGCCGTGCCTTCTCAATATAACTCATTCCCCACTTTCCATTTCGGTCAAGATAACCGTTGACCAGTCTGCCTTCCGGCTTCAGCACCCGATAAATCTCCTTCAACACCGCCAGCGGTTGGGCAAGAAACTCCCAGGTGGTCAAGAGAAACACCGTGCCCAGCGTACCGTCTGCAAACGGCAAGTTTTCCCCGTAAGCACAGAACACCTGTACCCCGCGCCTTCGGGCAAACTCCAGCAATTTTTCTGAAGGGTCAACCCCGGTCTCAATTCCCAGCCGTTCCGCAAATCTGCCGCTACCCACGCCAATCTCAAGCCAGGGTTTGGGCAAATCGGCAAGTAAAGGTTTTAGTGCCGCCAGTTCAATTTCAAATGCCAGTTTTCCTTTGGTATCGTACCAGGCGTCATACTTTTCCGCCTGGTCATCAAACAGAGTTTGCGCCATTTCAGAAAACCAGTACCGTGCACCCGGCTTCAATATATCGGGCAATCGCAGGATGACCGTTCATATCGTCAAGGAGTTTCAGCCCCTATTCCACAACCGCTGGCACCACCGTATTCTTCTGGGCACACGCCCGGCACACGCCCTCAATCAACTGCGCCTTCTTTGCCTGCAGCCAGATATTAGCAAAAGGCTTGGTCTCATTGCGCAAAAGCGAAACCTGCTTGGTCGCATCACCCTCAATCACCACCTTCACCTCCCAGCCCCGTTCCTTCATATCAAGCGCATTCAGCAATGTATGGGCAAACACCACCGGGTCCGAACTGATGGCAAACAGAACCACACTTTTTTTCTCCATATAATAAATCTATTTTAATTCTCTTGCTCCGTCAATTAGAACAAACCTTGCCAACGCCAGATTTTCCAGTTTAATAATTTCTATGCGGGCAATGCGGCTCGTGCATCAGGCACCGGTTGAAACCAGGCCTTTGCAACTGCTTGACATCCCCATTCCGGAACCAGACCCCGGTCAAATCCGGGTTCGTGTTTTGTCCTGCGGCGTCTGCCACACCGACCTCCATGAAATCGAAGGTGACCTGAAACTACCCCGACTCCCTTTAACCGTGGGCCACGAGATTGTCGGTATCGTTGACAAACTCGGTCCGGGTGTTAATTCTCCGCCCATTGGCACAACCGTTGGTATCCCCTGGCTTGCCTCAACCTGCGGTGAATGTTCTTACTGCCGGCAGGGCAGGGAAAACCTTTGCGAAAAAATCCGCTTCACCGGCTTTCACAACGATGGTGGCTATGCCGAATACACTCTGGTCCGTTCGGGCTACTGCTATCCCCTGCCCGAAAACCTCAACCCGGTTACCGCTGCCCCTCTTCTCTGTGCCGGTGTGATTGGCTATCGCGCCTTACGCCTTGCCCTGCAATTTAACATTTTGCCCGGCGCCTATCCTGAGCCGAACTCACTTAACCATCTTGCCCTCGCCCTTTACGGATTTGGTGCCTCGGCGCACATCTGCCTGCAAATTCTCAAATACTGGGGTTGCACCACGGCGGTCTTCACCCGCGCCCCGCTTCATCAAGAACACGCCCGGCAGTTAGGCGCGGACTGGGTCGGCACCGCGCAGGAAGCACCGCCCTTTAAAGTTGATGCCGATATCATCTTTGCCCCGGCGGGTGAACTTGTCCCCATCGCCCTGACCCATCTCAAACCAGGTGGCACTCTCACCCTTGCCGGCATCCATATGAGCCCGATTCCATCCTTTGACTACGCACTCCTCTATCACGAACGCACCATTCGCTCTGTTGCCAACAGCACCCGTCAAGATGTCATTGACCTGCTCCGCCTCGCTGCCGAAGTTCCGTTAAAAACAACGGTCACCACCTTTTCCCTGCATCAGGCAAACGAAGCGCTGATTGCGGTTAAAAAAAGCCTGTTACCCGGTGCCGCGGTATTAACACTCGAAAATGACCATTCTTGACTGAGGAAATGAATCAACAATAATTGTGGCGTGAATAAATTCAGTAACAACACCAAAACCTACATCAAGAAACTCCGGACCGCCCTGCCCGGACTTGCAAAAAAACATGGCACACCGCTCTTCATCATCAGTCGCACCCTGCTCCTTGCCCAGCTCAATCGTTTCCGCAAACTCCTGCCCCGAGTTGAACCGTTTTATGCGGTAAAAGCAAACCCCACCCCCGAAGTGATAAAACTCCTTGCCCAGCACGGCTGTGGCTTTGATGTCGCATCCGAACCTGAAATTGAACTCGTCCTTGCCGCGGGCGTGAAACCGGAAAAACTGATTTTCGCCAACACGATAAAACGCACCGAAGCAATTCAGTTCGCCCGGCGCCGCGGGGTAAATCTGATGACCTTCGACTCCGAATACGAACTCGCCAAAATCGCCCGCTATGCGCCGCGTGCCCGGGTCCTTGTCCGCATCAAGGTCCCTAATGTCGGCTCGGTTGTGGAACTGTCGCTCAAGTTCGGGGCTGAGATTACCGATGCCGTTCCCTATCTGCTCAAGGCGCGCAAACTGGGACTGGAACCGGTGGGCATCGCCTTCCATGTCGGTTCCCAGTGCACCTACGGTAACAACTACCTTGAAGCCCTGGAACTTGCTAAAATGATTCTCAGCGAAGCCGACAAAAAGGGGCTCAAATTAACAATCATTGACATCGGCGGCGGCTTCCCCATCCGTCATTTTGACTCCGATGAAGACTGGTTTGCTGAAATGGCTCCGGCGCTTAATATGGAACTGGCGCGACTGTTTGACCCGGAAATCCGCATCATCGCTGAACCAGGACGGGTGCTCATCGGACCGGCGGGCATTCTCGTGATGTCGGTTATTGGCAAGTCGATTCGCAACAACAAACACTGGTACTATCTTGACGACGGGGTTTACGGTGCTCTCTCCGGAACAATTTTTGACCACTGCAAATACCAGTTTGAAGCCCTGAAGAAAGGACCGACCCAGCTGACCACACTCGCCGGACCAACTTGCGACTCCCTTGACATCATCTCGCCGGCAGAAGAACTACCCGAACTGGAACTGGGTGATCTGGTATTCGCCCGCAATATCGGCGCCTACTCAATAACCCACGCCACCAGTTTCAACGGCATTCCGCCGGCAAAGACTGTCGTTGTACCCTGAGGAGGTAGTATGAAGAAAAATTACCGGTTTCGGGAAAACCTGAGTGAATTGCCCGACTGGCTGCGCAAAAGGCGCTGCCCCCACAAAAAGCTCTATCTTTCGGGCAAACGCATCCTTCCCCCTGCCATCACCGGCAAAGAGAAACTGACCGACCTGATTGACGAGACTTTCCTTGCCTACAACTCGGCCCGATTACGGCAGGCTTGCGAACTTTTTACCAAAAAGATGCTTGGTCCGAAAACCATTGTCGGAATGTCGCTTGCTGGTGCCCTGACCCCTGCCGGTTTAGGACCATCCTGCATCATACCATTGATTAAAGCCGGTTTTGTTGACTGGATTGTTGCCACCGGCGCCAATATGTATCACGACCTCCATTTCGCCTTCAACTTTCCGCTTTATGTCGGTTCACCTGCGGTCAACGACGCCGATTTGCGAAAAAACGATGTGGTGAGAATTTACGACATCTTCTTAGGGTACACCGACTGTTTGTGCGCCACCGATGAAATTCTGCGCGGGATTCTGGTTCAGCCCGAATTTCAAAAGGAGATGGGTACCGCTGAGTTCTACTACCTTCTGGGGAGATACGCCGCCGAATGGGAGGAAAAGACCGGCAACAAGGATGTCAGTGTCCTTGCTGCGGCTTACCGCTGTGGTGTGCCCATCCACACCAGTTCGCCCGGTGACTCTACAATCGGAATGAACATCGCCGGTCTGGAACTGAAAGGTTTAAAGTTGCGCATCAACCCTTCAATCGATGTCAATGAAACCACCTCTTATGTACTTTACGCCAAACGCTCGGGCGGTGAATCCGGTGTCCTTTTAATTGGAGGGGGCTCGCCCAAGAACTTTATGCTTCAAACCGAACCCCAGATTCAGGAGATTCTGATGCTACGCGATGTCGGTCAGGACTACTTTATCCAGTTCACCGATGCTCGGCCTGACACCGGCGGACTTTCCGGCGCCACACCCCACGAAGCGGTATCCTGGGGAAAGGTTGACCCGAACCGGTTACCGGATGCGGTTGTCTGCTACCTTGATAGTACGGTTGCCCTGCCGCTTTTAACCGCCTACGCCCTTGCCAAACACAAACCGCGCAAACTCCGTCGCCTCTACGACCGGAGACCGGAATTGATGGAAAGGTTGAAAAAAGAGTTTTTCAGCCACTCCCGGATTTAAACTTAAATTTTTTCCAGTTCCTCGGTAATCAACTGACGCTGATAAATCCGCCAGTAAAGCCCTCTGCGCATCAGCAGTTCATCGTGCTTGCCCGCCTCTTTCACCTCACCCTGGTCCAGCATATAGATGTAATCGCAAGCCGCAAGCACCGCCAGCCGATGCGATACAACAATCAAAGTCCGGTCCTTAACCGCTTCAAACAGCCGCTGGAGCAACTCCCGCTCGGTGTCAGCATCCAGCGCTGCCGTAACATCGTCCAGTACCAGAATTGGCGGCATATTGACCAGCGCCCGGGCAATGGCAACCCGCGCCTTCTGTCCGCCGGAAAGACCGCTGCCTCTCTCACCCAGCATTTCATCAATACCCCGGGGCAACTCCGCCACAACATCGGTCAACTGTGCCATCGCCACCACCTGACGCAACTCCTCATCACTGACCTCACGCCCGAACCGAATGTTGTTCTTCAATGTGTCGGAAAAAAGGGTCGGTTCCTGAGGGGCATAACCGAAAAGCCTTCGATACTCCTCAAAATTGTACTCCCTAATATCCTTGCCATTCAAAAGGACACTGCCCCGGGTAGGGTCAATCAGCCGCATCAATAAATACAGCACCGTGCTTTTGCCCGAACCAACCGTGCCGGCAATTCCCAGTTTCTTACCGGGCGGAAACACCATCGTCACATCTTTGAGCACCGGCTTGTTGTCATAATTGAAACTGACCCGCTCCAGTTTCAACTCGCCCGGTTCCGGCATCTTAACTCCTGAACGCATCGCCACCTCGGGCTCCGCTTCAATCAGACCAACGATTCGCTCACCCGCACCCGCTGCCCTTCGCCCGGACACAAATAGATTGCCGATATCAAACATCGGACCCAGCAGCATCAAGAGGTAGGCATTAAAAGCAACAAACTCTCCTAAGGTTATCCGCTGACGAATTACAAAAATACCGCCTGCCCACAGCACCATCAACAGCGCAATTTCGGCAATCGCCATATAAGCCGCCTGAACCCTTGCCTCTGCCTTTGCCTCCTGGACCGCAACCCCGACCCTTTCTGCCAGCGCTTGATTAAACTTTTTACCCAGCTGTTTCTCTATTACAAACGCCTTGACGAGACGGATACCGGAAAACGCCGCCTGTAATTGATTGTTTATCTCCGCAATCTTCTCGCGCCACTTCATAAACCAGGTGTATATTTGGGGTCCCATCTTCATCCAGCCGATAACCGCAAGACTCGCCGGCATTACCGTTAAAACCGTCAACAGTAAATTCATCTTTATCATCATCACGACCGTAAACAGCGCCAAAAGGAATGCGGCGAGGAATCGAAATATCCCCGAGCAGGCAAACCAGGAAAGTTCCTGCATGTCGTGGTCCAGCCGTTCCATTACATCCCCCGAAGGAAACCGGCTGGTGAATCGATAGCCCCGGGCAATGATTTCCCGAAATACCCGGCTGCGAAACTCCCAGGCAAACAGTTCATTGGTTCTACCCCGGAGAAACGGTAAGAACCCGTCAAGTGCCGCACGCAACACACCGAACGAAACCAACAGCACACAGTAATGAAGCAGTTTCCCACTCGTAATCTCCTGTTTAATCCCGTCAATGATCAAACGCAGTATGTAGGGAAATGCCACGCCAGCCGCTGCACCCAGTACGGTGGTAAAAACCAGCGCCAGTATCAGCAGTTTGTGCCGGCGCCAGAAGTCAAACACCACCCTTAATCCGCTTTTGGGCCGCTGCGCCATCCTCTAACCCTCCTCAACAATGAACTGCAACCGGTAAAGCCGGGAATAAACCCCGCCCCGCGCCAGTAGCTCCTCATGCTTGCCCTCCTCCGCAATTTGCCCCCGGTGAACAACGACGATACGGTCCGCCATCTGCACCGTTACCAACCGGTGTGCAACAATAATCGCGGTCCGGCCCGCGAGCAGTTCCCGCAACCCCTCCTGAATCAACGCTTCGGTTTGCGGGTCAACCGACGATGTCGCCTCATCGAGAATCAAAAGTTCTGGGTCCCGCACCAGTGCCCGCGCAAATGCTAAAAGCTGTCTTTCACCCAGCGAAAAGTTTATCCCGCCTTCGGCAAGCACCGTATCGTAACCATTGGGAAACCGCTTAATAACCTCATCGATGCGTACCCGTGCCGCCGCCTTTTTAACCTGCTCCGCCGGTATCGTTTCGTCAAACATCCGCAGATTGTCCAGCACTGTACCCGGAAACACTATCACCTCCTGCGGCACAAACCCTATCGAGCGGCGTAGTGTCCAATTGTCAATCTCATTCAGGTCAACTCCGTCAAAGGTTATTCGGCCCGTTTGCGGCACATAAAACTTTAAGAGCAGGTTGACAATCGATGTTTTACCGCCACCCGTTTCACCAACCAGTGCCACCTTCTCCCCTTTCCGAATCTTCAGGTTGATATCCTTCAACACCGGCTCCTCATCATAGGCAAAACTCACCCGCTCAAAAACTACCCCTTCTCTTAAATGCAAAACATCCTGGACCTTTCCTTTCGGTTCCAGTTCCTGGTCAAGAACTTCAATTGTCCGTTCCGCAGAAGCAAATGCCCTTTGCATCAAATTAATCTGGTCCGATATCGAACGCAAAGGGGCAAACAACCGGCTGATGTAAGAAACAAAAAGCACCAGCGTCCCGAGCGTCAATCCACCTTTGAGCGCCCAAATCCCCCCGACACTTAACACCAGCACAATCCCCGCCACCTCGCCAAAATCAACCAGAAACCACACCAGATACCAGAGCCACTGCGCCCGTAACTCCTGGCGGAATTTAAGCCGATTTAAATCGTCCATCTTTTGGGCAAACCGCCGCTCCTGACCGAAAACCTGAACCACCGGCAACCCCTTTAAAGTCTCAAGAACTAAATTGTTGATATCGGCGACCGTCCGGCGCACACTGATATAAACCGGTCTTACCTTCTTTTGAAACAACCAGAACGCAATGACAAAAGGAGGTAACAGTGCCGCAATCAAAAGAAACAAACGCCAATCAATCACCGCCATCACCACACTCATCCCCAACACCATCAAGAAGCTCTGCACCATCATTACTGAAGTTCTGGTAAAAAGCATCTTCAGCGCCTCAGTATCGCTCTCCACCCGGGAAATCAACTTACCGCTCGGCATCCGGTCAAAAAACCGCATCGGTAATTTAAGGATGTGCTCAAAAAGCCTTTCCTTTAAATTAGCCGCACCTCTTTCTCCAACATACGCAAGCCACACCATTTGAAAATAGGTGGCAAAAAGTATCGCCACCTGTGTTACAAGATATAAAACCGAAGTCAGTGCCAGTCCCTTAAAATCACCCTGACTCAGATTGACATCAATTGCTCGCCTGAACAGAATCGGGCCAATTAGCCCCAGTCCACTGGCAACCAATAGCAAAATTCCGGAACCGATTATCCGACCCCGATAAGGAGAGAAAAAGGGCCAGAGCCGGCGCAGATACTCTACCGCACGGCCTCGGGGTTTTGCTTCCTCGTCGGACAGGTCAAAATCACCAAACCACATTAGACCGCTATTATTACTGAAAAAAACCTACCTGTCCATATAACACTTTGACCATATATAAACTTTTCAATATCCTGTTTCTATGACTCAACTCGTTGCCGTAACCGCTGGCATTGGTCGGGGCCATTCCCAGTACCTCAACTCGGTACTTTCCTATCTGCCCGATGTTCCTCTTGTTCAGGTTTCAGGCATAGGATGGCAAATTGCCCGCTCGTTATATCGGCTTGGCGGTCGCGGCGGCATCTGGACCACTCTTTACAACCGCTTGCGGGGCGAGAAAAAACCGAACCGGTTCATCCTGCGTCTTCTCGAATCACCCGTATTAAACCGGCTGAAAAAAGAGGGAAAAGTTGTCCTCGCCGACCATCCGCTTATTTGCCACATCCTCGCGCCATTCTGCCCTGTTGCCTACCTGCACGGCGAGATTGCTGCGCCACCGGTCTGTGCCATTCCTGCTGCCCGGTCAATTTTTGTCCCTCTGCAAGAAACCGCAGAACAACTCATCACCTGTGGTGTTAGTCCCGATGTTCTGCGCGTCACCGGGCTGGTAATTGAACCCGAACTCTTAAAAGATGCCAATGCCGATTTTCAATCGCGCCTCCAGCGTATCGCCTCAAACGAACCTCTTAACATGGGTTTTTTCCTCTCCGGCGCCTCACCAAAACCCCATATCCACACCATCCTCATCGCTGCCCGTTCGGTTCTTAACTCCGGACTTCACCCCTTTATTTTCTGCGGTGTTGATTACCAAACCGCCAACTGGCTCAAAGGAAAACTCAACTGTCCGGTCTATGCCTTTTCCTCTTATTCCGAAGAGACAACCGCCACCGCCCGCATTCTACCTCAAATTGACCTGTTTGTTGCCGCAACCCACGAACGGACCAACTGGGCATTAGGCTTGGGCATACCGATGTTTGCAATTTTGCCCCACATTGGACCATTCGCCCCGTTGAACTTTGAATTTGCCAAAAACCAGGGTGTCTGCCTGCCTCTTGAACACCCGGAAAAGTTCGGCTCTTATCTGCTAACCCTACGCGCTCAGGGTAAACTTCGGCAAATGGCACAAAACGGGTGGGGTAAATACCCCATCAATGGCGCTCAGAAAATTGCCGAACTTTTACGCGCCGGGATTAACCGCCGTCAATAAGAAACAAAACAGTAGCTAATTATCTACCTTTACGCTTCTCTATCTACTTTGTGATAATTACCTTGCCCGCTTCCTGCCCCAATGCCGGATGCACAAAATACACGCCCGGACTCAAATGAGCAACATCATTAGCACCCGCTTTAAGGTCCATAACCTTTTTACCGCTGCGGTCAAACAAACCGCCCAGCACCTGTCCGGAATTCGCCGCCGGAAGGAAAATCACATTTCGGACAACTGTTGGAGTCTGCAATACCGGTCTGGTGTTTGTTGTCGTTCGCTCTTCAACCCCAATCGGATACCCGAAAAATCCCCACATCACCTTGTAAGGCGGAGCATCGCCCTGAGTCCAGACCAGAAGCGCACCCAAACAGTTAGGTGAAAATATCGGCTCCGCAATAGAAAAAATACGACGCACCGAATTTCTGGTCCAGCCGCTCATAAAGTAGTAAAAATGGGTGAAAATATCCTTTCTGCCCGCTGAATCCTCCTCCCAGAAAAGATAGGACCACACCGTCCCGACAGTTGAAAGCACCGGTGCGGTTGAACTGCCCGGGGTCGAATAACCACCACCGTTACCATCGTGAAAATGGACTTCAAGATTACCGCCGGCATCCATATCCCAGCCCGCAGAAAACGACTCACCACCGACACTAAAATCAACCGAAGGATGGTGTAGCGGCCAATAAGCCTCCATTAAAAACTGTTCTGGCTGCCACACACCATTAACCTGCCGGCGTTGCATGATCCGGTACCGGCCCCTTTGCGCATCAAACTTCTCCCATACCACAGCTAATCCATCGCTGAACTCCTCAATCGCGGGCAGGTCACAAACATCGCCTGCATTCCCGGATACACAGAATCGGTCGCCAATGACACCATTCTGATTTGCCCGACGATACCAGATTTCTCCACCTTCTTCCCATACAATATGCGCCACACCTGTAGAATCGCCGTAAACATCGGGATGAGAACAGGCAACTGAACTCTGGCTGACATTTAAAGGTGTCATCCGGTACTCAAGGTTTCGGTAAAATATGTTCCGCACACCTGATGCAGTATCCACCATCTCCCAGACCAGATGCCGGTGACCACTTCTTCCCCAGGTTACTCCGGGATTCTGTCCGGGATAAAGCGCCTGCGGTCTTGACCAGGGTGAACTGCCATTACCGGAGGTTGCGATGTAAATACTTTCTGCCGATTGGAAAATCAGAGTAACGGTGTCGCTTTCCGGGTTGAGCAACTCGGAGCGGAAGGCGAGTTTATGGCTGTTATTTGGTCCGGTCGCATAAGGCACATCGGTTGAACAGATGCAACCGAACTCATACTGAGCAAACACCGGGGTGACAAGCACCCCAAACAGGCAAACCCATAACGCCTTCACAAACACCTCCTTTTGTGTCTGTATTATAATCGATATTATGAAGTGGTCAACCCTAAATTTGCCTCCTAAACTGAAAAGTTATGGAAGTAAATTAGCGTTTGATGCCGCGCATCCCGGTGTTTTGCCCAATCAATACCGCACAACCTTTCCGGTCCGCCGTTCATTGCCAAGCGCCGCTCGCACAATGTAAACGCCTGCCGCACCTTTATTGGGTAGAGCCAGCCGATACGAGCCCGGTGAAAATTCGCCTCGTACCAGTTCATTAAACCACCTGCCATCTGAAGTATAAAGTTGAATATCAACCGGCATCGTCTGCCCAAGTTTTAATATCAGCGCTCTTCCCATAATCTTCAGTTCCGCAGTCGGAGTCGGTACGGGCAAATTGCCCTGTTTCAGACCCACGCCGCTGGTATCATAACAGACCGAATCATACCTGACATCCACCGCAGTAAAGAGAATCGAATCTTCTTCCGGACGATATAAGGAGTCGGAAACTTCCCATTGAATCCAGGCTACCGGCATAAATTCTGGCTCTTGCGTCTCAACACAAATCGGTCGCATCCCATTCTGGTCAAATGTAGAAAGTATAAAATTTTCCCCGGTGATGAGATGCTGGTAACTGTTTGAGTATCCGGCAATCGCATAACCGCCCCAGTTGAGCCGAACCATTGGCAAAGGCACATCATCATTCAAACCAGGGTCATAGGGGCTGGGATGGGACCGCGCCCAGACAATGTTGCCATTAAAACCCAGTTTCATAAGAAGGAAATTTGCGTTCGGGACACCCGGACCAACACTGGTCGTGGGTCCGCACACAACACAACCGCTATCGGGTGTTGGCACCAGTGAACGGTCGTCAAGAACCTTTTCTGCTCCGTTTGTCCAGCCGTAACTGAACGACCAGATGAAACCTCCTGCCGGATTAAATTTGGTAACAAACAGATTTGCCGGGTCAACAGGCTGAGTAACAAAGCTTTTAGTCCAGCCAGCGGTAAGTATATCGCCGTTAAAATCAATCGCCACCGAATACGCCTCATCAATTGTTTCACCCGGTGCAATCCAGAGCCATTGGGGATTGCCTGAACCATCGGTTTTCATTAGCAAGGCGTCAAACTGATTCGGTTGCGTTGCCTTGGCTCGACCACAGATTGCAAAACCACTGTCCCGGGTTTGAACAATTGAGTAACTTTCATCCTCCATATGGTTAGGCCTCATCCAGTAAACCCTGAACCAGCTTACTCTGCCCAGCGAATCAAGGCGCAACAGAAACATATTCGGGTATGGCGCCGGACCAAAACTGTGCGTCAAACCGCAAAGGGCAAAACCATGGTCAGCGGTCTCAATAATTGAATAAGGGATATCATCATCCCAACCACCGAATACTCGACCCCACAACATATTGCCATTGGAACTGAATTTGGCAACAAAGATGTTAGCATTAGGCGCACCTATCCCATAACTCAGGGTGAAACCGCACAACGCATAACTGTTATCGTGTGTTCTTACCATTGAATAGGCTTCATCATCACTCCGTCCGATCGAAATCCGCGCCCAGACCGGTGTACCATCCTGGTCGGTTTTCAACAGCAAGACATTGGAAAAAACTGGACAGCCCGGACCATAACTCTTTGTCCAGCCCGCAAGACAGAAACCATCAGGTTCAACCGCCTGAACCAGCGCTGTCGCCCTTTCATCCAGACTATCGCCGTATATCCGAACCGGTAACGGTTGCGAGACGACCAGACTGGCAAACACTACACCGGCAACGAGGACCACAGAACCCTGCTTCATAGAACCTCCTCTTCGCTCTGATTTGAAGCACTCCCCCTCTATTCTACAATAAGCCGTCCTTCCCTTTTCCTGCTACCTCCCCATCTGAGCCAGTATAACACCAAAATACGAAATTGTCAATAGCCCAAACTGCTCAGCATTTAATAAACTTTTTCTTGCCCGAACCTGAAAACCTGTTACTCAGAACCCTCCCGTTGCAGTTCCTGCTCAATGTCGGAAGGGCGGCGGACGGTTCGGTAGTTGTTGAAGTTCCAGTTGAAGCCAACACATCTCAATTTTCCCTCCCGTTTTTAGCCTCTTCGAACAAATTGCCCTTCTCCGGTGGTGTGTCAAAGGCACTTCTGCCATAATAAACGCCATGCGGTTGGAAAATGGCCGTCTCCTGCCCGCGCTGGGAGCGCTCTTTGAACACCAAATCCAGCATACAAGAAACAAGCAACAAATATGCTACCCATTGTGCAAATCTGAAGAACTGCGCCAACACAGCTGTCACATTCATCGCCCACTACTCCATAATGGATGACCCATCTTATACAACAACAAACCTATCAGGTAATGTATAAGGGGAATTGTGAGTAATATGCCTGAACTCATCATCAGCCAGAATGCAAAACGATTATGGCGGCGCTGGAGAAATTAGAAGCCAATGCCCATAAGTCCAACGATGGCATTACATATGGCAAAACTCGCATAGACCACACAACCACCTTGTATTTAACAGCCGATTTACCTCACTCATAAACCAACCGCCCGAATCTACTCACTACCTATCTTACACATCTATCTTAGGGCAGGCAGAATGGATTGTCAAACCTTTGGTGTATTTTCCGGACCCATCCCATATTCTTCCTTTTTGATACCCTGCTACAATTATGTTTAGCACCTGGTCTTATTCGAGATAAGGGTGGAACATTATTCACTACCTCTGCTTTACTTTTTTTGACCTGTATAAAACTGTTTTCTATAATCCGTGTTGTTGACACCTATAGCTTCGACCATAGTTCAAGAGTTATCCGCTCTGGGCGTCGACACCTTTATTGGTGAATTTCTCAGGGACCAGCAAAACCGGAAAAGTTTCACCAAGGCACTTGAGAGGGCGCTTGAAGCACTTGAAGCCTCCGAATTTGCTATAGAGGGACCTGGCGCAATTGATGAAAGTTTTCTTTTGAATAAAACGGTCAAACAGGAGTTATGGGAGAAACTTGTTAACCCAAATGCAGATGAGGTTAATTTTGACAGACTTTTCCAAGTACTCGACCAAATATGGGCAAACCAAAAGGGTTTTTCTCCAGAGATTAAGAAAAAACAACAAGAAGGGATAAAGTTCTTTGTTGATGTCCTTTACGACGAGGTACTGTGGCATTTCCGTGATTTTGCCACCCATCTCCAAACTAAAGTGTTGCGCCGGCTGGACGATTATATTTCGCCCCATAAACGCTCATATGTCATCAGACAATATCTCAAACTCACCGAAAATAATATTGCCAAACGACAACAGGAACTGATGGGTGAAGGCAGGCAATATGTTGAGCCAATCCTCCAGCGATTGCGAAAGAAACCCGAATCTGAGGGAGAATTCAGGAGATTGCAGCCCGGCGATGAAATAAAAGAGTTAGAACATTATCAGTCGGTTGACATAAATGCCGATATCCTTTTCGGGAAGGAGTCAAAGGTTGCGGTTGTTGCTGACTCCGGAATGGGCAAGACCACATTTTTGCAGGAGTTATTCATCCGTGCCTGCCGGAACTGGCAGGATGGTAAACCGGTACCGGTTTTCTTTACTCCGGAGCAGGGTGCCTGTTGCAATGAGGCGACAATTGACCAAATCATCCTTAAACGGTTTCTGGCGGATAAAGATAAAAACCACATCCGGCAAAATCAATTGTCCCGGCTTATCGGTGAATTAAAGAGAGATGGGCAACTCCTTTTACTCTTTGATGCCCTTGACCAGGTAAGTAGACGGGAAGGGCTGATTGGCTGTCTCCAATCGGTATCATTAGGCAGAAACCGGATAATTTTGACCACCAGGCCGGAAACCTGGCAGGCTTATCGAAGTTCGCTAAGTGATTTTTTACCTATCCGGCTCGTGGAGTTTGATAAAAAAGGGCTTGAAAGTTATTACGGCAATTTTTTAAAGGCGCCGGAGATAAAAGAACTGGATAAGAAACTGCTCGCCATTCCGATTATCGCCAGGATGGTCATTGAACTTCTACAACAGAAAGACGGTAGATTGGGCAGGATTGCCAACCGTTCTGATATATATCGCCACTTTATCCGCCGGTTCAGCCAGCGTGAGGAAGACAACCGTATTATTGACAAAAAACCGGAATATGCCATTGACAACCTGCGAACACTGGCGTTTGAGACTTTAAAGAAAAACCACCTTGGTCAGTTTCCAAGAAGTGTTGGTGTATCTTTAATTGGCGATAAACTTCAAGAACTTGAGCGGTTAAACTGGGTTTTGCGGTTCATTGAGACCGGGGATGAAACTTTGGTATTCCGCCACCGCTCCTTTCAGGAGTTTCTTGCCGCAGAAAAACTACTTGAAATTTTTTCCCGTCCTGATGATGTGGTCAAACTAAGAGAATTTCTCTTCCATCCGAACTGGACCGAATCAATCAAATTCCTTGCCGGTCTCATTGATGATGTGCCGAGGCTTAAAGCGCTCCTTAACGCAATCCTTAATCCGAAAGGCAAACCATTGTTTGTTCTTTATTACGAGCATTTTAAACTTGCCGCACTATGTCTAAAAGAGGCAAAGATTGATGTTCCAGAAGTTAAACAGGAACTCCTTTGGAAGATTGATAATCTTTTCAACACAAATTATGTCAAAGCAATTGACATTCTTATCGCCTGGGGCAAAGATGAGGCAGAAAAAAGGTTGATTGCTCTGCTCGAAAGTTGGAATTGGGATGTGCGCGGGGCTGCGGTAAGAGCGTTAGGTAAGATTGGCTCTGAGACTGCGATAGAACCCCTGATTGCTATGCTCAAAGACACGGATGAGGATGTACGCGAGGCTGCGGTAGAGGCGTTAGGCGAAATTGGCTCTGAGACTGCGATAGAACCCCTGATTGCTATGCTCAAGGACACGAATGAGTTTGTGCGCGGGGCTGCGGTAAGAGCGTTAGGTAAGATTGGCTCTGAGACTGCGATAGAACCCCTGATTGCTATGCTCAAGGACACGCATAAGTATGTACGCTGGGCTGCGGTAGAGGAGTTAGGTAAGATTGGCTCTGAGACTGCGATAGAACCCCTGATTGCTATGCTCAAGGACACGCGTAAGTATGTACGCAAGGCTGCGGTAGAGGCGTTAGGTAAGATTAAAACTGAAAGGACATTAAACCTTGTTGTCGAGGCACTGAATAATCCAGATTTTAAGAATGCCCGGGCTTTACTTATTCAGGTGATTGAAAATGTTGACCGGGCTTTACGGGCACAGAAGACAATTAACCATGGCTGATTTTGCTGGACACATCCCATATTCCTTTATTACCGGTAACAATCTTTTGGCTACAAACAAAATACCAAGCAACTATCATATTTTATAAATACGGAAAACCGAGAAAAAGTGCCAAAAACCTGCCCCTCCCTAGCCCCCATACAGTTCCCGGGATAGCCTTTATCACCCCTTTTCTAATACATACCGTGGTAGCGCTGAGGTCTATTTGCACATAGGCTGGAATAGCACCATTCGGTTCTATCTTATTGATAATCTATAAACTTATACCCAAAACTCAATCAGTCATCCCACCTTGAAGAGTAATCCCTCCATCTCCTAACACTCCTGACATCTTTGCCGCCATCTGTATTAACAGTTTTGCTGCCAGTTTAAGATTATAAAGCCATATTGAAACCCGAATCCCATAAACCATTACCGGTTTTGTATCCTGACTCTAACTGGTTAATTGTTGACATTTGTTATAGTTCAGTATTATAATTAAGTAACTGCGGGGTGGAGCAGCCTGGTAGCTCGTGAGGCTCATAACCTCAAGGTCGCTGGTTCGAATCCAGCCCCCGCTACTTCTTTCAAATCAGTTACTTCCGAACAACTCGGAGAGGATGGGCAATGTCTGAAACCACAGGGCAGGAGGAAAAGGTGAAAATAGTCCACAAATGGCATGGAGAGTCTTTAGCCGGTACGCTCTGGTTTATTGGCTGGCTATTTACCATTGGCTATCTCCATTTACCGTTTTTCTGGAAAGGTGTCCTCGCTTTGATTATCTGGCCCTACTATCTGGGCAGGGCACTGACACATTGACTTAGCGCACCACAACCTTTCTTGACTCTTTTTTTCGGCTCGCTACCATAAGCCGTTATGAAAGAAGAAGGCATTGTAAAGGAAATCCCGCCCAAGTCGGGTAACTTTTCTGAGTGGTACACCGCGGTTGTGTTGCGGGCAGAACTGGCAGATTACGCGCCGGTGCGGGGCTGTATGGTTATCAGACCTTATGGCTATGCGCTCTGGGAGAATATGCAAGCCCTGCTTGATGCCCGGTTTAAGGCAACGGGCCATATGAACGCCTATTTTCCAACGCTGATTCCGGAAAGTTTCTTAAAAAAAGAGGCGGAGCATGTGAAGGGGTTTTCGCCCCAGGTTGCCTGGGTGACAAAGGGCGGTGACTCCGATTTAACCGAACCGCTTGCCCTTCGTCCTACGAGCGAGGCGATTATCAACTGGATGTATGCCCGCTGGGTGAAGAGTTACCGCGACCTGCCGGTTTTGATTAACCAGTGGTGCAACATCTTCCGCTGGGAAAAGACCACCCGACTATTTTTGCGTACCCTTGAGTTTCTCTGGCAGGAGGGCCACACACTGCATCGCACCCCGGAAGAGGCTCAGGAGGAGACGCTACGGATTTTAAACATCTATGTTGACTTTGTGGAAAACGACCTCGCGGTACCGGTGATTGCCGGAATGAAACCGGAAAGCGAGAAGTTTCCCGGTGCCATCGCCACCTATTCAATCGAGGCGCTGATGCCCGATGGCCAGGCGCTGCAGGCAGGCACATCTCATAACCTTGGCCAGAACTTCACCCGCGCCTTTGACATCCGCTATCTGGACGAAGACAACACCGAGAAGCACCCGTGGGGTACCTCCTGGGGAGTTTCCAGCCGGCTGATTGGCGCGGTGATTATGACCCATGGTGATGACCGGGGGCTGTTTCTGCCGCCCAGAGTTGCACCTTATCAGGTGGTTATCGTTCCAATTCTTTATGGCAAAGACGACGAAGCGGTTATAAAGGTTTGCTCGACGATTCGCGACCGGCTTACCGGATTTCGAGTGAAACTGGACGATAGAATCCAGTTCACTCCGGGCTGGAAGTTCAACGAGTACGAAATGCGCGGGGTGCCATTGCGAATCGAAGTGGGACCAAGGGATGTAAAAGCGGGTCAGGCGGTGCTTGTGCCCCGGGATGGAAAAGAAAAAACGGTCGTGCCGGTTGAACAGATTGACCGTGCGGTAAAAGAAAGCCTGGAGCAGATTCAAAAGGGGATGCTCGAGCGTGCCCGGGAGTGGGTGGCAAGTGTTACCAGTACCGCCGAAACCCTTGAACAGTTCAAAACCAACCTTGCCCAGAAGCCCGGTTATGTCAAGGTTCACTGGTGCGGGTCTCAGGAGTGCGAAAACCGCATCATTGACGAAACAAAGACGACCCCCCGAAATATGCCCCTAAATGAACAGAACAGCCCGGGTCGCTGCATCGTTTGCGGCAAGGAAACGAAAACCTTGATTTATTACGCCCGCACCTATTAGCGGACGGTAATCAAACCTTTAATCTGTTCGTACTTCTTAGGACCGATACCCCGGACATTCATTATCTCTTCCACCGACTTAAACTTGCCGTACCGCTCCCGATACTCAACTATCCGTTGCGCGGTTTTCGGACCAATCCCGGGCAGTTCGCACAACTCCTCCACACTGGCGCTGTTGATGTCAATTAAACCGGTTCTGCTGACCCTAACTGTCTGTTTCGCTGTTGCCGGATAAAACCTTGGTCCCGGCACCGAACTTAATCGCCCCTTCTGTTCAACAAATTTGAGCCAGACTGTGGTAAGGTTTTCGGAAAAAATCTTTCCCTTCTCCTTTACACCCGTTCGTTCCAGCCAGGTTTCGGTGGTAACAACTTTATAGACTCCTTTGCGCCGGTCCCGGAGCCGGAATTGGGCAACATCGGCAATGCGGTTTACTTTTAGCGTATCGCCCCGCACAAACAGGTCCGCACCAGCAACAAAAGGCGCAGGCAGGTTTGTATCCATCTCTGCCGGGGTAAGAACCATCGCCAGTACACTTTCCGGTAGAGTTACCACCCGCAACCGCTCCTGGTAAGGCACAACATTGTAAAGCTGACGCCGGCTCAAACCCCCTTTTTCCAGACCCTGTTCTATCACCCAGTAAGGCAGAACAACCAGGTCCGCCTCGGTAACCTGACGTACCGCTTCGGCAACCAGTTGCCCGAGTTTTGCCTTGCCTGATTCATCCGGGAAAAACTCCTCTTCGCTCTCAGCAACAACGGTATCCATTCCGGACAGAACAACCTGCCCGAAAATTGAATCAAGGGGTAAATCGGGTTGAACATTCATCACCTGTGCCTCTATTGCATAAACCCGGCGCTCGGCTTTGTGAAACAGTATGTCAACCACGCCAATCCTTTGCCCGTAAACTCCACTTACAACCACCACGCCCCGGCTGTTATTCGGTATCTGACTTTCAACCTTATCCGTTTCGCCACGGCAAATAATCAAGTCAATTCCCGGAATTGATTCGACAATCTGGCGGGCGATGGTCGTACTGATATGCCCCAGGACAATTACCAGTTCCACCGACTCCGCCTTAACTGCGGGCAGATACCGTTCAACCTGCTTACGCGGTTCATCAATCACCAAACCGTTGATATCGGCTTTGCGGTTGTAAACTGTAATTTCCGGGTCGGTAATGCCGATTATACCAACCTTTACACCATTAACCTCTTTTATCAGGTAGGGACGAAAAAGCGGGGTGCTGCGCGCAAGTAAAACGTCCAGCATCGGGTCGCCGAGAATTGGAAAAGCCGCATAACGGGCAAGAATTTCGAGATTGTTCATCCCGCCCGTAAAATCCCGCGCCCCTAATACCGCGCCATCGTAATCCAATCGGTTCATCATCCAGATTGTCAACCTACCAAGCGAACTGTCGCCTTCGGGTGAACCGAATCCAAAATCGCCATTGTCCAACAGCAAGGTTCCGGGCCGCGTCTCATCCTTGATTAACCTGACCAACGCGTTCCAGCCGCCCAGTTGCCTTCTTGGTAAACCAGCCGAAGCGAAATCGGGCGTTGGCAAAATCTGGCAATGCAGGTCCGAAGTCCAGATAATCCGAATAACCTGAAATTCTGATGGGTTAGTCCGCCCTGAAAGAAGGGGTAGAAGCAGTGTCAGAAGAAAACAATTCATCTTCCTGTTATCCAATATATCCATCTTTTGCCAATAAGGCAAGTGTGGTGCTTACTTGACTTTAACATCTGCTCATCTACAATCAAACCCAATGGACTTATTTGCAAAATGTCAGGAATATTACCCCATCGTTGACCGTGCAAAACGAGCGGGTTATTACCCCTACTTTATTCCTCTGAACTCAGAACCTGACCGCCGGGTAGTAATCGATGGCAAAGAGTTGATAATGCTCGGTTCCAACAACTATCTTGGCCTTACTACCGACCCCAGGGTTAAAGAAGCGGCAATTGAAGCCATAAAAAAATACGGCACCGGTTGCACCGGCTCCCGCTTCTTAAATGGCACCCTCGACCTCCATGTACAACTGGAAGCGGAACTGGCAGACTTTTACAAAAAAGAGGACTGTATCGTTTTTTCAACCGGTTACCAGACCAACCTCGGTGTTGTTTCAGCGCTGGTGCGCCGCGGTGACATCGCCATCACCGACAAACTTGACCACGCTTCAATCGTTGACGGCTGTCAAATGTCTTACGGCTCAGTCAAAAGATTTGCCCACAATGACCCGGAATCGCTGGAACTGGTGGTGAAGAGTTGTCCAAAGGATGCGGGCAAACTGGTAATCGTTGACGGCATCTTTTCAATGGAAGGGGACATTGCACCGCTGGATAAAATTGTACCTCTGGTGAAAAAGTACCATTGCCGACTGATGGTTGATGATGCCCATGCCGTTGGAGTTCTCGGTGAAACTGGCCGGGGCACTGCCGAATACTTTGGGGTCGAGGATGAAGTTGACCTGATTATGGGAACATTCTCCAAATCGTTTGCCACCATTGGTGGTTATGTGGTTGGGGCACACAAAGTAATTACCTTTATCCGCCACCAGGCACGCCCCTTAATCTTCTCGGCGGCAATACCACCCACTGCCGCCGCAACCGTGCTTGCTGCCCTGAAAATTATCAAGTCCGAGCCTGAACGACGAAAACAGCTCTGGCGCAATGCCCATCGGGCAATTGAAGGTTTACGGGCGATGGGTTATAACCTCGGCACAACCGCAACCCCGATCGTACCCATTCATATCGGAGACGATATGAAAACCCTTAACTTCTGGCGCACCCTGTTCGATGCCGGGATTTTTGCTAACCCGGTTCTGCCACCTGCCGTTCCACCCAACCGTTCCCTTATCCGCACCAGTTATATGGCAACCCACACCGACGAAGACATTGACCAGGCACTGGAGATTTTTGAAAAGGTTGGGAAAAAGAGCGGCTTGATACCTTGAGCACGATAAACATCCGCCCGGTAAAAACCAATGCTGAACTTGACCAATTCGTCTCCCTGCCTTTTGACCTGTACAAAAACGACCCTTATTGGGTACCACCCTTGATTAGCGATTGCAAAAAAATCCTGACACCGGGTAAAAACCCGTTCTGGAACCATGCGGAAAGGGAACTGTTGCTTGCGGAACGGAACGGCAAGGTGGTCGGAAGAATCTGTGCCACGGTGGACCATAACTATAATCAATACCACCAGTCTGCCATCGGCTTCTTCGGCTTCTTTGAATGCGAAAACGACCCGGAAACCTGCCGTGCCCTGTTTAATGCCGCAGCCCAGTTCGCCCGTGCCAAAGGTATGAAGTTCCTTTACGGTCCTGCCAACCCCAGTCTGAATGATGAAGCCGGACTCTTAATCGAACCGTTTGATGGAATGCCCTATATCAAAATGAGTTACAATCCACCGTTTTACTCCCGTCTCTTTGAACAGTGCGGATTAACCAAAGTCAAAGACCTTTACGCCTATTCAGTGCCGCTCAACCAACCGGTCCCGGAAAAGGTCCGCCGGGTAATCGAAGCCTTAAAGCATAAACCCGGATTAGTTGTACGACCGGTTGACTTACGGAATTTAAAAACCGACCTGAAGTACATCAAAGAGGTCTATAACGATGCCTGGTCACAAAACTGGGACTTTGCACCGATGACCGATGAAGAGATTGACGACCTTGCTCGCCAGTTAGTTTCAATTATCAAACCGGAAATCTGTCCGATGGTGTTCTATCAGGGTGAAGCCGCCGGAATGTGTATCGCCCTGCCCGATTACAATCAGGTGCTCAAATACATCAACGGCAGGCTCTTTCCATTCGGCTGGCTAAAATTTCTCCGCTTTCGCAACCGCATCACCCGGGCACGACTCTGGGCGCTGGGTGTCAAGCGTAAGTTCCACAACCTGGGCTTTGACGCCCTGCTCTATTACGAGTCGTTCATTGGCGCCCAAAAACTGGGCTACACCGAAGGTGAAGTCTCCTGGATTCTCGAAGACAACATCGCCATCATCCGACCGATTGTTGTCTGGGGCGGAAAACCATACCGCACCTATCGGGTTTATCAGTTACCCCTTTAGCATCCCGGTAGGCAAAAATGTCCGGATAATCGCCTCAACTTGAAATAAATTGGAAAGCTTTTTTTCTCCGGGATTAAAAACTATGCCATCGACCATAAAAAACCGACTCTGATAGTTAAAGGCATAAGACACAAACGGACCGCCGATAATCGCTTTACGATTCTGCCAGACACCGCGTAACCTGAGCGCCGGTACACCGAGGAATTGAATTGTATCTACCAGTACGAGTTTGCGGTCAGCCGAATCACCCTCATAGAAACGGCCCGTTAACCGGTCTCTTAAATTCAACACCGAATCCGGATTGAGCACTACCGTGCTATCGCTCCAGTGAACAAATATCGATCGGTCGGGGTAATGGTTGAATATGTAAACAAACCGCTCAGCACTGTCTTTCGCCTGCAACTGCCAGCCCCGCGGCACATCAATTGTCCAGAAGAACTGCTCGCCCAGTCTCTTCGTTAGCTCCTTTTCCGCTCCCCGCAAATAGGTCGCCCGTGCCATCTGGTCAAGAACCATCTCCGTTACCGTTTGACGAATCCGCGCCGCGTACAGGTTTAAACCAGAAATAAGTTGCGCGGTATCTGAAGCAACAAAGACCAACACCCATTGATTGTCAACCCACGCATTGGGAAATTTAAAAAGCCCAAAATTACCGTCCGGTAAAGAGTCCAGTTTTTTCCCCATTATCCGGCGCAAAACAGTGTCTTGTGTTGTACCAATAAGAAAAACCAGCCGCAAGCGGGAAAGGGCGGCAAAGCGGTCAAAACCACCAACCCGCAACTGGAACTCAGGTTCAGGCTGGGGGGTAGGAATCTCCTGAGCGAGTATCTCCTCTACCTTTTTTTCTACGACGGGCCAGTAATCGGTTATAACCGTTATCTCGCGCAACGGACCCAGAGACCGTGGCACCCGACTGGTGCAACTCAAAATTCCGATTAAGATAACAACCCAACCATTCAACCGCTGCCTTTTCATAACACCTCCTTATCCAACCCTCAATAACTCAGTTCGTCCTTTATACCGAGCAAGGAGCGTCCGGCGCACAATCTCATTCTGGGGCGCACGCAACTGTGGGTCAAGCTCTACCAGCCGAAACGCATCTCTCCTTGCCCGCAGCAAAATCTCCCGGTCCCGAAAAATATCTGCCACCCGCAAATCGGGTAAACCGTGCTGTCTTGTACCCAACACCTCTCCCGGTCCCCGCAACTCTAAATCCTTTTCTGCCAGTTTAAACCCATCGGTTGTCGCCACAAAGTAGCGCAGCCGCTCGCTCGACTCCGCCAGTTCTTCATCACCTACCATCAGAATGCAAAACGAACGGCGCTCCCCGCGTCCGATTCGGCCGCGCAACTGGTGCAATTGTGCCAGACCAAACCGTTCTGGATGCTCAATGACCATCACCGTCGCATTAGGAATATCAACCCCAACTTCAATCACCGGCGTGGCAACTAAAATGTCCAGTTCGTGGCGCCGAAAACTTTCCATAATCGCCTGGCGTTCCTCCGATTTAATACGCCCGTGTACCAGTCCAACCCGGTATTCGGGAAAAGCGGCTCTGGTCCGCTCAAATGTTGCGACCGCCGATGCCACCTCCAGTTTTTCGCTCTCCTCAATCAATGGACAAACAACAAATATCTGCTCACCCTGCTCCAGTCGGCGCCTGATTCCCGCATAAACCCGCTCTCGTTCCTGCTCCGTAAATAGTTTTGTTACCACCGGTATCCGGCCCGGTGGTTTCTCATCAATTATCGAAACATCAAGGTCACCATAAATCGTCAGGGTCAAAGTCCTTGGAATCGGGGTTGCGGTCATTACCAGAAAATCGGGATTAACACCCTTGTTCAAAAGTGCCGCCCGCTGCATCACACCGAACCGGTGCTGCTCATCCACCACCACCAGACCCAGACGGCAGAATTTCACACCCTCCTCAATCAGCGCATGCGTTCCAAAAACCATATCAACCGCACCGGTCTCCAGACCGCTCAGCACCTCTTTACGCTCCGCCGGTTTGATCGATCCGGTAAGTAGTCCGACCCGAACCCCGAGTTTTCTTAACCTTTCTGCCCAATTGCCGTAATGCTGTTCTGCGAGAATCTCGGTTGGTGCCATCAGTGCCGTCTGAAAACCGTTATCACAGGCAATCAGCATCGCATACAGTGCTACCACCGTCTTACCCGAACCAACATCACCCTGCAGAAGCCGATTCATACACCGTTCCTGAGCCATATCGGCTTTAATCTCTTCAATTACCTTCTTTTGCGCTCGAGTAAGGGAAAAACCGAGCTGGGCAATAAACCTTTTTGTCAACCGCTCCCGGTCAACTAAAGGCTGGGGTTTCCGCACACCCTTACTTTTCAGGCGCCGCAGTGCCAAAAGTAACTGAAAGAAAAACAGTTCATCATAAATCAGCCGTTCCCGGGCTTTTTCGGCAACCGCCAGACTGCGCGGGAAATGCACCGCTTTGACCGCGGTACGAATATCCGGAAACCGGTAATGTTCCCGAATCTCCGGCGACAGAGTTTCCTCGAGAAATTGCCCATACTTCTCTAACGCCGTTGCCACTGCCCGTCGAATTACCCAGATGGACAACCCTTCGGTCAAGGGGTAAACCGGAATGATGGTACTGGAGTACGAAAAGTCGGTCTTACCTTCAAGTAACTCAAAACTGGGATTGACGAACTGAAGGTGGCGAAACGCACTTACCCGTCCTGAAATAAGAATTTGCTGACCGGCTTTGAACCTCTCTTTTAAGTCCGGACGATTAAACCAGAGAGCCTCAATTACATCAGAACCATCCCGCACCAGAATCTGCACCAGGTCTTTACCTTGCCGTGTCCGGCGTGCTGTCGCTCCTAAAATCCGGCCGATTACCGTTGCCTCATCGCCAACTCGCAACCGGCTTATCGGTAAAATTTGTGACCGGTCAAGATAGCGGCGGGGCACAAGAAAGAGCAAATCACCTACTGTTTTTACTCCGATACGGGCAAACTGCTCTGCCCGCTTTGGCCCAATACCTTTAAGGTACTGAATTGGCGTTGTTAACCCGGCAGTAGTACCAGCTAACTTCGTCGGTTTATCCAAATCTCAGTGTTCTTTTTTCTGCTCGACTTTAAGCAGTTTCAAAAACTCCGCCTCATCGAGCGTCTTTACACCAAGCGTCCGCGCCCGCTCCAGTTTCGAACCGGGCTCCTTTCCAACTACCACATAATCGGTGTTCCGGGAAACTGAAGACGAAACCGAACCGCCCAGCGCCAATATCCTTTCAGTCGCCTCCTCCCGGGTGAAACTTTCCAGAGTGCCGGTAAGCACAAACTTCTTTCCCTTGAGCGGCTTGGGTCCTGTTGCCTGCTCCTCCTCAAACTTCAAACCCGCCTTGCGTAAACGGTTAATCAGTTCAATGTTTTCCCGGTCCGCGAAAAAGTTTTTCAGAGACTCGGCCACCGCCGTACCAATCCCAGGGACTTGCGCAATTTCTTCATCCTTTGCCTTCATCAACCGGTCAATAGAGCCAAAATGTTGGGCAAGAAGCCGCGCCGCATGGATGCCGATGTGCCTGATACCCAGTCCAAAAAGCACCCGGTAAAATGGCCGGCTCTTGGACGCTTCCAGTGCCCGCAGCAGATTCTCTGCCGACTTTTTTCCCATCCGTTCCAGTTCGGTCAACTGCTCCAGTTTCAACTCGTACAGGTCGGCAAAGTTCTTCACCAGTTTGGTCTCAACCAGCTGGGTGGCAAGTTTTTCGCCCAGTCCTTCAATGTCCAGTGCCGCGCGTGAGCCAAAATGCAAAAGCCTTGCCACCAGTTGCGCCGGACAGGAAGCATTGACACAACGCCAGGCAACCTCATCCGCCTCCTTGAAGAGTTTTGTCCCGCACACCGGACACTTTTCTGCCATTTTAAACTTCCTTGTGCCGGCGGGTCGCTTCTCCTTCACCACCCTCAAAACCTGGGGTATAATCTCTCCCGCCTTATGTACCACAACCGTATCCCCCTCGCGTACATCAAGGCGCTCAACTTCGTCCATATTGTGTAGTGTTGCATGGGTCACGGTTGTCCCGGACAAAAAAACCGGCTCCAGCTCAGCAACTGGTGTTACCGTGCCTAAGCGTCCGACATTCAGGATAATCCGTTTGACCCGTGTCTCCTTCTCTTCGGGCGGGTATTTATACGCCACTGCCCAGCGCGGACTCTTCTCGGTCGTTCCCAGTTCTGCCCGGTCTGCATACCGGTCAAGTTTAATTACCATCCCGTCAACATCATAGGGTAACTGCGCCTTTTCCGCCTGCCACTTATCACAAAACTCAATGACCCCTTCGATATCATCAAACAAAATTGAAGGCGGTGTAATTTTGAAACCAAGTTCCTTCAAAAACTCAATCGTCTCCGAATCCCGTTGACAGTGACCGGGGGGTTTCGGAATTGTATGGATAAAGCAATCAAGTTTCCGTTTCTTTACCTCTCTGGGGTCAAGAAGTTTCAAAGTCCCGGCGGCGGCATTACGCGGATTGGCAAAAACCGGCAACCCTTCATCCTCCCGCTCCTCGTTCAAACGGGCAAACTCCTGCCTGGAAAGATAAACCTCGCCCCGCACCTCAAATCGCTCGAACCCTTTTATTTCTTTCCGTAACCGCAGGGGAATCGTATTGATTGTCTTCAAATTCTGGGTGATGTCATCGCCCCGATAACCATCACCGCGGGTTGCACCCAGCACAAACCGGTAATTCTCATAGCGCAGAGAAACCGCCACGCCATCAACCTTCTGCTGGATGAGATAAACCGGCTTCGGCACGACCTTCCGCACCCGTTTATCAAACTCTCGCAACTCCTGATAATTATAAGTATTGTCCAGCGATAACATTGGAATCTCATGGGTAACCGCGGCAAACTCCTTCAAAGGTTCGCCACCAACCCGCTGCGTTGGCGATTCCGGAGTGATAAACTCGGGAAATTGCCGTTCCAGTTCCTCCAGCCGTTTCATCAACTGGTCAAACTCGTAGTCCGATATCACCGGCTGGGCAAGCACATAGTAGCGGTAGTTGTGCTCTTCAATTTCCCGTCGTAATCGTTCAATCTCCTTTTTTGCCTGCTCTTTCGTCATCATTTTATTTTGATGCTAAACCATTCTTATGTCAATCCCTTACATCGCTATTTGACAAACACCTCCCTCCCCTTACAATCATCTTATGTTGATATTTGCCGCTTTGTTAATCGCCCTTGTGCCCGATGTCCAGATTCTACGCTATACCAGCCCGGACAGCTCCGAACCCACCGGATTCCATGAATGGCGCACGACCCTCCCCGCAACGCCGCTCTGGCGCAGCCAGTTGTTGAACTATCGTCCGGGTGCCTTTCAAGAGCGTATTGACATCCTTGTCGAAAGTACACTGGTTGCCCCGCTTTACGCCCACCTCGAAACCCTGACCGCCGATTTGAACAATGAAGGTTACACTGTCGCCACCTATCAGATTCAGGGTACGAGCTGTGAATCGCTGCGCTCATTTCTCTATCAGGAGTATCAAGAGCAAAGATTAACCTCCACTATTCTTATCGGCAACCTGCCCATCGCCTGGTTTCAACTGATTGACGACTGGAACAGTAATCGCCGCCGCGACCCGGACGAAGGCTACGAAGAGTTTCCCTGCGACCTCTACTTTATGGACCTTAACGGCGTCTGGGAGGACAATATGGTGCGCTACGACACATTTGACTCTCTTATCCCTGGTTGCGACTCCATTTACGACAACCATTACGGCGACATCGCGCCCGAAATCGGCGTTTCCCGCATTTACGCCTCAACCATCGGTAACCCGGTTCCACTGATTGCCGCTTATCTCTCTCGTTGCCATGCCTATCGCACCGGCAACCTCAGGGTCGTTGACCGCGCTCTGGTGTATATTGACGATGACTGGACAGAGTGGGCAAATGAATGGAGTGAACAGGTGGGCTTTCTCTACCCGAGCCGGGTTT
Organism: candidate division WOR-3 bacterium; assembly: GCA_013177935.1. Lineage (NCBI taxonomy): Bacteria > Pseudomonadati > Caldifarciminota > Caldifarciminota bacterium. The sequence goes on along the minus strand of JABLXZ010000003.1, from coordinate 137,935 downwards.
TTATTGCCGACTCGGAACAGACCCGAATTCGTGACTACCGCCCGCGCATCGACACCGCTGCCTATCAATGGCTGCAACTCTGTGCCCACTCCTGGCCCGGCGGGCATGCAATGAAATACAACCACGGCCAAAGCTGGGACTGGTTCTACGCTGAATCAATCCCTCGGTTGAATCCAGAAATATGTTTTTACAACCTTTTTGCCTGCTCTAACGCCCGATTTACCGAACCGGGATACTGCGGTGGGCGCTATGTGTTCCAGAGCGCCTCCGGCTTAGGAGCAATTGGCTCAACCAAAACCGGCTCAATGCTCGAATTTGGGGATTTCTATGCCCCACTGGGCAACGGCACAACCCTTGCTGAAGCATTCCGCCAGTGGTTTGCTGCCCAAGCCGCGGATGGTTTTGAGCCCGGGGAAATCTCCTGGTTTTACGGAATGACCCTTATTGGCGACGGGCTTTTAAAGCCAAGACATCTGGTTTCGCTCGCCGAAATCAACCACACGCTCCAGCGGTTAAATCCATCTTGTGCGACGATGCTTACCCGCACCCTAACTCTCACCGAACCCGCGGGTATGCTTCTTGACCCATCGGGCAGAACTGTTGCCAGACTCAGACGCGGACCCAATGACCTGCGTCAACTTCCACTCGGGGTCTATTTTTTACGCACCAAGGTAACGCTTCAGCCCATCGTAATTGTGCGCTGATAACATACCAGTCACCGTAACGCTTCACCGTCCTAAAAGTTTGCCTGCTATTCCATCAAAAGCAGTTTTCCGGTAAAAACTTCCGCCGGTCCGGAACCAACAACTTCAAGCCGCACAAAGTAAACCCCGGCTGCCAGACCAATTTCACCGATGTTAACCTGATGGCTACCCGCTGGCTGATAACCGGGCAACAACTCCCAACGCCTTCTTCCTCCCTGGTCAAAAATTGTCAGCCGCACCACTCCGGAACGGGAAATTGTATAAGAGACTGCCCCTGAATTAAGAAACAAACCTGCCGCCCTGTTGGCAGATACCTCTTCACCCATTACCCCGGAAGGCGGTCCGTAACCACGGCTCGCACTTCCGAAGCCATAACGCCAGAACTCCACAGTCTTATTTCCTTTAAGCGCCCAGAGCGCGCCCATAATCGGCACAATGTCACCACCACCCTTGACCCTTTTTCTCCGGCCGGTCGAGCCAACCTCCGGCATCGGGTCCAGTTCAGTCCAGACCTGCGACCCCGGGTCATACATCCAGAATTCACAGGTGTTGTTGCCTTTCAAGGCATAGATGGCACCATCAAACCAACAGGCTGCGCCGCCGTCCTTGGACTTTTTACTCTTTCCGGTCCTACCACTCTGGAAAGGCATCCCGGTCAATTTCGCACCCCATTGATGTGTGTTAAGGTCAAACTGCCACAGTTCGTGATACTTTGCCTTGTGGGCGTAAATCGTTTGCATGCCATCGTAAACCAGCCAGGAACCGCGGTCCCATTTAGGGTTGACTCCGGCTGGCGCATCGGGCATATTTTCCCAGCTCCGGCTCAGAGTATTGTAACGCATAAAGTCCTGTTTGTACCCTTTCAGCAGATACACATAGCCAATTCCATCTTCGGAAACATAAACCATATCACCACCGCCTTTGACCTTCTTGCCGCTCGCGCCCAGCGGTACATCACTAAGTTGCTCCCACTCTCCGGTCCCGGTCGCATAGCGCCAGAACCCCTGCGTATTGTTACCCTTGACCGCATACACATACCCATCGCCAAAACAACCGGCACTGCCTTTATAGGCAAGTTTTCCTTCCCGTCCCTCAAGCCATGGATTCAAGGTAGCCCAGCTGTTGGCAAGCGGATTGTAACAGTAAAAATCGCCCGTCTTATACCCCTTGGCGGCATACACCAACCCGTTGTCTTCATCAACCGCCAGCCAGCCACCTTCGCGCACCGGTTTCGGCGTCGGAGTAAGCGGTACCGAACCCACCTCCTGCCATCCCGCAGGCCAGGTAATTTCACCGGGCCGAACTACAACGATTCCGTCGCGATAATTGTTCATCGGATTACCATCGTGCGCCATTATCGTTGAACAGCGCACCGCCCAGCTGCCAGCCCGTTGCGCCCGCCAGTTCGGGAACTGGATTAAAGCGCTATCTCCCGGTGCAACAGTTGCGCTAACCAACTCCTGATACCAGCTGCCAATCTTCATCTGAACCGAGAAACTGCTGCTAACCGTTCCAAAGTTCCGCACCCACGCCTGAGGCTGAACCACCGCACCCGAATCCACTGTATCAACCGGTGCCAAAATCCTTAAACATCCCACATCACGCTGTGCTACCAAAACCGACCCCGACAGGATGTTATTCAACGGCTCACGGTCACCCGCAAGAGCAACGGTACAGGCAATTGCCACTTCTCCTAACGGTTCTGCAATCCATGGAGCAAAATCGAGCAAACAGGAGTCTCCCGGACTCAAAGGTGTATTCCGGTTGACGGTATTGTCGTAACTGCTGCCAATGCGCAACCGTGCCGTAAAACGGGCAAGGGTATTGCCAGTGTTAACAAACCAGACCTGCGGGGTGATGGTGTCGTGATAATCCACGGTTTCTGCTGGCGCCTCAATTCTCGTTACCGCCAAATCCGGAAATGGGTAAAACAGCCGCGCGGTCACTAAGTCACACGGTGCACCAACGACGCTGGTTCGCGCTACCTGACCAGCGATATACACATTATCCGAATCAAGCGCACAAACCGCAGCCCCGAAATCCTCCTGATTGTAAGGTGAATTATAGGTAAAACACCAGATTGTATCATGCGGTATTGTATTAGAAGCGTCATAAGCAAGCAATACCAGGTCATTACCCCTTTGCCCGGCAACATAAACCCGTCCCTGGCTATAAGCGATATCAAACCCGTAATCGTCCTGATTGGTCGCAAAGATTGCCCCGGCATTTCCCCAGCGTGCGGTCAAACCGATGTTTGCTTTATAAGTAATGATGTCAAACCGGCTCGTCGTACTCTGATAATAGGCGCCGGTTGCATACACATTTTGCGGATTGGAGTCATCCAGCGTCACAGCAAAAAAGTAGTCTTCGTCATCCATCGGGTCGTTGATTCGTCTTGTCAATGGCGTACCACCGGTCGGTGCATAACGCAGCAGCAGGGCATCGTAGTAGTTGTAATCATTTTCATCGAACCCGGCGACAAATATGTAGCCGTTGTTTGCCACCGCCACATCAAACCCAACATCATCATAGTCCGAAATCCGCCAGTACTCGTGCGCCCACCTTCGTGTGCCATTCGGCAGAAACTTCATCGTCCAGATTTGATAACTCCGGGCGTCGCTATAACCAAACCCGGTTGCTATGATGTGCCCGGAATCGGGCGATATCGCCAGCGCGGTTGCGCAGTTGTCCCAATTGTCCCAGTCAATCATCACAAAATCCGGGTGCCGGTCGCGCCGAATATTGAACGCCAGTGTATCGAGGATGTAGGTTCGGGTCCAGATTGTATCACCGGTTGCTGGATTTATCCGCGCCACAAAAAATGTCGAAAGGAAAAAGTGGGTGTTGGTCGTGGTGCCACACAGATAAACATCACCCTGCTTGCCGATGACAACATCGTAAGCGATATCGTCATCCGGAAACATACTGCGCCGTGCCCAGAGCAGATTGCCATTGGGGTCGTATTTCAGCCAGGTAATGTCAATATCAGTTGGGGCGGCATATTCGGTCGCTCCAACTACAAAAACATTGCCCACCGAATCAATCGCCAGCGCCTGCGCAATGTCATCATCGGCACCACTGGTTCCCCCGCCGTAAGAACGCACCCAGAGCGTTTCGCCCCACTGGTTGTACTTGGCAATAAGCATATCGTTGTTTCCGGGGACCGCCTTCTCACCGACACCGCAAACATAGATATTTCCCTGCCGGTCCGCTTCAATATCGGCTGCCTTATTCCAGCTCGGACTGACAGAATCCGAACCAAAATAGGTCCGCAGCCACATCGTATCAACCACGCCGGCCTGGACGAAAACCGGCACAAGCAACACCAGTACTACGAAAAAAACGCTTTTCATTTCCTCCCCCTGCCATTCGCTATCTTGCCACCAGAATTTTCTGGGTGACATCAATTTTCTTGCTACCGTTCGAAATCTCAAGCCGGGCAAAATAAACCCCAGGTACGAGTGACGCCAGATTAAGCCGCACCCGCTGTTCCCCAGCAGTTTGCTCCTCATTCACCAGCCGAGTTTGCTCCCGACCCGTAATATCGTAAATTACCAGCCGTACCCGACCTGCATTTGGTAATGTGTACCGGACAATTGCATTGTTAACCACCGGATTGGGCACAATCGCCAGTTGGATAATTGGTCGTTGATAAACCTCAGCCTGAGGTCCGGACAGATTACCCAGAGGCGGGTTGAGCGGGAAGTTCGCATTGTAGCGCCAGAATTCAAGGGTCTTGTTGCCCTTCAGTGCATAGATTTTACCCGCACCATAGACAAAAGCCCCGCCCGCATAAGGTGCCTTGTTCTCCTGCCCCCTGGGGAAAGTATCAGCCGTCTCGAACCAGGAGTCACCGCGCACATCATAGAACCAGAACTCAGTAGTCTTGCCACCCTTCATCGCATAAACCCTGCCAAACTCCGGGTCATAAGCCATCGAACCACCTTTTTTCATCTTGCGCCTTTTGGAACTCACCCGGCTATCTGGAATATCGGTCTTACGCACCCAGGTATCACGGTCTATCCGGTACACCCAAAACTCATAAGTTCCGCCTTTCAAAAGGAAAATGGTTGAATCACCATCGGTGGTCAGAGCTGTTCCATCCTTAATCCGCTTGTTTCTTTCGCCCGGCGGTACACTTCTTTTTGCCGCCCAGGAGTCGCGGGCAATATTATAACTGTAAAAGTCGCTCGTATTTCCACCCCTTAAAGCGTAAATCAGATGCCGTCCAGGCACATAAACCAGCCTGGCGCCATCCTTTACTCCCCGAGTACCGGAAGGAAAATCGGTGATTTGTTCCCAGCGATTGCTGGCAATAGAGTAGCGCCAGAAATCAAATGTGTTGTTCCCTTTCACCGCATAGACCATTCCCGTAGTATCGGCGGCAAGGGATGCTCCTTTCTTCACCCGTTTCTTGCTACCACTCCGTCCAATTGCCGGTATCGTTTCCCGCGCCTGCCACATTTGACGGGCGGTGTTAAATGCGTAAAACTCGGTAGTATTGTTCCCCTTGAAGGCGAAAATTAAACTGTCTGGAGCAAATGCCAGCGCCCCACCGTCTTTCACCCCTTTACCACGCGGACCCGGTGGCAGGTTTGCCAGTTGCTCCCAGGCAGAAACCGCGGTCACAGTACCAAATGCGGTATCGTTTCCTGGCTCTTTATCGCCGTTGAGCATCGTATAACACCGCACCGTGTGCTCGCCGAGGTCGCGTACCAACCAGTGATAAAAACTAACCTCTGCCGAATCGTAAGGACCTAACGAAGGCACCTGTTGAATATCAAAGTAGAAATTACCAATCTCAATTCGCACCGGGAAAGTGAACGGTAGCGCGCTGTAATTCTTCACCCGCACTCGGGGAATTACCGTCGCATCAAGCCGAAATGTGTCCTGAGGTTGAATGATGAGCGACACTCCGACATCTGGTGCCGAATACTTTACCAGAGCATAATCCTCGCTGCCTTCAAGATAGTCGTAACCACCAACAAAAACATCACCCAGCGCATTGACCACAATCCCGTAAGCCTGGTCATCTTCATCCCAGGTTGCGTGCCGTGCCATCCAGACCTGAGCACCTTCAACATTGTACTTCAAAGTAACCCAGTCCAGGTCGCCTTCAACCGTATAAGAGTAGCCTGTTATGTACACATTACCAAACCGGTCAAGGCACATCGCGGTAACACTGTCATCATCGCTCACATAGTTGTAAATCCGCTGCCAGTCAACTTCACCGGTCGGGGTGAGTTTAAAAAGCAGCATATCAAAATAACCGATATTCGTTTCGGTATAGCCGGCACAATAAACCGTGCCGCCTGGACCAACCTGAATCTCACCCGCACCATCAAGGGCATTTTCGCCCCAGTCAAAACGAGTTACCCATCTTGTCTCGCCATTAGGCGAATACTTAATCGTTGTCGCATCGTACCAGGTGCCACTCTCACCGGCTCGGCCGCTTACATAAACATTTCCTGAATCGTCCACCGTTAATGCCTGAGCGTAATCGTTCTTAATAATACTGTCGGTTGCGGTGCCATCGTACCTTCTGGTCCAGAGCGTCTCACCGGTTGGCGCATACTTTATCGTCAGATAATCAAACCGGGAAGGCGTTCCAGTCCAGGTGTATCCGGCTACAATTACTGCGCCCTGCGGGTCGCGAGCAATTTTTGTTGGCAGGTCGTTTCCGTTTGCGCCTCCATTGTAGCGCGCCACCCAATCAATAACGCCGCTCGATAAATAGTGAATCGTCACAATGTCCCGATTCGTCCCGTTGAACGAATACCCGGTCACATAAACACCGCCTATCTCGTCCGGAACCAGCGCCATCGCCTTATCCGGACCACCCATTGAATCGTAGGTTGCATACCACGCCTCGGTTCCGTCCGTCAGGTACTTTATTACCACCCAGTTGGTGTCCGAACCTGTGGTCCTGGTCCAGCCGGCAACAAACACATTACCCATACTGTCAACGCCAATCGCCACCGCCTCATCTCTTGACCCGGTTCCAAACCGCCAGCGCCGGGTCCAGATGGTATCACCATCTGTGGTCGAAAACTTCACCGTTCCGATATCGCGGAAACCATCGGTACTGGCGATAAAACCGGTCATCACCACATTGCCATCCGGAGTCAGTGCCATTGCCCTGCCTTCATCCCAGCCATCAATACCGCCATCATACCGTGCGGTCCAGACCTCAACTTGACCTGATACGGCGCCAATCAAAACAAAAAACAATATCAGCGCCAAACGGTTTAATTTTTGGGAAAGGAAAAAGACACTTTGCACCTTTGCCTCCTTTGTTTTCAAACTTTACTGCCGGAGTGTAACCCTTTTGCAATCTGTGGAAAAACGCCACGCCCGTAACTTCAATTTAATTATATTGCCAGATTCCCAATTGTCAATGAATTATAATGGTCAAAACCCAGCGGCCGGGAATGGTGCCGGCGTAAACGAAAGCACCATTATCACCAGGGCAGCAATCGCCAGCACAATATCGGTTCGGTTCAGGGGTGTGATGTCGTCTAACGGTGGCGGATGCTTCAAACCCAGTGCCGTTGCCAGAAACGCCCAGAAGGGCCAGCCCAGCCAGAAAAATCCCATCAGCAACAGACCGCCGATGATAAAATAACTGAAAAGCCGGTATTTTTTACCCAATAGCGCATAGGCGATATGGCCGCCATCCAGTTGTCCCACCGGCAAAAGATTGAGCGCGGTAACGAACATTCCAAGCCATCCAGCAAACGCCAGTGGGTGCAGAACAACATCGGTCCCGGCTGGTAATGTGCCGTGAAAAATTCGGGAGATGAACTCAAATATCAGCGGTGTGCCCAGCCGCAAAAGCGGTGCACCGGCAGGAACTTCCCGTACCGTTGACAGCGCAATACCGATGATTGACACCGGAATCGCCACCAGAAATCCGGCAAGAGGTCCAGCAACCCCAACCCGTACCAGTGCACTCCGGCTCGGCACCGGCGAACGAATCTTGATAAATGCGCCCATTGTTCCGGTCATCGGATGCGGCACCGGTAGAAAATAAGGCGGTGTGGCATCAACCCCTAAGCGCCGCGCGGTGAGATAGTGCGCCAGTTCGTGCGTCCCGAGGATTAAAATCAACCCCAGGGAAAACGGTATGCCACTCAATAGATTATAAGGATTCTGAAACGGGTCCTTACCGGCGTGCAAAGTTCCGACAAAAAGCGTTGTTCCAATCGTTGCCAGTAATAAAAGGATGTTGACCCAGAGCCGCACCGGTTTTCGCGGGGGGGCATAACCATAGGTTACAATATGCCCATCACCCATCTTCTCAAAGTAAGCAACCGCGCCGTGTTCTTCAAAAACCTTTTTTAACTGGGCAAGGTTCTCTGCCACCGGCTCATAAATTTTGCCCAGGATTCTGTTGCCCTCAACCGCTGCTACCGCCATATAACGCTGTACCCGATTGATATCAACCGGACCTTCGCTTACCGCCGCATTTTCATCCGACATACTCATATCTTTGACCGCAAAAAAACCTCAGCAGATTCTTGGTAACTGCTCACCCTCGAGCATCAAAACCCGCCGCAACGCGCCTAACTTTGTTTTTACCCAGACACCGCGCGGCTCTTTCACCACCTCACCAATCACCCTTGCCCCTTTTCCTGAGGGAAAGCGGCGCAGCGTTCTTACCACCTTATCCGCCTGCTCCTTTGCCACCACCATTACCACCTTGCCTTCATTTGCCATATAAAGCGGGTCAAGACCTAACAAATCCGCCACCCCTTTTACCGCCCGTTTTACCGGCACCAATTCCTCCACAATTAGAAATCCAAATTTGCACTCTTGGGCAAACTCATTCAAAGTTGTTGCCAGACCGCCCCTTGTTGGGTCGCGCATCAGTTTAACACTCCCGCTCTTGAGCACAGCAAGAATCATCCGGTTCAGGGGCGCACAGTCGCTCACCAGTTTTGCACGAAAGTGATAACCACCGCGCGCAATCGCCACCGCTGCCTCGTGCTCGCCCAGACCGCCACTCAGAACCAAACGGTCACCACTCTGCACAAACTCACCACCCAACCGCACCCCTTTGTGCCGCACCCCGATGCCGCTCGTGGTAATGAACATCTCTTCACCAGCACTCGCGCCTTCAATCACCTTGGTGTCACCGGTAACCACCATCACCCCGGCACTTTTTGCTGTCGCCGCCATTGACCGGCAAACCCGCTCCAGCGTGTTCAGTGCTAACCCCTCGCGCAGGACAAAACTCACTGCGAGATAGAGCGGCTTTGCGCCCAGCACCGTTAGGTCATTTACTGTACCGCACACCGCCAGTTTTCCGATGTCACCACCCGGGAAAAACAGCGGCTTGACAACATAAGAGTCGGTGGTAAAACACAACTCGCCTTTGGGCAATTTCACCACCGCACTGTCCTCCAGCCGGTTGAGCGCAGGATTGCCAAAATAGCGCAGAAACATCTCTTCAATCAGCCGATGCATCTTCCTGCCTCCGGCACCGTGCCCGAGTCCAATCCGCTCCGCACCGGGTGGTAACTTAAACGCCGGTGGCAAACCTTTATCCGCCAAAATTTTCTTATCTTTCATAACGGTAGTATGCCGCACAGGCACCCTCCGAAGAAACCATACACGGACCAACCGGACTTTCCGGAGTACACACCCGGGCAAACAACCGGCACTCCGGCGGTATCTTCACCCCCAACATAACATCACCACAGGCACAGCCGGTTCTCTTTCTTTTTTTGCTCGCAACCACCCCAAAACGCTCTCCGGCGTCAAACCGGGCAAACCGCTTCTTAAACCCCAGACCGGAAAGGGCGATTTTACCGATGCCCCGCCAATCCGCCGCAACCGGCTTAAAAACTGTTTGCATCATCGCCTGCGCCTGAGGGTTCCCTTCAGGACGAACACTCCGCCGGTACTGAATTGTCAGTTCTGGTCCTCTGACAATCTGCTGTAAGAGGGAGAAAATCCCCTCCAGTATATCGCGCGGCTCAAACCCGGTGATACAGCAGGGCATCCGATAACGGTCCACTAAAAACCGATAGGGCTGCGACCCGATTACCGTTGACACATGACCGGGTAAAATCAACCCATCAACTCCAATCTCGGGACAGGAAGCGATAAACTTTAGCGCCGGTGGTATCAACTTAAACAGCGGCAGAACCGAAAAGTTCTTCACTTTCAACTTCGCCGCCTCGAGCACCGTTGCTGCCACAGTCGGCGCGGTCGTCTCAAACCCAACCCCTAAAAACACAAACTCCTTTTTGGGCTCCTGCACCGCCATTCGCAGCCCGTCAAGCGGTGAATACACAACCCGCACATCCGCACCCCTTGACCTGGCATCGGCTAAAGAGCCGTTGGTACCGGGTACGCGCATCATATCGCCGAAAGTAACCACCACCACATCGGGCAAAAGGGCAAAGTTAATCGCCCGGTCAATGTCCTGCTCCGCAGTTACGCACACCGGACATCCGGGACCGGAAACAAGTTTCAGCCTCGGGTCAACCGCCCGTCTGATTCCGGCACTGGAAATTGCCATCGTATGGGTACCGCAAACCTCCATCAACCGCAACCCATCACGCTTGCGGCACAACTCCGCCACCTGCCGGTTGATTTCCTGTAAAAGCAGCCGCTCCGGCTGTCCTCGTTTCATATTCCGATTATATTCACTCTAATATGGGGGTCAATTGTCTCTTGACCACAAACCAGAGATGAGTATATTGGAATAAAAAAGGAGGCAGATTGGATTTCAAGTATCTCTTATGTCAGGAAAAAGAAAGCGTCTACTGGGTTCGGTTCAACCGTCCACCGGTAAACGCCCTGAACACTGAGTTTATCCTTGAGATTGAAAAACTTTTTGACCATCTCGCAAATCGGGAAGACATTACGGTTGTCGTCCTCACCGGCGAAGGCAAGGCGTTCATCGCCGGTGCCGACATCGCCGAGATGTCAAAGTTCACGCCATTTCAGGCGCGCGAGTTTGCCCGCAATGGCCACCGGGCATTAAACAAAATCGCCGGTCTTGAAAAGGTGGTGGTCGCCGCCATCAACGGCTTTGCCCTGGGTGGCGGTTGCGAACTGGCGCTCGCCTGTGACATCCGCATCATCGCCGAAGGGGCAAAAATCGGTCAGCCGGAAGTCAACCTCGGACTCTTGCCCGGATTTGGTGGCACCCAGCGTCTTGCCCGCCTTGTTGGACCGGGCAGCGCCAAGGAGTTAATCTTTACTGGTGACGCCCTTGACGCTCAGGAGGCGCTACGGATCGGCCTGGTCAACAAAGTGGTCAAACCCGAGGAACTCATCCCCTTTGTCGAAACCCTGGCGAAAAAGATTGCGGAAAAAGGTCCGAGTGCCGTGCGCCTTGCCAAGAAGTGCATCAACCATGGTCTGGACACCGACCTCAACACCGGTTGCGCCTATGAGATTGAGGCGTTTGGGCTCTGTTTCGCTTCGGGTGAACCTGCCGAAGGCACCAGAGCATTCCTCGAAAAAAGAAAACCGAACTGGCAAAAAGGAAAGGAGTAAAAGATGACAATTGGTAAAGCAAAAGACACCTTTATCATCGGTGCCGCCCGCACCGCAGTTGGTAGATTTCTGGGTGGTCTGGCAGCGCTGCGCGCCCCGGAACTGGGCGCGGTCGCAATCAAAGGTGCGGTTGAACGTGCCGGCGTCAAACCCGAAGATGTGGACGGCGTGATAATGGGCAATGTCTGTCCCGCCGGGATTGGCCAGGCACCAGCGCGTCAGGCTGCGGTCAAATCGGGCTTGCCGGTTGAAGTGCCCGCCCTCACCGTCAACAAGGTGTGCGGGTCCGGAATGATTGCCGTTGCCCTTGCCTGCCAGCAAATCAAAGCCGGTGATGCCCGGCTGGTGATTGCCGGTGGTCAGGAGTCGATGTCCAATGTTCCCTACTATCTGAAAACATTGCGGGGCGGCCAGAAAATGGGCGACGCCCAGCTTCAGGACGGAATGATTTACGACGGCATCTGGGACTACTTCGGTGATGTCCATATGGGTGCGCTCGGTGACTTCACCGCCCGTAATTCGAACATCAGCCGCGAAGAACAGGACCGCTGGGCTTTTCGCAGCCACCAGAATGCGGTCCGGGCAATCAAAGAAGGCAAATTCAAAGCCGAGATTGTCCCGGTCCAAATCCCCCAGAAAAAAGGCGAACCAATCGTTTTTGACACCGACGAAGGTCCCCGCGCCGACACCACCCTTGAAAAACTTGCCGCCCTCAAACCGGTGTTCACCAAAGACGGCACGGTAACCGCAGGCAACGCCTCCTCTATCAACGACGGTGCCGCGGCACTCGCCATCGCCCGCGAAGACTTCATTAAAGAACGGGGCATCAAGCCGCTCGCCCGCATTGTCGCCTATGCCACCGGTAGTGTCGAACCAAAGATGCTATTCTACGCACCGATTAAAGCGGTTCAGACCCTGCTCAAAGTTCAGGGTGTTGACATCAACTACTTTGACCTGATTGAGGTCAACGAAGCCTTCGCCGCTCAGGTTCTGGCTGACGGTAAAGAACTGGGCTGGGATGAATCCCGGGTCAATGTCAATGGCGGTGCCATCGCCCTGGGTCATCCGATTGGTTGCTCGGGCGCGCGCATCCTTGTGACCCTGATTTATGCCCTGAAAGACCGGGGGCTGAAAAAGGGGTTAGCGGCAATCTGTCTCGGCGGCGGTGAAGCGGTGGCGCTGAGCCTCGAACTGGTTTAGGAAAAAAGGAACCTGTTAGCCCGATAAACCGGCTCCCGAGAGTTGATAAATCTCTCGGGTGGATAGAAACGGACATCGGTACCGATACCATCCCCGTAACGGACCCTTAGTTGACCCCTGTTGTGTTTCTCAGAATTCTCTAACTATCTCTAAACTCGTCTGTTAGATAGCGCATTTTCATTCTCGGTGTTAATCTTTCCTAACTTCGGGCTCTAAACTATGGGGATGTTTCCCCTACCACCTTTGACAGTGCGGGAAAATAAGGTATAACATTATCAGATGAAACCGGTTGTATATGAGACCGCCGATACCGCTGCCACTATTGCTCTGGGTGAACGACTTGCCCTGTTTTTAAAACCCGGTGCGGTGGTGGCGTTTTACGGCGACCTTGGCGCCGGCAAAACAACGATGATTAAAGGTTTTGCCCGGGGCCTCGGCGTGAAAGAGACTGTCAAGAGTCCATCGTTTGTTATCATCACCGAATATCAGGGCCGCATGCCGGTGTACCATATCGACCTCTATCGTATCCGCTCAATCGATGAACTTGTTGAAACCGGCTTTGACTCCTATCTCAGCGGTGAGGGCGTCTGTTTAATTGAGTGGGCAGAACGCGCCGAAAAACTACTACCCCAAACCACCATCCGGGTAAAACTCTCCATTCTTGACCAGCGCCGCCGCATCGAAATCACCGGTTTAGACCGCGGGCTGACTGAGGAACTCAAGTAACCCCGGTTCACCACCATCAACGGTAACGGTCCTCTCCGCAGTGATGACCGTCGCCTTTTCGCCCTTCAACTTCACTTCAAGGACACCGCGTTTCCGGCACAACAGCCGGATGCGGGCAATCGTAAACAGCTCCTCAACTACCGGTGGATATCTACCAAACCGGTCAATCAACTCCGCCTTCAGTTCATTCAGTTCCTCCTCCGCCTCAACCCCTAACAGCCTTTTGTAAATCGCAATCCTGCCCAATGGGTCCGGGATGTACTCGGGCGGTATAAACACCGTGCGGTCCAGGTCCAGTTTCGGCTCCACCGGCTCGTGCTCGCCCCGCAGTTTCGCAATCGCCTCCTTGAGTAACCGGGTGTAAAGGTTAAAGCCAACCCGGGCAATGTGACCGTGCTGCTCGGTTCCTAAAAGGTTGCCAACCCCCCGAATCTCCATATCCCGCAGCGCCAGCCGGTAACCAGCACCCAAGCGGGAGTAGGCTAAAAGCGCCGAGAGCCGCTTGCGGGCGTCCGCGGTTACCCGTTCGCGCCGGGAGACTAAAAACAGCGCATACGCCTGAATATCCGCCCTTCCCACCCGACCCCGCAACTGGTGCAAATCGGCAAGCCCAAACCGCTCGGCACGGTTGACAATAATGGTATTGACATTGGGTAAGTCCAATCCCGATTCAATGATTGCGGTCGAAAGGAGCATCTGATACTTGCCGCTGGCGAAGTCAAGATAAATCTCTGCCAGTTGGCGGCTGGAAAGCCGGCCATGGGCGACCACCATCTCGACATCGGGCAAAATCTGGCGCAGCCTTTTTTCCAGCGCCCCCAGACTCATAATCTCATTGTGGACAAAAAACACCTGTCCGCCCCGGTTCAACTCGCGGTAAACATAACTTCTTATCAGCCCATCGTCCCACTCTGTCACCTCGGTCAACACCTCTTTACGGCCCGGCGGCGGTGTATGAATCGCCGAAATGTCCCGAATCCCGGCAAGCGCCATATACAGGGTGCGGGGAATTGGTGTTGCCGAAAGTACCAGGACATTTACATCGGACCGTAACCGGCGCAACCGCTCCTTCTGCCGCACCCCGAACCGTTGCTCTTCATCGATAATCAAAAGCCCAAGGTCGCGGAACTCAACTTTCGGATTGAGCAAAAGGTGAGTACCGATGACAATGTCCACCGTCCCATCCTTCAAACCACGCCGGATTGCCGCCTGCTGCGCGGGCGCAACAAATCTTGACAGCATCTCAACCCGGACCGGAAACCGCTCCAGCCGGCGCCGAAAGGTCTGGTAATGTTGATAGCAGAGCACCGTGGTTGGTGCGAGTAGCGCCACCTGTTTGAAGTTGACCACGGTCTGGAATGCCGCGCGCAAGGCGATTTCGGTCTTGCCAAAACCAACATCACCGCACACCAATCGGTCCATCGGTTTGGTTCGGGCAAGGTCTTCCCGGACCTCAGCTAGCGCCTTCAACTGGTCCGGGGTCTCTTCATAGGGAAACGACGCCTCCAGTTCTGCCAGCCAGGGCGAATCAGCAAGGAGCGGCGTGGTGCGGGCAGTCGCGCGCCGGGCATAAGTCTCGAGCAACTCCTCAGCGTACGCCGCGCTTGCCCGTGCTGCCTTTGCCTTGGCTAAAAGCCAGGAACGCCCGCCCAGCCGGTCCAGTTTCGGTGCCTCATCACCGGCGCCAATGTAACGGTCGATCAGTCCGAGATTCTCCACCGGTACATAAACCCGGTCCTTGCCCTCGTACTCAATCACCAGGTAGTCCTTCTCCACTCCGCCCTGTACCAGACGCTTTGTGCCGGTGAAAATTCCGACGCCGTAATCGATATGAACCACATAATCACCGGGCCGCAGCGTCAGAAGATTGTCAACCGGCACCCCCTTAAATCGGCGCCGCACCAGCCGACCTACGGGCGCGCCGTAAATCTCCCGCTCGGTTAGAACCACCCAGCCCCGCCTCGTATTGACAAACCCGCAACTCAAGCCGCCCACCAGATAGTTCGGTTTATCGCCGAGCAGGGTTGTCAAACGCCTCCGGTGATGCTCGGAGACCGCCACGATAAAGTACTCCTCATCGGTTTGCGCAATCTCCTCCTGCAGCAACTTCAAATTACCGAGATAGTTTGGTGCCGGCTGATACCCGAGCTCCTCACCTGCGCCGCTCTCAACAAACTCAATCTCCCACTTCCCGAACGCCTCGTTACCGCTCCCGATAGCCACAACCTCTTCCGGTAACAATGAAACCGCCGGTTTCATTCCGAACCCGGGTGGTTGCCGGGTAAACAACACCGCCTGCTTTAGCGTCTGGCGCGACCGCTGAGAAAGCGGTTCAAACGCCCGCAGCGAGACAATCGCATCGTCGGCAAACTCCACCCGGAGCGGTAACTCCTGGTTCTCCGCATACACATCAACAATTCCACCCCGCACCGCATATTCGCCCGGTTCGGTCACAAGGTCAACCCGCTCATAACCCGCCTGCTCCAGCCATTGCACCAGAAAGTCAAGTGCAAAACCACCCAACTCCAGTTTCACCATCCCGCCTTCAACTGACCATTCGGGCGCCGGCGCTGCCAGTTCCTCAGCTGTAGTAACAATGACCGCCGGCTGCTTTTTTATCCTTTTTATTTTCTCAACCGATGCCAGTGAACCGGGGTTAAAAAGCACCGCCTCGGTATCGGGATAAAGAGCCAGAGCATCCTGATATGCGGTGTTAGCCGCAGCCTCGTCCGCACCGACGAGCACCACCGGCAGTTGCAACCGGTCTGCCACCACACCGGCTAAAAGCACCTGTACTGAGGGCGGTGGCGTAGCAACTGTAACCCGACCCCGGCGGCGCAGTTCCTCGATAAGTTTGTCAAGATATGGGTCTGAAGCGAAATGTCCCCGAATCTCCTCCATAAAATACGAAGGGGGCATCTGCCCCCTTCTTTATTCTACCGACAGCTATTTCTTTTTCTTCGCTGTCTTCTTAACGGTCTTCTTCGCTGTCTTCTTTGCGGTTTTCTTAACACCGCGCTTCATGCATGCCATCGTACCTCCTTTTTAAGAACCAACGATTTAATATAATATTTTTTTACCCGTTGTCAAGGAAAATTTTGCTATTGCTGCTGATTGTCCTGCTTTACTTCGTCGTTATCAAGCGTATCGGTTGCCCCGGCTGCCGCTCGCTCCTTCAATAAGAAGGTGCGTGATACCAGTGCCCCGGGCACAACCGTGAGCGAATCAACAGTTGCAAGATAACTAATGTCGTCCGGTGTTATCGTCAGGCGATAAAAACCTGCCGCCAGTTTACGGATAACAAAACTCCCTTCAATGTTATTGGTCTGTACCGTCCCGGAATCCGGACCGCAGTAGTGCACTTTTGCGGCAAGAGGCCATCGGCTCCGCTCACTGTAAACTCCGCCCCACAATGAACCATAACCAGCCCGCCGCAGCACAAAATTTACCGTATGGGTTTCCCTCGGTTCAACAAAAAGTGACTCACTTTGAGAGAAAAAACTGTCCGCATTCACTTTAATCTTGACCCAGCCGGTCTGGACACCATCAACAACAAAGATGCCGTTTGACTCAGTATAAGACTGTCCAAAATGTGTTCCCTCCATGGTAAAATGGGCGTGGGCAATCGGTAAACCGGTTCCCACTTCTGTGACCCGGATTCTAATCCTGCCGTAACCGGGCTGGGCAAAGCCGGTGCGAATCGTTAGTCGATGAGTCGCCCCGAGTTCACCGTAGGGAACATAAGCGTAATCAAGCGCCCACCTTTCCCGTGCAACACCAACACCGGCGGTAAACCCTGCCCAGGGTGAAAGCGAGCGGTAGTCCTGCGGTCCCAAGCGGTACCCAATTCGACAGAAAAGAATTTCGTAAAGCGGATACTCCATACCGAAATGAAAATCCGGAAAACCGCCCCGCGCAGCGTTGGCATCAAACAAAACCCGGAGCCCATTCAACCACGACCGCTCCCGATTTACTCTATAACTCACTCCAGTACGAACTCCCAGCGGCAGCGCAAACCGCTCACTGCCGTATTTGATGCCCGGTCCCAGATTCTGAATTGCGATGCCCACCCGGAAACCACTCCTTATGCGATACAAAAACCCGAGGTCAAAACACACCCCGCGACCAACATTATCGTCCGGAAGCGCATCATAGAGGCCTTTTGCGCCAATCCCGAACGCAATCGCATCACCCAGTTTTACCCCATAAGCAACCGTAGCATAACCGCTCGAAAGGGCAATTGTCTCCGGATAACTCGCCCCGGCATACCAGTTTTCCACATTGCGCATCGTTGACAGCACACCGCTTATGCCTAAAGTCCCCGAACCTAACGGTGCCATAAAACTCAGATTTTCATCCCGGATATCGGCAAACCATTCTTGATGGGCTAATGCAAGTTGTATATCAGCGAGGTATCCCAGACCTGCAGGATTGAAGTAAATGGCGTTGATATCATCCGCCGCACCGGTAAACGCCTCGCCCAACGCACAGGGACGCGCACCTAAAGGAACCCGGAGCAAAGGGAATGCGGTACTTCCCGCATTGCCCCAGCCAAAATTGGTCAGGAGCGTGAATAACACCAGCGCAAACATAACCCTCCCTTGCCTAAAACTCTTACCATCTCCGTTATTCGAAACGGTCGAAACAACTCAATGCGCAGCCTTCTCCTGCCGCGTTGCTCAATCATAATACGGTTTCGGCTCGGGTATCCTACTGATTTTATTACCCTTCTATTCATCATCCGCGCGTAAACACAAATTTCTTAACCAGCCGCTGTAATCGCCCGGTCTCCGGTCGCATTTCGAACCGGTAAACATAAACTCCCGGTGCCAATCTTCTGCCCGCATCGTTTGTTCCGTCCCAGTCCAGAACATAAATCCCCTCTCTGCTTCGCTCGCGGTCCAGCAAAGTTCGAACCCGCTCTCCTAAACGGTTGTAAACCAAGAGCGTCACATCACCCCGTTCTGGTATCGAGAAGATAAACCGCATCCTGCCTTCCGCTGACAGGCGATAACAGAAAATCTGGA
Source organism: candidate division WOR-3 bacterium (assembly GCA_013177935.1). Taxonomy (NCBI): domain Bacteria; kingdom Pseudomonadati; phylum Caldifarciminota; species Caldifarciminota bacterium. The sequence continues at coordinate 119,763 of JABLXZ010000003.1, read as the reverse complement.
ACTGCGGTGTTAAGGTAAACCTCAACCGCACCGAATCGCACAGCATTGAATCCTGACCAGCACGAGCCCGTAAAGAGAATTCGGCCTCATTGGGATTGGAACTGTTGACTAACTGGGTCAGGCGTGGTGCCTTTATCCTGAGTTTAAACTTAACCGGTGTGTCGGGCGCGACAAATCCCAGGTCCGGTTCGTGGTCAAAGTCCGAGTCGCGCAGGTGGATATTGCCTGTTTGGTCAAGCAACTCCCAGCCCCAAGAACTGTCCTGAGCAATAAGAGCAAGATTGACAATCGTTCGGATTGTTCCGGTGGTAACAACAGTAAACTCGTAATCGCGGCTCTCGCCTGGTGCCAGCACATCGGTCAGGTCGGGCGTGATGTCAATCCCGGTCACCACACCATCCACTTCGGCAATTGCCACCGCCTCATCGCTCACCCGGCTATCCGCAAAAGACCAGATGCTCACCCGTGCGGTATCCCGCTGTCCTAACATCGCTGACCAGGAAGGAGTAACCTCAAATATTATCTCGGTACTCCCGCCATAAGGTGCAATCGGGCCGATATCCGGGCGCCCGTTGTTGTTACGGTCTTCGAGTACCGCTCCTCCTCCATCAAGGAAGCGATGTTGCCATCCCCCTTGCGTTACTTGATAACTCAGGTCGGCGTAATCCGGAATATTTCCGAAGTTATTAATTGTAAAAATGAAGTTGTTTGCCTGCCCGGGTACGACGGTATGAAACTGGTCAGGTTGAATTACTAAATTCACAACCGGCGCCACCGCGGTTAACAAATGCACCCGGTCCCGCACCAGCGGATTGCTCGCTGATATCGCCTCCACCTCTGTCGAGTCAACAATCAACCCCAATTCATTGAAAGGTACCGTCACCCGCACCACAAATCCAACCGCACCGCCTGCCGGCACTGAACCAAGGTCCGGTATACCGTTACCGTTGTTATCATTCAGGTAATTCGTTCCTCTCGAATCAAGGAATTCAACAACCCAGTTAGCGCGCGTCCGGTAAGAAACGATGTCAACGGTATCAACAAAATTGCCATTATTGTAACAGGTCAACCGATAATTAACTATTCCACCGGGCGGGACTGTCGCCGCGCTGTCCGCGGCTAAGTCAATGTTTCGCGTAACTCCGAAAACACTAATTTCAATCTTATCGTTTGCCAGATTCATATCGCCGGAGAGCGCTGTCGAACAACTCACAATCTGCTCTCCCTCCTCAATCAATACCGGTGGAAATGTCAACTCTGCCGCGTTATTCGGCTCAATGGTGTCACTCCAGACAGTAACCGCATAACGTTCACCAATGCGCAACAGCGCCGGAATTCGCTCTCTTGTCGTACCAAAATTACGCACCCGCACTAACGGAATTACACTTTCTCCAGCGGGTACCGTACCCACCGGCGCAAGAATCGCCTCACAGCCCACATCACGCCAGCACACCTCAACCAGGGCATCCTGATAGTCATTAGCAGGGTTACTGTCTCCCTCAAGACTGGTGCTGCACCTAACGCTGTGTTGACCAACTTCAACCGCCAACCAATCATCAAACAGCACCGTATCTACCAGCCCCGGTGCAATTAACTTCTCCCGATATGAGCGATAAAAATCACCAATCCGCATCTCTATCGGAATTATCTGAGGCGCTGACCCGAGATTGGCAACCAGCGCCTTCGGTATTACCCGGCGACCGGAATCAACAATACCTGCTGGCGCAAGAATCGCATTCACCGCCGCATCCGGATAACTCCGGACAAAAATACTTTCAACCTTAACATCGTTTTCAGGCCGCTCATCCCCGACAAGCGCGGTGGAGCATTTCACGCCGATATAACCGCGCCCCCCTGCCTGCCACAGCCTGAAAGTTACCGTATCACTTTCCCCCGGCTCAACAATTCTACTCTGAAAATCTTTATAGCCGGCACCGATTAACATCCAAACCGGTATCTCCTGAGTTGATGTCGAGTAGTTAACAATCACCGCCGATGGAACAACGCTATCACCCAGCTCCACCATCCCTTGGGGCGATAGTATCCCATTGCAGGCGGCATCAATGCGGCGCACCACCATAACCGTGGAGTTGACCACATTATTAGCGTCATTAAGGTCGCCATCCAATGCTGTCGAACAGCGCACCATTTGTTCACCCAACTCTATCGCCTGCCACTCGGGAAAAGAAATCGTATCACTCGCCCCAGGTGATATCCGTGTTGTTATCCAAAAATCGTAATTTGTCCCAATCTGTAATCTTACCGGTACATCAACAGGCGAAACGCCGAGATTGGCAATCACCACCCGCGGTACCACAGTCGCTCCGGAGTCCACTATGCCCACCGGTTCAATTATCGCCAGCGCCGCTACATCAACAAACTTAACCACCCGGACTGAATCAACCCGCCGGTCATTATCTGGATTTTCATCACCCGTCACCATTGTTGAACACACCACGGGCTGAACTCCCAGCGGAGACGCAATCCATTGCGGGAAGACCACAGTATCCTTTGCCCCAGTATTGAGAAATTTAGTTCGTACCTCCTCGTAATCATCGCCGATGCGCATCAGCACCGGCACAACAACCGCCGAACTTCCATAATTACAGATTCGTGCCCAGGGAGTAACGACCGCCCCGGAATCGACCACGCCGATTGGAGCATATATGTCGGTTACCGCGGCATCGGGATGGGTTACTACCTGTACCATATCAACCGCCAGGTTGTTAAACTCATTTGTGTCCCCGGCCAGCGCCGTGGAGCAGCGCACCGTGAGTACACCGACCGGCGACGCCACCCAGGAGGCAAAGGACACAAGGACCGTATCATTAGGTGCCACCAGCACCGTGTCAATGTCACTGTATCCACCATCAATCCACAACCGCACCGGTATTGCCTGCGCACCCGTAGAGTAGTTGGCAACCAGCGCCCGCGGCACCACCACGCTCCCAGAATCCACCACTCCCGCAGGCGCCAGGATTGCCAGCGCCGCCGCATCAAGCTCTACCCCGACCTCAACTGTCCGGGAAAGGGTGTCGTTGGCAGGCCGCAGGTCACGGTCCAGTCCGGTAGAACACCGCACCACAACCTGCCCAACCGGATGCGCCACCCAGGCCGGAAAAGTCACCGTGTCAGTCGCACCCGGGCCCAGGGTGTCAAGCACCACCTGATGGTAATCATCCCCGATAACCAGATGCACCGGGAAAATCTCAAGCCGGGTGCCAAAGTTGCCCACCACCACCGCGGGCAGATAAACCGCACCCGACTCAGCACGCACCGGCGGCGCGACAATCGCCACCGGTCCCACATCCGAGCCAATCACCACCTCCACCAGAGTGCTGAGCGTGTCGTTGGCAGGGTTCTCATCACCCACCACAGACACAGAACACCGCACCGCATGCACCCCAAGGACATTCGCCTGCCAGTCGGCAAATACCACCGTGTCTAACGCTAAAGGCGGTAGCGTCTCGGTCCGCACCGCAAAGTAATCGTCCCCGACTTTAAGCGTCACCGTCGCAACCGGTGTGCCGGAGTAAAGGTTCTCAAGCACCACCCGCGGTGTTACCACACTACCAGAGTCCACCTCACCCCGGGGCGCAATAACCTCACACACACCAACATCAACCTCCTCACGCCGCACCACCTCGACCTGCGCATAGGCGGTGTCGTTGCCCGGGTCGCGGTCACCGGTTAAATAGGTCCACGCCACCACCTGATGCACACCCACCGGTGATGCCACCCAGGCGGTAAACTGCACCGTGTCCACACCACCCGCACCCAGCACCACCCGCACACTGTCACCATAAACCGCACCAATCACTATCGCCACCGGCACCGTGTCCACACGGGCCGCTAAGTTGCGCACCACCACCCGCGGTACTACCACACTGCCCGAATCGACCTCACCCAAAGGCGCCAGAATCGATGTCAGCTCCACATCCGGTAACGCCCTTACCGTCACCAGTGCCGAAGCGGTGTCGTTGGCAAAAATTGTGTCTCCCACCAGCGCCGTGGAGCAGCGCACCGTGAGTACACCCACCGGCGACGCTACCCAGGAGGCAAAGGACACAAGTACCGTATCACCGGCTGCCACCAGCACCGTGTCAATGTCACTGTAACCACCATCAATCCACAACCGCACCGGTATTGCCTGCGCACCCGTAGAGTAGTTGGCAACCAGCGCCCGCGGCACCACCACGCTCCCAGAATCCACCACTCCCGCAGGCGCCAGGATTGCCAGCGCCGCCGCATCAAGCTCTACCCCGACCTCAACTGTCCGGGAAAGGGTGTCGTTGGCAGGCCGCAGGTCACGGTCCAGTCCGGTAGAACACCGCACCACAACCTGCCCAACCGGATGCGCCACCCAGGCCGGAAAAGTCACCGTGTCAGTCGCACCCGGGCCCAGGGTGTCAAGCACCACCTGATGGTAATCATCCCCGATAACCAGATGCACCGGGAAAATCTCAAGCCGGGTGCCAAAGTTGCCCACCACCACCGCGGGCAGATAAACCGCACCCGACTCAGCACGCACCGGCGGCGCGACAATCGCCACCGGTCCCACATCCGAGCCAATCACCACCTCCACCAGAGTGCTGAGCGTGTCGTTGGCAGGGTTCTCATCACCCACCACAGACACAGAACACCGCACCGCATGCACCCCAAGGACATTCGCCTGCCAGTCGGCAAATACCACCGTGTCTAACGCTAAAGGCGGTAGCGTCTCGGTCCGCACCGCAAAGTAATCGTCCCCGACTTTAAGCGTCACCGTCGCAACCGGTGTGCCGGAGTAAAGGTTCTCAAGCACCACCCGCGGTGTTACCACACTACCAGAGTCCACCTCACCCCGGGGCGCAATAACCTCACGCACCGCCACATCAATCAACGGTCGCAGAGTAAGGTTAAAGCTCACCCGCTCAAGATACGGTAAATAACACGGGCGAGAATAGGAGAAAAATGTCCGGTACTGAAGATACCGATATCCGCTTACTGTCTGAGGCAGGCTGCCGCCATTAATTAGAACCGGTGTAAATTCGGTCCAGGTTCCGTCCGGCACAGGCGTATTCCCTGCCCGCACTTCAATTCCCACTGAAGACCCAGGTGGTTCATTGGCAACCCAGGAGCAACTGCCGCCATCAATAACCGAATCTTCCCCAACATAGTAAATGGAAGATAGATACCGGGCATAGAAGCCCCGGGTATAAATATTACCCACTTCGCGCCACAAACCGTGATGGTCGCGGTCAACCGGAAGCGCGGTTACGGAGTTGTAATACGGCCCCCAGAGGATAAAACTGGCACTGTCGGGCATCATATTGTTGATGAAGATGTCCTGAAACCCGTCGTAGTTTAAATCGGCAATAAGACCGCCTGAGGCGTTAAACTCCAGTTCCCCAATTTCACTGAAACGGTCATCACTGAAATAAGGTGCGGTATCGGGACGGTTAAAATAGACCCGTGGTCGATAAGCAACATTTCTTCCCCAATCGCCCCGATAGAAAACCAGGTCCAGCGTCTTGTCGTAATTCCACAAAACCGCGGCGCTCCCTCCATAGCATTGGCCCGGATGAACTATCTCCCGGTTGGTTATAGAAAAGCCGCTCGCGCTGCCATAGTAGATAAATGCCGAGGTAACCGTGTCGTAACCGGTAAACACCAAATCGAGCCAGGCGTCGTCGTTGAAATCGGCAACCGTGACGCCATGCGGGTTATTGCCCGAAACCGGCAGCCACACTATTCCCCGAGGTGAACGGCCCGAACTCCAGTAAATTACTGGTGCCTGATTTCTGCTCCAGAGTGACGCCACAATATCGCCAAACCCATCTTTATCAAAATCAGCCACCTCGAGGTTGTGCCCAACCGAACCGTTCAAGAAGATGCTGGAACGACGGCTACTGCTATAACCATCGGCACCGCCCCAGAAGATATAAACCATTCCGTTGTCTGACCCGGCAATGATGTCAAGATAAGAGTCCCGGTCCAGGTCGTAAACCGTAACCGCTTCACTCTGCCCGGAAATCACCACCCAGGTGGTATCAACCGGTGAAGGTCCGGAGTCTGTTCCCCAGTAAATTGTAATATGCCCGCTCCGCCAGCCCGAGTGAATCAGTTCGGCATTGCCATCAAGATTCAAATCCGCTACATCAACATTACCACCGCCAGCAACAGGATAGTATCGGCTGTTCGCTACACTGTAGCCGGATGGAGAACCAAAATAAACCCGCAGATATGGACCTGAGTCATCGGCACTTATTAGGTCAAAATAGCCATTGTTATCAAGGTCAAAACGGGAAAAGAATTCAATGCAGCCCGAATCTGGGTCAGCAGCCGTGCGCCGGGATACATACATCATCGGGTCGAGCTGGCCATCGGTAAAATCCTCAACCCGACTTTCGGTCCACACCCGATTGAATTGTGTAAGAGGACTTTCTGCCGGAAATACGGCAGTAAAAGCCAAAACGAGAAACAACCCTATCCTTCCTTCCGCAACCACCGTTTTCAATTATAACTGAAAATGAACTATAAGTCAACAATCCGTTACGGTCAAACTTAATAATTTGTAACGGTCTGCCTCTTATCTTTATAAAGACCCAACCGGGTTCTGTCTCTAAACGGGTCCCCAAAAGCGTTCGGCAATTTAATCCGGTAACCACTCCGGGAGTCGTTCCTGGAACGGCTCCCTGAACCCTTTTGGAGGTTATTTTGTCCGGTCTCCTCCAATAAATTTTGCTTCCAATTATTGCCGGTCACCCCCTTAAACATCTAAGTTCTTTCTCTACTGCAGAATAACCTTCGCCTCCTGCCTTTCCTTTGCCCATTTCTCTTCAAGTTAAAATTACCAGGCATTTCCTGATTGTGCCGGACGATTTTACCGTCCTACTCAACCTCACGACTGACAAAACGATAGTCATTTGAAAAAGAATGCTTGAGATGGTATCCCCGGCTCCTGACTTTGTAGTTTGACAGCTATCCGCTCACCTCTATACTTAACTTAGAATCAATGTTCAACATCATTATCACCGGTTTTACCAGCCTTCTAACCGACATCTCAACCGAGATGGTTTACCCGTTAATACCGCTCTATCTTGCCACGCTTGGGGCGCAACCGGCAATTCTCGGTCTTATTGAAGGTTTTGCCGAAAGTACCGCCTCGATTCTCAAGGTGTTTTCCGGAACAATATCCGACCGCCTGCAACGACGCAAACCGCTTGCCATTTTAGGGTATTCGGGCTCAACCATCGGGAAACTTCTGCTTTACCTATCGCAAAACTGGGGTCTGGTTTTTGCCGGCCGGATGATTGACCGCATCGGCAAAGGAATCAGAGTTGCCCCGCGCGATGCCCTCATCGCCGACTGCACGACAGCAAGCAACCGGGGCAGAGCATTTGGTCTTCATCGGGCGATGGATACCCTTGGCGCGGTCATCGGTGTTCTGCTCGCCATCTACATTACCGCGCGATTGGGCGCAAACCTCACCCCTCATAAATTCCAGCAAATCTTCCTCCTGTCATTAATCCCCGCATTATTAGGTGTTATTGTCCTCTTTTTTGCCCGGGAAAAAAGAGTTGCGACCTGCGCACCGTCCCGACCCAGAATCACCTGGAAAGGGCTTACGCCAAGACTGCGCTCTTTTCTTATCATCGTCACCTGTTTCGCACTGGGTAACTCCTCCAACGGATTCCTCCTGCTAAGAATGAAAAATATCGGCTGGACCACCATATCGGTCCTTATCCTCTACCTTATTTACAACATCACCTACTCCATCTTCTCCTATCCCGCGGGTAGATTGTCCGATAAAATTGGCCGAAAACGCCTGTTAGTTATTGGTTATGGACTTTATGGCTTGGTGTATTCCGGCTTTGCCTTTCTCAAACCGGAAAGCTGGGCGGTTCTACCCTACATTCTGTTTGCCGTTTATGGCATTTTCAGCGCATTAACCGAAGGACAGGAGAAGGCGCTCGTTACCGACCTCGCACCCGTAGAACAAAGGGCAACCTTTATTGGCTTACACGCCACCCTTACCGGCATCGGGCTCTTACCCGCTTCGCTCATCGCCGGTGGGCTCTGGAGCCTGTTAGGACCTCAGGCACCATTTTTATTCGGCAGCGCACTCGGGCTTATCGCTGCGCTTGGGCTGGCGCTTTTTATTTGAGTCAAAAGTGAAACATTGCCCCATCTTGCCAAAGGGAAATTTTTCGCTACAATTAACCTCAGTCAAATGAAAATATCTATTAAATAAGCCTCATGCGCAACCTATATTACCTTTGTCTTTGTTATTTAAATAATAAATAATATGTTAGTTAAACGTTTCCGGATTATCAAAACTACCCGACCCGCACCTAACTGGTTAAACCTCTTTTCCTATTGTGTGTTCGGACTGGTTTTTGTTGCGATAATCCTCGTCCTCCTTTTCCAAGGCTATCGTCTCTCGTTTGGACCGATTGTATCGCTTTTAATCCGGCTACTTGTGAACATCGCTGGATTGGGAATCTTGACCGAAATCATTCTTAACAAAATTATCGGACCATCGGTTAGCCTATCCCGAACCCGACAGATATTTGACTACTGCATTGCAATTCTCTTAATCCCCACTCTAATCTTTCAGCGTCTTGTTCTACCTCTCCTCGTTCTCTATCAGATGGTAAATATCTCTATGCGCCTTTCCCGTGCGAGTTTTGCTACCCCTCGCTTCGGTAACCTGCGTCAACATCCGGTACGACTCCTGGTCTTGGGTTTTGTGGCAGCAATTGCCATTGGCACACTCCTACTCACCCTTCCTCATGCAACTACTGATGGTCGTGGTGCAAGCCTTCTTACCGCCCTCTTTACTGCTACCTCCGCTATTTCAACAACCGGTCTTACGGTGGTAAATATCGAGAGTTATTACACACTTTTGGGACAGCTGGTAATTTTGTTTTTAGTTCAGATCGGCGGCGTGGGTTATATGGCATTTATTGGCTTTGCGATGCTCGGCATTACCGGGCGGTTGTCGGTTAATCTTAGGACCCTGTTCCGCGAATCCATTGCCCAGCCTTTCACTCTTGATGTGAAACGTTTCGTCCGCGCCGTTGTCGCCATAACTCTCCTATTTGAAGTCGGTGGTGCCCTGCTCCTCTTTGTTGAGTTCAGCCGGTACTTTCCACTGACACGTGCCCTTTACTGGAGCATATTCCATTCTGTCTCCGCATTTTGCACCGCTGGCTTCACTCTCGGGGCGGGGAGTTTTATAGCCTATCGTAACAGTCTCCTTCTCAACTTCACCATTGCACTGCTTTGTCTTGCCGGCAGTCTTGGTTTCTTTGTCATATTTGACTTCTATCAGTGGTGCCACCGCTCTGGCGCATCTTCTGCACCCCACCGATTGTCAACTCACTCCAAACTCGCACTCACCACTACCGGAATCTTAATTCTTTCAGGTACGCTCTTTATCCTTTTTGCGGACTGGCAACCACCGCAGCTCACAATTGTAGAAAGAGTACTCACCGCTTCCTTCCAGAGTATCAGCGCAGCAACAACGACCGGATTCAATACCGTGGATATTGGAGGAATGACTTCAACCAGTCTGTTCCTCCTTCTCCTTCTGATGTTCATTGGCGCCTCACCGGGTGGAACCGGCGGCGGGATAAAAACCACAACCTTCAGTGTGCTCTTTCTTTCACTCTCCGCCCATCTCCGAAATCGCAAGTCACCTGTTGTATTTCAGCGTCGAATCAACAGTCAGACTGTCAGCACCGCTGCGGCAATCGCAACCGCATTCCTTTTGTGGGGAGCGGTCACCGTCTTGATCCTCACCTCTACTGAGATGCAAAGTAGTTCCCGACTGCCCCAATCAGTAAATTTCCTCGCCCTCCTGTTTGAAACTATCTCCGCTTTAGGCACAGTTGGTCTATCTACTGGTATAACCGCACAGCTCAGCGTATTGGGTAAACTACTCCTTATTTTCACTATGTTCTTTGGCCGGGTGGGCCCATTTGCCCTCACCTTCGCACTGGTAGGCACAAAGAAAACACCTTTGGTTGCCCATCCCGAGGCTGATATTATTGTCGGCTGATGTTATGGCGTTAGTCTTTAGTGTGCGAAATACAAAGCTTGCCCTGAGCCCAACAAAAAGGGCCGAAAACCGGGGACTGATGACCAGTATCCTCTCTACTAATAATCCACCCTCGCCTGATGTGGGCAATACAAACCAAAACCTAGGAACAACAAGGAGGTTAATAATATGAGACAATTTGCAGTAATCGGTCTGGGCACCTTTGGTGCCCGCGTGGCTCGCACCTTAATGGAAAAAGGCGCTGAAGTAATTGCGATTGACGCGGACCCGAAAAGAGTTGAGGCAATAAAGGATGATGTCACCCAGGCGCTATGTCTGGATTCCACCGATGAGGAGGCACTCGCTCACTCCGGGGTTCTCGATGTCGATGCCGTGGTGGTGGCAATGGGCGAGCGCATGGAGGCAGCAATCATCACCACCTCGCTTTTGAAAAAACTGGGTGCCGGTCAGGTAATTGCCCGCGCCGCCTCATCACTGTTTGCCCGGATTCTCAAAGATGTCGGTGCCGACCGAACCATTTTGATTGAAGAACAGATGGCAGACCATCTTGCGAAAAGCCTCATCACCCCGGACCTTTTAGAACAAATCCCGCTGACCAGCAATCACAGTCTGATAGAGATGCACGCACCCCGTCATATGATTGGCAAGAAACTGGGCAAACTGGACATTCGCCGGCGTTACGGGGTGAACATTATCGCCATCAAAAAGAAGGTTCCGGTTATCACCCCGGAAGGCGAAAGCAGCTTCAAAGAACAGATTAACGACCTGCCTGGACCGGATGATATCATTGAGCAAGACGACATCCTCGTCGTGGTCGGCAACGATGAGGATATTGAACGCCTTGCCCAGGGCGCGGAACCTGATGCCCGGAAAAAGGTGGAACCACAGGAAAGTGAATAACTATGGGTAACAACAACCACGACCGGCGCCGTCTTTCGATTCGCGGGCGCATCGCTCTGGCGATGATTTTCTCGGCAATTCTTGTCCTGCCCGTTACCATCCTCGCCCTTTACTATGCGAGCCAGATGAACTCCCTTGCCAATGTCATCGCCGAAGAGGATACCGAGTTGCTCCGAACCGGTAACACCATCGTCCATAACTTTCTTGAAGTCCGTAACTTAGAACGGAACTTCTTGATTTACAACGACACCTTTTACCTTTCTGCCGGTCGCGCTCGTCTTGTTCAAATTGCACTCCTCTGTGAGCGGGCACGGCGGCTCGACCCAAAACTGACACAAAACTTTGACTCACTTATCAACGCTCTTCTGACCTATCGCCGGCTTCTTGATTCGCTTTTTATGATGAGAACTGTCCGCTTACGCTCGCCCGCTCGCAGCGAACTTCAAAAGCTGCGCGAGACTCATCGCCAGATGGTGGCGGAACTGGAAGAAACCCAAAACCCGAGACTGAAAGACTCCCTCCTGACCGCAATCAGTTTAATTGACCAGGAGATTGAACGGACCGAACTGACCGGAATCGTCAACCAGCTGTTTGCCCAGCGTATGAATGAAACCGCCCAGAAAATCATTACCGCCGGGGAAAAGATAATGGCTCATGCCAACCAGCGTATCGCTGAACACAAATCAAGAATCACCCGCCTCTTCAACTGGAGTCAGCGCAATATCATCTCCGCCATCATCGTCCTAACCGCTGTACTTGTCTACCTTATTGTCCGTTTACCCCGTTCCATTGTCCTGCCTATCAAGAGGATAAACAACGCCCTGATTCGAGCCGAACAGGGTGACTTAAACATTAGAGTGACACTGCCGGCAAATGATGAACTGGGCGACCTTGCCCGTCAACTAAACCGGGCGTTTGCTCACCTGCGGGATTTTGACGAGCGCAAAGCCAACTACATCCTTGAACTGGAACGGCGCTTCCGATTGCTTGCCAACAACATCAATGAAGGGGTCATTGTGTTCGACCGTGAACCGAAAATTGTCTATGCCAATCCGGCTGCAGAACCGTTCCTGGGTATCAAATCTTCTGACAGCATTGGCCATAACATAAAAGACCTGCCCAACCTCGCCGTACTTAAACCCCGGCTTGAACAAATCCTTTCTGGCAGTTCCAGCCACCAGGAGTGTGAGATTCTTCCTGAACTACCCGGCTCGGCACTCTGCTTTGAAACCCTGCGCGACCGTAACGGAGCCATAACCGGTGCCATTGTCATCATCACCAACCCGGCGCCACCGGAAATGGTAGAAGCCTGATCTTTACACTATTTCAATTGTCCCGGGTTGACCCTGAACAACTTCGCCGATAACCGGTGCGATAATTCCGACCTCTTTTGCCCGGCTCTGAAATACCCCTACCTTTTCTGGCTTTAACGCCACTAAAAGTCCACCCGAACTTTCCGACTCCCAGAGCAGATTTTTAATCTCGTCAGGCACCGGACTTTTCCATTCCACCTGCTTACCAAACGAATTCTCATTCATTAAAACCCCCGGGTCAATAAGTGTTTTCGCCAGTTCTTTTGCCCGGGGTAAAACTGGCACCCGCTCGGCATAAATCCTGATTCTCACGCTCGAAGCCTCAGCCATCTCCTGGGTATGGCCAAGAAGGCCATAACCGGTAATGTCGGTTGCCGCACTCGCTTCACAGGCAACCATTATCGTCGCCGCATCCCGGTTCAACCGCATCATTGAATCCTTTGCCGCCTGCTCAAAAATCGGGTCCACCTGGTCCAGCGTCATCACCGCCTGCGCATAGACACCGATACCCAGCGGTTTGGTCAGCACAAGAACATCACCTAACTTTGCCCCGGCATTGGTTACAATCCGCTTCGGGTCAATTCGTCCGGTTACCGCCAGACCGTATTTTATCTCCTTCTCATTAAAGGTATGGCCCCCAACAACAACCGCTCCCGCCTGTTTCACCGTATCCTGACCACCCCTTAAAATCTCTCGCAGAATGGTCTTGTCCAGCGGCGCCGGGAAACCCACAATGTTAAGCACCGTCAAGGGTTCTCCGCCCATTGCATAAACATCGGAAAGCGAGTTTGCCGCCGCAATTCGGCCAAAGGTGTATGGGTCCTCCACCATCGGTGTCAACAGGTCAACCGTTTGCACCAGCGCCAGCCCGTCCGTTAAAAGAAATACCCCCGCATCATCTGCCGTATTGATACCAACCAAAAGTCTCGGGTCCTCGGGCTGCTCCAGCCCGGCTAATGCCTGCGCCAACTGCGCCTTACTCAGTTTCGACGCTCAGCCGGCACAGGTAACAGTTGCCAGTATTCCGCGTTTTGCCATACACTCCTTTATTTTGGCTCTTTATTCTGCCTTAGCACCCGTATATCACCACGGCGCTGGGTAAGACCGGTCCGGTCAAAGTAGTTCAAAAGCGGAATCGCCACCTTTCGGGTTGTACCCAGTGCCTGCCTGAACTCCGAGGCGGTCAGTTCCGATTTCCTAATAAAAAGCTCCTTCAATATTTTTTCCGCTTCCGCCACCATTTCCGAATGTAAAAGCACTCCTTCGCCAATATCAACAATCTCGCCGGTTTCCAGCAGTGCTGTTTTCACCCGGTCCGCAAGTTTTTTCTCGATCCCGGCAAAAACTTCATCGGTATCAGGCGGTTGCCATTTTGCCTGTTTTAATGCCTGTACCACCCGCTCAAAAATCGCCTGCTCCTGCGGGTTTAATTTCACCTGATGGGTTGCGAGGCGCAACCGGTCCCCTTCTTCACTCACCACACCTTGCTCTTTTAGCATCCTGACCAAGGTCTCAAACAACGCGGGCGCCTGTGCTAACTTTACTCGCGCCTCAGCCCGTTTCATTCCGACCCGAAGCGGGTTTACCTGATGATACTCCCTTAACACCTCTTTAATTTTTTCTAACCCATCAGCAATCACTCGCTCAAGTATCAAATAGTTCTTCCCTTCCCATTCGACCCAGCGCGCCTTACCATCTTTAACAAGAAAATCCGCCATCCGCTGAGCATCCGATTCGGTTAGCGCCAGTTCCCGGGAGATGGCTCCTATAGTTTTTACATCAAACCCGGACTTAATCAAAAACTGCTCCAGAACCGCACCTCGTTTACCTGACTTTAACTCCTGCAATCTGCTCAATGTCTCATCATCAAACCGGCGCACCTTTTTACCCTGCGCCTCAAGCACAACACCACCCCCGATTGTCTGCTGGGGTGAGTAGTGCCGAATCACATAGTGGTCGTTCCAATCGCACACCACCCGGCTCTCGGTTCGAATCTGAACCAGGCACTCTTCACCGGGCTGAAGCTCCTTCTTATCAAGAAGACACACCCGGCACATCACCTCCGCAGTTCCAATGTGAAGATGAACCCGCGTCATATTACGCAACGGTTTGCCCGCATCTTTCAAAAGATAAAACGAACCGTTAAACACCGTAGTCGGTCGATAATAACCCGGAGTTGATAGAATGTTGCCACGCACAATCATATCAACCTCCACCCCCTGAAGGTTCAAAGCGGCACGCTCGCCCACCACGGTGTATTCAACCGGTTTATTGTGGCGTTGAATTCCCCGGACTCGCACCTCTATACCCTGGGGCAAAAGTTCCAACCGGTCTCCAACCCGACAGGTTCCGGAAAGCACCGTGCCTGCAACCACCGTGCCAAACCCTTTTATTGTAAAACAACGGTCTATCGGCAACCGAAAAACACCCCGGTCCGGTTTGGGCTCAACCGTCTTGGTCACCTGATACAGAACTTTTTTCAACTCCTCAATTCCTGCGCCGGTTCGGGCTGAAACCGCAACCACCGGTGCCCCTTCGAGAAAAGAACCCCGCACCAGTTCCGCAACATCCAGCCGCACCATTTCGAGCCAATCTTCATCGACCAGGTCAATCTTGTTAAGCACCACCAGCCCTTTTTTAATCCCTAAAAGCCGACAAATCTCAAAATGCTCCCGGGTTTGCGGCATTACCCCGTCATCTGCCGCCACCACCAGCATCACCAAATCGATTGTACTGGCACCGGCTAACATATGCCGAACAAACTTCTCGTGTCCCGGGACATCAATAATCGTAATATCGTCACCCAAGAAGGCAAACCCTAAATCGGTTGTCATTCCCCGTTCCTGCTCCTCTTTCAACCGATCCGGGTCAGTCCCGGTCAACGCCTTGACCAGTGCACTTTTACCATGGTCAATATGTCCAGCAGTACCAACAACAAAATGCATCTTTAAAAACTCTTTCTTTCGCTGGAACCAGGTATTCCCATCTCACTCCGGTACTTGGCAATCGTCCGTCGCGAAATTTCAATCCCCTCAGTTTTCAGGCGAACAGCAATCTCATCGTCGCTCAACGGCGACCTTTTATCTTCCGCTTCTATCATCGCCCTGATTTTTTCCTTGATTGACGCCCGGGATACATCCTCGGTCCCGGACTGAAAGAAGAACTTGAGCGGGAAAATGCCGTTCGGGGTCTCAATATACTTACCACTGATCGCACGGGACACCGTTGCCGGGTGCACACCAAGCACCTCAGCCGCCGCGCGCAGGGTGGCAGGCTTTAGATGCTCTGGTCCGCCCACAAAAAAGTCCCGCTGCAACTCAACGATTAACTCAACCAGCCGCCGCAGCATCCGGCGTCGGGATTCCAGCGCCTTAAGCAACTGGCGTGCCGCCTCAACCCGCTTCTTGGCATACTCGACCTGTTCCCGGGAATATTGCCGGGGGTTCCGGAGCACCTCAAGGAAGTACCGGGAGACACGCAGCCGCGGCACCGACTCGTCGTTCACAATCGGGACTAATCTGTTACCCTGCCACACAACTGAGAAATCGGGTGAAACATACTGTACCGCATTGTCAACAAAACGCCGCGCCGGCCTGGGTTCGAGTCCCCACAATCGAGAAATCGCCTGTTTAATTTCATCTTCACTTCGCCCCAATTTCTTTGACAGCCGAGCGATATCGCGCCGCTCCAGCAACTCCCAGCCCTCGGCGATCAATCGGCACTCGAGCGAATCCGGTGCACACCCTTTAACCTCAAGTTGAACTAAAAGCGACTCCCGGGCATTACGGCAACCAATACCCCCGGGTGGAATGCGCTGTAAATGGTAAACTATCTCCCGCAAACGGGACTCTTCTCTTCCTAACCTCTCAGCCAGCTCCTCGAGCGGTACCGTTAAAAATCCATCTTCATCCAGCCACTCAACAACCTCTTCCGCAATGACCGCATCGTCCGGCGATAGCATCGCTTGCAATTGAGGTAAAACCGTTTCCCGCAGCGTAATTCGTGGGTCCGCCATAACCTCAGCTCGTGCCAGCTCCCCATCATCGCCCTGGGTTGAAGAACCCGGGAGAATTTCCCAGCCATCAGGTGGCAACAACTCTTCAAAAGAGTACTCCTCATTTTCGGTATTCGCGGCTATTTCCAGTTTATCGGAGCCGCTTGCCAAATCGCCCTCAGGAACCTGGTCAACAGTACTTTCCTCAACCTTGCCCGGCTCATTTGACTCCTCGCCATCCCAACCGGACTCTTCAACATCAATTCCGCCATCGCCTTCAACCTGCTCCAGTGCTGGATTCTGTTCAAGTTCATTTCGAATCAACTGCTCCAGTTCCATTATCGGCAACTGAAGCAGTTTCATATTAATTATCAACTGCGGCGTCAACCGTTGCTCCAGCCGCTGTTCAAGATTTTGCCCCATCCGCATCCTGTCACCACTCATATTTGAAACTTCTCCCCGAGATAAACTTCCCGTGCCCGTTCGTTCTGAATCAACTCCGCCGCGGTACCGGAAATCAAAACCTGTGCATCATACATCAAATACGCCCTTTCGGTAATCTCCAGCGTCTCCCGGACATTGTGGTCGGTGATTAAAATTCCCAACCCTTCCTCGCACAGTCGCCGGACAATCTTTTGAATCTCGGCTCGAACAATCGGGTCAACTCCAGTAAACGGCTCATCCAGTAAGAGAAAAGCGGGCTTTGGTGCCAGTGCCCGGGCAAGTTCAACCCGTCGGCGCTCACCACCGGAAAGTGTGCCGGCGCGCTGATGCGCCAGATGCGCGATATTCAGTTTGTCTAACAGTTCATCAACCTGACGCCGCTGCTCATCTCTGGGTACACCCAGCATCTCAAGAATCGCCCTGATATTCTCCTCAACCGTCAACCTGCGAAATACCGATGGCTCCTGGGAAAGATACCCGATTCCCTGTCGCGCCCGTTTGTAAACCGGCATATGGGTGATGTCCATTCCATCGAGAAAAATCTTACCCTGCTCGGGCTTGATAAAACCGGTAATCATATGGAAGGTTGTTGTTTTCCCCGCGCCATTCGGTCCCAAAAGCCCGACAACCTCGCCCCGGCTCAACTCCAGCGAAACCCGATTTACCACCTTGCGACCGCCGTAAGACTTAACCAGGCCCTCAGCAATCAGTTTCATCGCTTCACTGCCTTCCGAATCAACTGTCCTGAACTCAACTCCGCCACCTCAATCTGCTCGATTTTGCCTTCGGTAATCAAAACCGAAATCCCCTTTCCCTGAACCACCACCGTATCACCACCTTCGGTTCGATACCTTCCGGTCGTTCTGCCCCGCAACGCGACCTCGCGCAGGGTACCACTGGAAACAAGAAACACAACCGTATCTCCCTCGGCACGACCCGCGCTGTCTTCGAGTACCGGACTGCCCCAGGCAAATCCTGAATCGCGATTAGGAAAGAATATCGCGGTATCGCACAAAAGCGAACTTGCCGCGGACTGAACTCGAACCTGACCTTCAGCCCGGGCAACCGCACCTGCCTCTTGATAAAGCATCCGATTTGCCGTCACCTGAACCGGCGCCTGTTCTCGCTCAATCGTCAGCAGTGGTGCGGAATCAACAACTCCGGTCCGCTCGTTTAAATCATAACTGCCCCGGGCACCGGTTAAAAAATAACCACCCTCATTGGTAATCTCCAATCCCCGTGGTGCTCCGAGCCACCGCCTGCCAATTAAGTAGTCAACCTGCGGTGCCCGGATGACAGTTGACTCCTGTTTAACAACAACGCTCTCTCGCACTGGTGCCAGGATTGTCGCCTTTTTTTCTTTAAAGTCGTACATTACCGAATCTGCCCACACCTGCGCCTCCGGAGTCCGGATATAGACCGATTCCGATAATACTGCCCAGCCTGCCCGCTCCTGTATCACCGCCTGCCGGCTGACCAAAACTGTCCCGTCTTCGATTATCGCCACACTGTCGCGAAACACTGTCGCGGGACCGGTCGGCGTCTTTACAATCTCCATCTTTCGGGCATAGATATCAGCCCCGAACCCAATTTCGCTAAGAATCAAAAAACCGAAACCGCAGGCAATCTTACGGCGCAAACTCATAGTTGGAACTCCCGCGCACCTCACTGACAATCTCAATTTTGTTCAGTCCGGCATCCGCCACCAAACCCTTACCAACGATTCTGCCTTTGGGTGACTCGATTGTCACTACGGCGTCGGTCAGAATAAGTTTACGGGTGTTGTTCCAGACCAGAGAATCGGTGTAAAGTCGGGTGCTTTCCGCGGTTTCCACCACCACATTACCCCGTGCCACCAAATCCTCGTTTCGGCTCAATACAACCCCGGCATCAGCCCGCAGCCTTGAATAGACCGCTCCACCATCATCGTAAAACACGACCTCAGGAGACTTAACATCAATTCGTCCCTCCCGTTCAAGTACCACCGCCTCAATCGCTGTCAGCCGGTAAAGTCGCCGACCACTTGCCGACTCCTGCAGCACAAACTCGTGTACAATCTGGTCCGGCAACCCTTCGCTAACATCCGGCATTGAGCCCTCTTTGCAGCGAACACCCAATAGAATAAATATAAAAAATACGTAAGCCCTCAGCCGTACCATTATCCCGCCTCAACCAACCTTTGCACCGCACCCGCCTTACCCCAGAATATCCACTCCTCAGGCATCTCGCTAATCATCGTGAAAAGCGCCCGGATTGCGTTCTCCTCATCGCCCGCCGGGAATATCCGCACAACCAGCCTGCCCCGTCTTAGATATCCGAACACCGGCACAACCCCCTTCACCTCAACCTTTCTCTCGTTCGCCAGCCGCGTCAAAACCTGAAATGGTAAAGCCGGAACCCGAAACATCAATTGAGAACCATCAACCGGACCAGCAAGTTGAATCCAGACCGCACGGCCCCGGCTGGTATTGTCAAGCATAAACCCGGTTATTCCCGGGCTTGACAATCTCCGAAAAAGCTGGCTGATTTGAAATATCAGTTTAACCCCGTGACCCGTTCTCAACTTTTTGAGCCAGAAGTCCAGCACCGGGTTTCGCTGTTCCGAAACCACTACCGCAACACTGTCAGACCGCTGGGCAAAAATCTGCGGCAAATACTCCCACACTCCGAAGTGAAATGAAGCCATTAGCATATGCAATTCCTGTTCCCGACTTCGGCTCTTTATATTATTATTTTCTCCATAAACCAGCACCCTGTCAATAAGTTCATAAGCAAAATTCGTGCCAATTTTTGCCATCAACGCCAGGTTTCTGCCTACCCGCCAGGCATTGCGCACCCAGAACCACCGGCGCTCCCGGCCAAATATTACCCGATAATTGGTATTTATCTCCCGGCGATAATCAGCCCGAACTGTGAGGTAAATTAAGAGAATTAACCGGACAAGAATTACCGCTAACTCAGGAGGCAGGATGCGAACTGTTGCGAGAATCGCGTTTATCAACATCGTCCCGGCTTTGAAGTTGACGGTTATAGCCGGCTCTAAGGAACGAAACAAACAAAGGATGTGGGGCTAAGGGCCGCGATTTGAACTCCGGATGAAACTGGGTGGCAAGGAAAAAGGGATGAGATTTAAGTTCAATGATTTCAACAAGTTTCCCATCCGGAGAAATGCCTGATGCCACCATCCCGTATCGGGCAAGCAACGGAAGAAACCGATTGTTCACCTCATATCGATGCCGGTGCCGCTCCGAAATCAGCCGGCGCCGATAACAACGATAGGCAACCGTGCCGGGTTGAATTACGCAGGGGTAGGCGCCGAGACGCATCGTGCCGCCTTTCTGCTTTCGGCTCCTTTGTCCCGGCATCAGATAAATTACCGGATACCGGGTCCTGGTGTCGAACTCGGTAGAATTGGCGCTCTCAAGCCCGCACACCCGGCGCGCAAACTCAATCACCGCAATCTGCAACCCAACACACAAACCCAAAAACGGCAACCTGTGCTCCCGGCAATAGGTGACCGCCTCAATTTTTCCTGCCATTCCCCGCACACCAAAACCGCCGGGCACAATCACGCCCGCAAGACCTTTAAGTCGCTCGGCAACATTTCTTGATGTCAGTTCCTCCGCTTCAATAAACTCAATCACGGGCCGAACCCCTACCGCTGCCGCCGCATGATGAATCGCCTCAATTACCGACTTGTACGAATCGTGCAACCCAACATACTTTCCGCACAAACCAATGCGCAAATCAGTTTTTGCCGCCTGCTGCTTCTGGACAAACTCACGCCACCGTCTTAAAATGCCGTCCTTGCCGGACGCCGACCGCTGCCGTTTTATCCTTAACAGCCGAACAATTAAATCGTCAAGACCCTGACGCTGAAACACCAACGGGATTTCGTAAATATTGGCGACATCAATCGCCTCAATCACCGCCTCCCGCCGGACATTACAGAAAAGCGCAATCTTCTCCTTGGCATCAGGGGGTAATGGTGTTTCGGCGCGGCAGAGCAAAATGTCGGGCTGAATACCTATCTCCCGGAGTTTGTTGACCGAGTGCTGGGTCGGTTTGGTCTTGTATTCGCCCGATGTACGGATAAAAGGAACCAGGGTCAGATGGATGTAAAGGACATTTTCCTTTCCCTCTTCAAGGGCAAACTGCCGTGCCGCCTCAAGAAACGGCAGCCCCTCAATATCACCCACCGTACCACCAATTTCCACCAGCACCACATCCTGACCTCGTGCAACCTTCCGAATCCGCTCCTTTATCTCACCGGTAATATGGGGTACAACCTGAATCGTCTTGCCCAGATAACCGCCCCGGCGTTCCTTTTCAATTACCGCCGAGTAAATCTGCCCGGCGGTCAGATTGTTGTCCCGGGAAAGTGCCCGGCCAATAAACCGCTCATAATGGCCTAAATCCAAATCGGTCTCTGCCCCGTCATCGGTCACAAACACCTCGCCGTGTTGAAACGGACTCATCGTTCCCGGGTCAACATTGATATAAGGGTCAAACTTCAACGGCACGACCCTTAACCCGCGACTTTTCAGGAGCAAACCGATTGATGCGGTGGCGATTCCTTTACCCAGCGAAGAAACCACCCCGCCGGAGATAAAAATGAACTTCGCCACCGGCTACCTGCTGTTTGACATCTAACCCTGCCGCTGATTGTGCTTGGGCTCGCGCTTGCAAATTACCCGCACTTTGCCCCGGCGTCGCACAACCACACAGTGGGCACACCGCTTCTTAACTGAAGAACGCACCTTCATAATAAACCCCTTTCTTATATTATGCGCTACTTAAACCGGTAAACTATCCGTCCCCGGGTAAGGTCATAAGGTGAAAGTTCCACCGTAACCCGGTCCCCTGGCAGAATTCTAATCCAGTTCATCCGCATCTTACCCGAAATGTGGGCAAGGACCAGATGACCGTTGTCCAGCTGCACCCGAAAGGTGGCATTGGGCAACGATTCGGTCACCACCCCTTCTAACTGAATTACATCCTTTTTAGCCATACACCTCCGGTTTTGCCTCTTTCAAACGGTCAATATCTCGGGCTCACCATCGGTGATGAGCACAGTATTTTCGTAATGGGCTGACGGTTTCCCATCCGCCGCAACCACGGTCCAGCCATTAGCCCGTGTCTTCACCTTGGGCGAACCCATATTCACCATCGGCTCAATCGCAATTGTCATCCCC
Organism: candidate division WOR-3 bacterium; assembly: GCA_013177935.1. NCBI lineage: Bacteria > Pseudomonadati > Caldifarciminota > Caldifarciminota bacterium. Next base: position 97,869 of record JABLXZ010000003.1, on the reverse strand, counting down.
TTCACCAGCTCCCGGCCCTTTCCCGGCGTGCCGAAATTGGGCACGGTTGGTTCCTCATGAAGTTCAATTCCCACCCCGTGCCCATGCAACTCCCGCACTACCGAAAACCCCTGTTCTTCAACAAACCTCTGAATTGCGGCGCTGATGTCACCAACCCGATAGCCGGCACGCGCAAACTTCAAACCCTGGTAAAACGCCTCTTCGGTCTTCTCGACCAGCCGCGCCACTTCAGCCGCAACCCTGCCCACCTGATAGGTACGTGCCGCATCCGCAATAAACCCCTTCTTTGTTACACCAACATCCACCTTCACAACATCACCCTCCTGGAGCACCCGATGGTCCGGAATTCCGTGCACCACCTCCTCATTCACACTGATACACACCGCGGCTGGAAACCCTTGATAACCTAAAAAGGTCGGAACCGCTCCCGCTTCTCTGATAAACCGGGCACAAAAATCTTCCAGCTCCTTCAAACTGACCCCCGGTGCCACCTGACCTTCCAGAAGCCTGAGCAGTTCCGCGGCAATTTTCCCTGCCTGCCTGATTCCCTCCACCTCGACCGGGCTTTTTATGTAAAGCGCCATCCATCATCTCGTTGCGTTAACAAGGGCGCTCAAGCGCTCAAACACCCGGTCCCGGCCCAGGGCGCCATCAAGCCGAATCAGTTTCCCCTGTTTTTCATAATAGTCAATCAAGGGGCTGGTTTGCTCCTTGTAAATCCGCAGGCGCGCCCGAATCGTCTCCTCCCGGTCGTCATCCCGTTGATAAAGTTCGCCCCCGCACTCATCGCAAACCCCTTCCTTTTTAGGAGGACTGAAGGTCAGGTTGTAAATCTTGCCGCACACCTTGCACTGCCTCCGGCTCGAAAGTCGCCGTACCACCTCATCATCGCTCAAATCCACCAGGACGACGAGCGAAAGCTCCAACCCCATCCGACCTAAAAGCGCATCAAGCCCCTGTGCCTGAGGAATCGTTCGGGGAAACCCGTCAAACACAACTGGCTTGCCGGTGTGGTCGCGAATAAACTGCTCCACCACCTCAAGTACAATCTCATCCGGCACCAGCCCGCCCGAAACCACATAACTTTCCACCTTTAAACCTAATGGAGTCCGGCGGCTGATTTGCTCGCGGAAAACCTCACCGGTTGAATAGTGGACAAAACCCAGCCGGCTTGCCAGCAACTCCGCCTGGGTTCCCTTACCAGAACCGGGCGGACCCAATAAAACCAGACGCATACTGTCAACTGAATTTCTCTGTACCATAATCTTACAACTCCGTAATTTTGTATAGTGTAGTCTCCTTATCGCTATTAGTCAAGAACACCCACATTGAAACTGCTTCCCGACCGACCACTAACTGACAATAAAAATCGGAAACTGGTCAAAAAAATGCCCACCGGACCGCGAAAAACACAATTTCCCTTACCATCCCCGAAACTACCCCGGGGTTGGGTATGGAAAATTGGGTTTCAACAGTTTAACTCTTGTAATATTAAGGTGTTAGACAAAAACACCCGCGTGTTGGGCATTATACTTTAAAGTACAATCTCCGGTTTCGCCTGTTGTTCCTCATGCATCCTTGACCTTACAACATTTTTATTTAATATATCATTACCGATGGAGAATCACTTCGGCAGAGTCTGGGCAGAGATTGACCTTGACGCCTTAAAACACAACATCCTCGAAGTACGGCAGCAGATTGGCAACCGCCAGCTGCTCTTTGCCATCAAAGCCGACGCCTATGGTCATGGCTTGCGCGAAATTGCCCGAGCCAGTTACCACCTGGTTGATGCCTACGGTGTTGCCAGCATTGAAGAAGGGGTTTCCTGCCGGCTTGCGGGCGTAAAAGAAACTCCCATCCTCGTCCTGTCCCCGGTTCCGAAAGAAGGTATTCCCGAACTCATTGCGCACCGCCTGACCCCAACCGTAACCGAGTTATCATTTGCCCAGGCTCTATCCGAACAGGCAATTACCCATAACACCGTTATCCCAGTGCACATTGAAGTGGACACCGGTATGGGCAGAACCGGGGTTAGCGTCGACGAGGCACTTGACTTTATCATCAAGGTTGTCCAGTTACCAGGAGTCAAACTTACCGGCGTCTTCACCCATTTTCCCGCTGCGGACACCGACATCTTTTTCACCCAACACCAGGTTAAATCCTACAACCGGCTCCTTGAGCAACTTGCCGAAAAGGGTATCACCGGTTTTTTGCGCCATGCCGCAAACTCAGCCGGCTGCCTTAACATTCCCGAAGCCCACCTTGATATGGTCCGTCCCGGACTTGTGCTCTACGGCATAATGCCATTGAGTTACCATTTTGGCCACCGCCGGGCTCCCCTTGACCTGAAGCCGGTAATGACTTTGCGCTCCCGCATCGTCAACCTGCGCCACTTCCCCGCCGGCACATCGGTCAGTTACGAACGCACCTACTTCACTACACGACCCTCTCGCATCGCCGTCATCTCGGTTGGCTATGGTGATGGCTATCCCCACTCTTTAACCAACAAAGGTTACTGCCTGGTGCACGGTAAAAAGGCGCCGGTTGTCGGCAATGTGTCAATGGACCTGACAATGCTTGATGTCACCGACATCCCCGAGGCAAAACTGGGTGACACGGTAACACTCCTCGGCGCCGCGGACGGCAAAAAAATCTGCGCCAACGAACTGGCGCTCCTTGCCGGCACCATCCCCTATGAAATCATCTGCCGGGTCAGCCCGCGTGTGCCCCGGATTTACCTCAGTAACGGCAAAATCACCCATATCAAAACCCTGCTCCACAATGAGTAACGAAAATTCCCAGAATCAAACTCCGGAAGAAATTCCCGCCACGCTCTCAGCCCTGATTTTGAGCATTGCTGCCACCGCCCTGCACTATCTGGGCCGGCCCTTGACCGGAGAAAGCACCAAAACCGAACTCAACTTACCATTAGCCCGTCACACCATTGACACCCTTGAGATGCTCAAAACCAAAACCGAAGGCAACCGCTCAACAGAAGAAACCGAACTGCTAAATGATCTCCTGTATCAGCTGCGCCTTGCCTATCTTCAGGCAACGCAAAAGCCGGCAGAGAACCCGGAAAATAAAACATAAAGCCGCCGCAACGCTTTCCCTGATTTGCCTCGGCTTCTTTCCCGGTTAACATTTCTTAAGATGAACTCCTGCCGCATCCCGTTCTATGACCTGAGGTCAGAAAACATTGAGTTCAAGCCCGAGTTTGAAAAGGCGCTGAGTCGCATCATCGATTCGGGCAGATTTGTTCTGGGCGATGAACTCAAAAAGTTCGAGCAGACCCTTGCCCTTTACCTCGGGGTACCGCAAGTTATCGGGCTCAAAAGCGGCACCGATGCTCTGTTTTACGGAATGAAGGCGCTGGGCATCGGTCCGGGCGACGAAGTCATTACCACTCCGTTCACCTTTCCCGCTACGGTAGAGGCGATTTTGCGGACCGGTGCCGTGCCCGTACTTGCCGACATCGAACCCGAAACCCTCTGTCTTTCTCCTTTGGCAGTTGAAGAAAAAATCTCCTTTCGAACCAAAGCAATTGTCCTGGTACATCTGTTTGGTAACTGTCCCGCCCTTGACCGATTCATCACCATCTGCCAGCAAAAAGGCATCTTTTTAGTTGAAGACGCCGCCCAAGCGCTCGGCTCAACCTATCAAGAAAGAAAACTGGGCTCATTTGGCACCGTCGCCACCTTCAGTTTTTACCCGACCAAAAACCTTGGCGCGCTCGGCAACGGTGGCGCCATCGCCAGTGTCGCATTACCGATTTCCTGCCCAACCTCAGCCCGGCTTGACGAACTCCAGGCGGCATTTCTCCTTTTAAAACTTAACCATCTCGAAAAGTGGCTTGCCCGGCGCCGACAACTTGCCCACCGCTACTCCACTGCACTCAATCAATATGTTCGCATCGTCCAGTCCGTCCCGGACAGCACGGTCAACTATCACCAGTTTGCTTTGCTTACCCCACAGCGCGACAAACTCCGTGACTTTCTTTTCGCTAATGGTATTGAAACAATGATTTACTACCCCAAACCAATCCACCTTCAACCCGGATTTGTCTCCTTATTTAACAACCAGTCGTTTCCGGTCGCGGAAAAGGCAAGTGATGAAATCGTCTGCCTGCCCATCCGACATAACTTGACAGATGCCGAACAGGATGTCATTATCAATAAGATAATAGACTTCTTTGCGTGCTTATGATGAACCTCGCCGACTTTGTCCTGCCCGAACTGGCGTTTGATGCCCCGCCGGTTGGTTCGCAAGAGCAACTGTTCGACCTTGTTGCCGACCGCCTGCTCGAAGCCGGCATCACCCAGGACCACGATGAAGTAATTGAAGGATTCCGAAAAAGAGAGGAACTGTGCTCAACCGGTGTGGGCCATGGGGTTGCTCTGCCCCACTCTGCCCCTGCTTCACTCGACCGAATTGTTGTGGTGGTGGTTCGTCTCACCACTCCGATTGACTGGCACGCCCGTGACAACGAACCGGTCAACCTCGTCGTCGCACTAATTTCGCCGCCTTCGATGTACTCGGTCTATCTTCAGATTCTTGCCACCCTTGCCCGAGCGCTGCACCTCGAACCGGTGCGCAAACTGGCGCTTTCCGCACCCACCGCCGCAGATGCCGCAAGATTGATTACCCAGAGCGCCCAGGCACAAACCGAAGGTGGTGAACCATTAATTGAACCGGTCTGTTAGCGGCGTTGCCGCGCCTGCCGCTGCTGCTCGCTCACCCGTTGCGCCATCTGCTCAAAAATCGCCCTTGTTTCTTCCGCCGCGGTTTTGTCCAGCACCTGAATCGCAAACCCGGCGTGAACAATCACATAATCGCCCACCTTCACCCCGGGCGTCATCACAATTGAAATCTCCCGCTGCACCCCACCAACCTCACCAATCGCCCTTTCGCCTTCAATCGCCACAATCTTCGTCGGTATCGCCAGACACATATCAACCTCTCCCCTTAGAATAGTAAAGAACCGAATCCCCCAGATTCACGCCCAGCCGACCCGCTACCAGTTCACACTTAGCGGTCAGCAGGTAAAACCCATCCCGGCCATCGTCAACCAGAGACTCAAAGTTTGCATGCCCCTTGGCAATCACCACATCGGCATCGTAGTAAACCTCACGAAACTCATCGGAAACGGTATTGAGGTCAACGCCGAGATAAGCCGAACCGGTACCAATCACCCGCCCCAGCTGTTCAAAACCCAGTTGCCGCGCCTCGTCAACGGTCACATCGTTGAGAATCGGTGTGGACCGGGCAACAATCGTCACCTCCGGCACCGCCAGCCGCTTGAGTACCAGTTGGTCAAACAGCGCCTCCCCGGCGTTGTCAAGGATGTAAACCAGTCGCCGTGCCTTCTTCAACTTTTCCTGCAGCCGAGCGGTATCATCGTGCGCCAAACGCGCCCGCGCCAGAGTCGCCGCAAAGTCAAACCGGTGTCTTGGTCCAACATCAATCACATTGCCCGCCGCAGCGCACACCAGTGCCGCCTTCAACGGCTCTTCTTTTCGTTCCAGTTCCGCATCACAGCGCTCCGCCCATTCCCGGCTCTTCTCGTTCTGCTCCTGCCGCATCTGCCAAAACGGGTCCTTATTACCCAAAAACTCCATCGCGGCAATCAGCATCTTGGATGTGTAGGTGCTGGGTGGTTGTCTTAACTCAAGTTGACCTCGCAACCTCTCGAGCCGCTCCTTTAATCTCTGAATTACCTCATCATTTCCCCCGCACAAATGGACAATCCGTTCGCACTGTCTCAAGCCGCAATCAAAACAGTCCGAAATTGAGTTCATCGCCTATGTTTTGAGCGGTTTCTTCTCTGCTGCCGGGAAAAGCACATTGTTGAGAATCAGCCGATACCCGGGTGAATTTTTGTATAAAGAGAGGTCGGTAGGAGGGTCTCCAATTCGATGCGCATAATCCTCTGGGTCGTGTCCGCCCAGAAAAGTAACTGTCCCCTTTCCAAACTGTCCGTGAATATACTTCGCCTCCTCAGTGTTTGTCACCTCACCCATAATTACCACATTTTTCTTCAGCAAGGTGCGCCGGAACCCACAATTCTGACCTAAAAACTCCTTGACCAGTCCAACATGGTTCTGCACCAGCATCGTCGGTACTGGGTCGTACTTGGCGGAAAAGTCAAAAAGGGTAAAGTAAACCTCTGGACCCCGCGCCGTTGCCTCTTGATAAGTGTCGATATCAGAATGTTCGTAAACCCAGGGGTCGGTGATAACCTTAAAATTCTCAAAGGCAAAACACCCCTCATAATTCAGTTTTTGATTGCAGCTGGGGTCGGCCGGGTCACCGTCAAACACCGCATCGCAGATATCGGTGTTTCGTGCCGCCCAGGCAATATCCGGGGTATCGGTTGCCGAACACATCGCAAACAGCATTCCACCTTCGGCAACATACTTTCTAATCGCCTCAACAACCGCCAGTTTCAACTTACTTACCTTCTGATACCCGAGTTCGCGGGCGGTCTTTATGTTAAGCGCCACTTCCTCCTGATACCACTTTTCCTGTCGGTACGAAGCGTAAAACTTACCAAACTGACCGGTAAAATCCTCGTGATGCAGGTGTAGCCAGTCATACTGGGCAAGTTTTCCGGCAAGAACCTCTTTATCCCATACCACATCGTAAGGAATCCCGGCGTAGTCCAGAGCCAGCCGCACCGCATCGTCCCACGGGTCTGCGGTCGGCGGTGCATAAATTGCAATCTTGGTCGGCCGCTCCAGAACAACCGAAGCCATATTGTTCGCTTCTATTGTCGAGCGAATCATCACCAGCTGCGCAGGTGTCACCTCCTCAAAGAAGACCCCGTTCCAACGGCACTCCTTTATTGCCTGTCCATCTTCCGGAAATAAAAAGGACCCGCCGCGATAGTTCAAAAGCCACTCAACCCGCACACCCCTTGTCAGCAAACGATAGGCAACCCCATACGCTTTCAGATGGTCACTCTGGGTCAAATCCATCGGAATAAGCATCATCGTCTGGGAAAACAAAAGGTAAACCAGTACGGTAAGACCGCTCATCTTACGGCACAATCGTTGTCCCGGCTTTTCCCGCGACCGCTGCGAGAATATGCTCCGGGTCGGTAATAAAAACCACTTTCCCTCCCCGCTCCAGAAACTTAAGTCCGGCGCTCACCTTTGGTCCCATACTGCCCTCGGGAAAATGCCCGGCACCTAAATAACTTTCCATTTCCGCTGCTGTTACCCTTGTCAATGGCTGGGCATCAGGTAAGCCATAATGGAGATACACCTGTTCCACCGCGGTGGAGATTATCAGCCGTTCTGCGCCAACAAGATTACCAAGAAGTGCCGATGCCAGGTCTTTGTCAATTACCGCTGCCACACCCTTCAATTTACCGTTTTCTTCAACCACCGGTATCCCCCCACCACCACAGGCAACGACCACTGCGCCCGCCTCAACCAGCCGTTTTATCTCCTCAATCTCAACAATCGCCTGAGGTATCGGCGACGGCACAAATCGCCGGAACCCACGACCGGCATCCTCCTTTAATACCCAGCCCAGTTCCCGCTGCAAGCGTACCGCCTCCTCCCGGGTGTAAAATGGTCCCACCGGCTTGGACGGCACCGAAAACGCCGGGTCATTTCTATCCACTATCACCTGGGTGACAACCGTTACCACGCGCCGCTTAATACCCATCTGCCGGAACTCATTGTCCAGAACCTGTTGAATCATATAACCAATTTCCGCCTGGGTCTGAGCATTTGCGGCATCGAGCGGAATCTCCGGGACCCGCATTCGCGCCAGGTGCGAACGCAACAGCACAAATCCAACCTGCGGACCATTGCCATGGGTAATCAAAACCCGCTCACCCGCACGTACCATTTCGGCAATCGGACGACAACTGCTCTGCAATGTTGCCATCTGGTCCGCAAACGAACTCCGCTCCTTATTCCGGATAAGAGAATTACCACCAATCGCTACAACCGTTATCGCCATATTGGTAATCATACACCGCCCGGGCGGTGAATCAAGCCTGTAGATTTAAAACTTGATTTCACTTCACCCCACACTAAACTTATCAGCGCAATGCAAAAGGTTCTGAAAATCACCTGGCAAAGGCTCTTAATTGAAGACCGCACCTGTCCGCGGTGTAATGATACGGAAAGGGAACTGGATAAGGCGGTTGCAGTATTAGAAGAAAAACTGGCACCGCTCGGCTGGAAAATCGTTGTCGAAAAGAAACCGCTCTCCAAAGAACAATTTGATAAAGCACCATTGTCATCAAACCTCGTTCTGCTTAACGACCGCCCGATTGAGGAGTACCTTGCGGCGCATACCGGACAAAGCCCCTGTTGCGATGTGTGCGGGCCGGCTCAATGCCGAACGATTGAAGTCGATGAGACTTCTTACGAAACCGTGCCCGCTGACTTAATTGTCCGTGCCGCCCTCATTGCCGCGGGCGTCGCCTGATGTTACGCAACAACCATTTTTGTTGTTTATCCGGTGCTTCGTCGTTCAATTATAACTACCACTGTGCCTCATCGGTTTGACCCGAAAAACCGCGCTGCGCTCTTCAGCTCGGAACGGCAAAAACGCCTCCCACCCCAACCGGTAATAAAGGCGCTCAACTTAAAACCCGGCTTAACCCTGCTTGACATTGGCGCCGGTACCGGCTACATCACCTTACCGGCGCTGAAAAAATTGGGCAAAAAGGGTACAATCATCGCCGTCGATATCGAATCGGAGATGCTTAAAGACCTTGAACGCAAACTTCCCCCAAACACCGGAAATGTTCAGCTCCTTCAAGCACGAGCTGAAAAAATCCCCCTGCCTGCTGCAATCGCCGATCGCATTTTGATGGTACTCGTTCTCCACGAAGTCGGTAACAAAACTGCTGCGCTTCTCGAAGCGCGGCGCCTGCTAAAACCCGAAGGCGTTCTGGTTGTTGTTGAATGGGAAAAAGTAAAACCTCCTCCGGGACCCCCTATCCGTGAAAGAATCTCACAAACACAATTGAAAAAACTAACCCGAAGTGCTGGCTTCGCCCTCTGCCACCACCAGCGACTCAACCCCTTTCACTACCTTGCCATCTTCGAACCCATCCCCGATTTTTAGCCGCCCAAGCAAAAATTGCCGCGCCCTGCTTAACCTTTCTTGACTGCAGAAATTAAAAGGCTATTATTATATACAAAGGAGGAAAAATGCAGATTACACTCACCGCGCGTCATCTCGAAATTACCCCTCATCTCCGTGAATATGTAACCAAGAAGTTAGAAAAACTGGGAAAGTTTGACCATCAGATTTTGAAAAGTGAGGTAGTTCTCTTTCCGGACCGGGCATATGAGGTCGCCGAGGGCAAAGTTCATACCGGGCATTTTGTCGTCACCGCCAAGGGCCACGGCAGCGACTCTTATCAGGCGGTAAATGACCTCGCTGACAAATTGGTAATTCAACTGGAACGCCGTCTGGGAAAAATCCGCACCCGGCGGCGACGGGCACCTGGACACAAATTCCGCCCGGAAAAGTCAAACCCGCAAGGGTAAATGGAAATTTCTTCCAAGCAAATTACGGTCGGGACCTTACTGGAAGAAAAAAAAGCCGACTGGCAACTTGAACTGCTCGCCGGTCACAATGGGCTGGAGACCAACTTCATCTCCACTCCGGATATCAACCGACCCGGAATGGCACTCGCCGGTTACACCGGCGTATTCCTGCGGGAACGAATTCAGATTGTCGGTAGCACCGAACTTTCCTACCTGGAAAACTTATCCTTAGAGCAGTACGCTCAAGCGGTCCGCACCCTTCTGGAACTGAAACCGGTCGCGGTCATCATCACCAAAAAATTACCGGTGGCTGAGGTCTGGATTCAGGAAGGCAACCGGTTGGGCGTGCCGATAATCCGCACACCACTCGATACCACACCTTTCATTCACCTTTTGAGTGTCTTTCTTGACTACCGACTGGCACCAGAAACTTACATCCACGGCGACCTGGTCGATGTCTTTGGTGTGGGACTGCTCATCACCGGCGAATCAGGCATCGGAAAAAGTGAATGTGCCCTTGACCTTGTTGACCGTGGTCATCGTCTGGTTGCCGACGACCTGGTCCGGGTATTACGCCGGGGCACGGGAATTCTTATGGGGTACCCGGCGGCAAAATCGCCGGCGCTTGCCCATCATATAGAAGTGCGGGGTGTCGGCATTGTTGATGTCTATAGCCTGTACGGGGTCAGGGCAATCCGCATCCAGAAAAGGGTCGAAGTCGAGGTTCGTCTCATCCAGTGGCAAAGTGGCGTCGAATGTGAAAGAGCCGGCATAGAAGAACAGTATTCCGAAATCCTTGGGGTCAAAATCCCTCTGGTAACAATTCCTGTTGTCCCGGGCAAAAACCTTGCTCTGGTGCACGAAGTCATTGCCAAAAATCACATCCTTAAAGTTTTCGGTTATTTTCCGGCGCGGCGGTTTAACGATGAACTGATGCGGGTAATGAGCAAGTCACCTATTGACCCTTATATAACTGAAGACCAGGAATAAACCAAAGAAGTCGGAAAAATACCGCAACCCGCGCCTCTAACTACTGCTCGGCGAGTCGCTTGGTCAATGATGTTCGCCATACTTTGCCCGCCTCATTAAGGTCAAGTTTTACCACTTCCCCTCCATCCAGCCCTGCAATCGTTATGTATTGACCTTCCCCTGTTTTCCCGATCATAGCAAAAGGCAACCCGGCAAAAATCCTTTCAAATGCCTCCCGTTTCTGTGGTGCCACCTCACAGAGAAAACGACTGTTGGACTCACTGAAAAGTAAAAAGTCGTCGCGTTCAAACCGATGCGCCCCGGGCACATGGCGCAGTTGCACCTCGACACCTATCCCACCGGCAAAACTCATCTCGGCAAGTGCTACACCAAGACCACCCTCGGAAAGGTCGTGACAGGCAAGCACCAGCCCCCGCTGGATTGCCTGAAACATCTTAATCATCAGCCGCCTTGCCCGCCGCGGTTCCACCTTGGGCACATCGCGCCCGATACCACCGTGCACCCGCATAAACTCGCTCCCGCCCAATTCTAAAAAGGTCTCGCCCACCAGATACACTAATGAACCGGGCTTTTTAAAGTCCGGCGTCATTGTCTTACGAACATCGGGAATTACGCTTATCGCCGAAATCAACAGGGTGCCGGGTATTGGTAATGTTTCCCCCTGCTCGGTTTTAAACTCATTGTAAAGAGAGTCCTTTCCAGAGATAAACGGTACCCGGAAACCGCGTGCGGTATCATAACAACCTTCGGCCGCTCGCACCAGACCACCTAACTGCTCAGGTTTTTCCGGACTCCCCCAGCAGAAGTTGTCCAGGATTGCGGTGCGTTCAATATCCCCGCCCGCGGCAACGCAATTCCGCAACGCTTCATCAATTGCCGAAGCCGCCATCCAGTAAGGGTCAACCAATCCAAACCTTGGGCACAATCCGCAAGATACAACACACGCCCGATTAGAACCCTTTACCGGCACAATGACGCAGGCATCAGTTGGTCCAAAACTGTCCCGGCCCGCGAACGGCTTCAAAACCGTACCGGCTTGCACCTCATGGTCGTACTGCCTTGTCACCCACTCCTTACTGGCGATATTGGGCGTTGCCAGCAACTTGAGCATTATTTCGGTCAATTCCCGGCGATGGGGCACAAACGGCTCCGGAATGTCCTGCCTTTCCCAGTGTGCTATTCGCTTGACCTGACGCCAACCATGATGAAGGAACCGCATCGGTAAATCCGCAACAATTCGCTCCCGATACTTCAACACCAGCCTTTTTGTCCCGGTCACTTTCCCGATTATCGTTGCCTCAACATCGTTTTCCTTTGCCAGTTGTAAAAGCGGTTTGACCTTTTCTGGTTCAACAAATAACACCATCCGCTCCTGAGCCTCGGAAACCCAGATTTCCGCCGGACTCAAACCCGGATACTTCAGCGGGACCTTATCAAGCCACACCTCACAACCGGTCCGCGCTGTCATCTCACCCACGGCACTGGAAAGACCACCGCCTCCGCAATCGGTAATCGCACTGAAGAGCCCTTTATCCCTTGCCGCCAGAACCAGGTCCAGCAGTTTCTTCTCCTCAATCGGGTTACCAATCTGGACCGCACCCGAAGAAAATTCACTGGAACGTTCATCAAGTTCTAACGACGCAAAGGTAACTCCGTGAATTCCGTCGCGGCCAGTTCGTCCTCCGAGCAGCATAATCATTTGTCCGGCTTGCACCTTTTTCTTTAGCTTCGAGCGGTGAATGATCCCGACCGTACCACAGAATACCAAAGGATTGCCTAAATACCCCTGGTCAAAATAGACCGCTCCATTCGCCGTTGGAATTCCCATGCGATTGCCATAATCCCGCACACCGGTTACCACCCCTTTCATCACCCGGCGCGGGTGTAATACCCCTCTGGGCAAATCGTTAAAATCGGTGCCCGGATGACCAAAACAGAACACATCGGTATTCAAAATCGGCTTTGCACCCAAGCCGGTCCCAAGACAGTCCCGAATTACACCGCCGATGCCGGTTGCCGCGCCACCATAAGGTTCCAGCGCAGAAGGATGATTGTGCGTCTCCACCTTAAAACTGATTCCGTACTTTTCGTCAAATTCAATTACCCCGGAGTTATCCTCAAACGCCGAAAGCACCCACGGCAGGGCAAGTTCTTCAGTAACCCGCATAATTGTCGACTTTAATAAATTGTTTATCCGTCTCCTACCGAAAACAATCTCCCCCCGAAATGTTTTATGCTGACAGTGCTCGGACCAGGTTTGAGCAAAAGTCTCTAACTCAACATCGGTCGGGTCCCGCCCGATCTTTTCATAAAATCGCCGTAAAATCTTCATCTCCTCAACCGATAAAGCAAGGAGTCGGTTTCGAGAAATTCTTTCCAATTCACCGTCACTTTGACCGCGCAAAGGGATTACCACCGGCTTAAAACGGTAGGGTTTGGGCTGGGCAAAAACTTTCTCTCCAGGAGACGCCAGATGTTGTATCAGGGGATTAAACATCAAACCCCGGCTGAGCATCATTCGTTCTTCGGCAGTCAGCGCTCTTCCCAATCGATAACTTCGCCCGGTGCGTACCCGAACCTTTTTATACCCCATATCCTCAAGCGCCCGTAGCGCCGTCGCAACACTCGGATCCATTACTCCTGGATTGTAAAGGACTAAAGTTTCATCACCAGCCTTCAAAACGCCGTTCTCAAGGACCTCAGCCCGCCACTCTTCAACAACCGGGTCGCACAACAACTCCTGAGCAATTGCCTCCACATTGTTGACGCTCAATGCCCCTTCGATGAACCACACCCGGGTAATCCTTACCGGTGAAAGCGATTTTAAACCCATATCCCGAGCATCAACCTCAAACGCCCGTGCCTCAGGGTCAAAACCCTTTTTATTGATATCAATCCGCCAAACCGCCATTCGTGTCTTACTCACTGATCAACTTACGGAACTCCTGGTCTAAAGAGTCAAGCACTCGACCACTGATTGCCGAATCAACGGAAAAAACAAAGTCATTGACACTGTTCCGGAGTTCTACATACCTTTTTCTCGCTTTGGTAAACAACGGTTTACGCTCGGCATAAGAACGCGCGCTCTCGACCGCTGCAAACTCAATCCACAACTGTTTCAATCCCAGACTACAACTCCGGTAAAGTGAATCCTGATAAAAAGAGAGCGTTTCTATTTTCCCCCGATACTCCTGCAATCGCCGCTCCAGTCTTGTAATACCCCGCGCCAGTTGTCGTCTTACGCGACTCATCGTTGTATCCGGAGTAATTGGACCGAGTGGAACCGGCGCCGGTCCAATTTGCACTCGGCCCGCATTCTTAACCACAACGACGACCGCTGTTGTCAGCACCAGGAGCAAAAACACCGCCATCGGAATAAAAAATACCGGCTTTTGCCAGAAGACCGGACCGCTCTGGGACGAGTCGTTATCCGGTTGTTTCTGTTTCTCTTGTTCCGGAAGCATCATACTGGGTAATTATACTAAAAATATCTTCGGGACAAATCTTTCCTGCGGCGCTTAAAAACTACCCTTCCATCAACTCATCAACCTCCTGCTCACCCGCTTCCAGTTCCTCTCTTTGCTCTTTATCACTCTTCAATAGTAAAGCCTCGAATTCCCCTAAGTGGGTCTTTTCTTCTCGAGCCATCCAGTAACACCTTTCTTATTGTTTCATCTTCTACCATTGCTGCCATCTGTTCATAAAGATTTATCGCATCCAGCTCGGCAATCATCGCCGCCCGCAAAACCTCTAACTCGATAGTTCTCCGCTTGATTTCATCAAGCTCTATAGGAATACGGGATAGCATAATTTTCCTCCTTTACAGATTTAACTTCTTGTGGCAGAGCCACCAGTCAAAACATTCAAACTCGCCCGCCTTTGCCCTTTCCAATCGCTCCTTTGCCGTTTTGACATCGCTCGCCGGCGGTACAATCACCCGGTCCTTAATGAGTTCATTGTTGGGCCAGTTGGCGGGCATCGCCACCTTATACTTGTCGGCAATCTGCATCGCCTCAACCGCACGTAAAATCTCATCCATATTTCTCCCCAGTTCTTGCGGGTAGTAAAGAATAATCCTGATTTTACCGCGGTCATCAACCACAAAAACCGCCCGCACCGTATTCGTCCCCTTATTCGGATGAATTAGTCCTAACATACTGGCAACCCTGCCGGTATCGGCGATAATCGGGAATTCAATCTCAACTCCCAGTTTCTCTTTAATCCACTCCTCCCACTTGATATGCGAGAACACCTGGTCAACGCTCAATCCAATCAGTTCGCAATTAAGATTTCGAAATTTATCGTAGCGCTTTTGAAACGCAACAAACTCTGTCGTGCACACCGGAGTAAAATCTGCCGGGTGACTGAAAAGCACAAACCACTTACCGGCAAAGAACTTCGGCAGTTCTATTAACCCGTGCGTCGTTGACACTTTGATTTCCGGAAAATCGTCCCCTAAAAGGGGCATCCCTCTTTTTTCGGTGATATTTTCCATCTTTTTCCTCCTTTAGGTTATATATTATATCTTATATAACTTTAGTGTAAAATTTAACCCAAACAAATCGACACGATAGCAATCGGTACTGACATCACCAAACTTTAGTGTCAAAAATTACTTGCCCGTTGTTGTTGTTTATTGTAGAATTTAGTGTGAACTTCACTCGAGCCGTTTTGCTGCTAATTCCGCTCTTTCTAAAAACCACAACTGCGCAACCCACATTAGCAGCTGTTTGCAATTCAGCGCCTGCCCCGGCACAAACAGTATTTATCAATGCTGACTGCCATTTTGCCCTCCAGACAAAAAACCTCAACCCAACGGTAACGCTCTTTTACTCTCTTGATGGTCAAAACTCCTGGCAGGAAGAAATTATGACCCGCCTCACCGAACCGGGATACGAAAGTACCTGGCAGGCATCTCTTGTCGCGCCAGCATCGGGTACCGTTTATTATTACATCCGCGCTGCCGACGAATCAGGTTACGCCACCCACTCCCCTTTTAACATTAATAATATCTGGCCCCCGGGTTCGTCACTTCTCGCTTCGGTTGCTGCTGAGACCACCGGAGATGCTATCCAACCCGAAGGTCCCTGGCTCGACATTAACGGCGCCTGGGTTTCTCGCTCTAATGACCATTTTTACGCCCGTCTCCGCAACAACCATAACAGCTGGCCCACTTACACATTCCCGCAACCTTATTACATCTACTCCCTCGGTTTTGTCAATCCCGAAGCTCCAACCGATAGCTTCGTCTTCGTAATGAGCTATGCCAACATTCTTACAATCTACACCACGGGCCTTTATGCCATCAACCGTTATACCCAGTCCTACGAACGGGTCGGTGATATCGAAGCCCAGACAAATGGGAACCTTCTCTCTCTTCGCTGTCCGATATCACGGTTTACTGCCGACCGCAGATTTGGGCCCTGGCCTAACTCATCCGGCTACCTTTATGCGGCGGCTGTCACCCAGGCGGTATATCCAATTGGTGGCAGTTATGTTCGCGACACTACCGTACCTTGTCGTTTTTACGCCGATCGAACGCCAACTTTTACCGTAAATCGGAATTCGCCGCCCCTCCTCACTAACGCCCGCGTCATTCCGGACAGCGGGGAAGAAACTACACCCTTCTGGTTCAATATTCGCTATGTCGACGCCGACACCAATTTACCGACAATTCGCACCGTAATTGTCGATCAGGACACCTTCAATCTAATTCCGTCAAGCCATAATTATGCCAGTGGTGTTATCTTTTCCGTTAGCCGGACAGGCTTTGCCCCCGGACAACATCAGTTTTACTTCCAATTTTCGGACGGAATGGCTAATGTTACCACTCCTCCCGACACCTTCACCGTCATTGGCACCGGCATCGCTGAACAACCCATCCTGACTATACCAGATGTATCTCTTGTACCCAACCCGACACACTCAATCGTCCGGCTCATCGTAGACGGAACTTCTAAAACACCGCTAACCGTCACTCTGTTCGACATCACCGGTTCACCTGTAGCAACTCAGACCGTTACACCAGGGTCTTTTCTTAATCTACGCAATCTTCCTGCCGGCACCTACTTTGTTCGCATTAATACCACGCCGCCGATAATCAAAAGGGTTGTACGTCTGCCAGGAGTTAGATAGAACAATAGAACGGAATGTAGAAAAGTCTTCATTATCCAAATGGATATGGTTAAAAGGACAATGAAACCGGGGGATGGAAGGCTATCCCGGGAACTGTACCCGGACTGTGGAGGATATGAAATTTTGTCACTTTTTGCGACTTTTTCGGATATAAATACATCTTTTACTTCAGTATTAACCTCAATCATGTTAAACAGAAATTATCAGGAAATACCGTCTCCTTGACCAGACCCTGTTCAATCGCTAAAATCGTTCGAAAAATGCCGGCGTAGCTCAGCAGGCAGAGCAGCGGTTTCGTAAACCGCAGGTCGCCCGTTCGAGCCGGGCCGCCGGCTTACGAAAGCTAATAATCGAGGTATGATTTTTCCGAAGGGACCAGACCCCAAGCGGCTGCTTGAAGAGCAGGCGGCATTTGAAGAGGCGGAAAGGAAAAAAGCCGAAGCCCGCGCCCGGGTACTCTTTGATAGTTTTATCGACTTCAGCCCGGTGGGAGTGGAAATCTTTGATACCAGCGGTAATCTCATAAAGAGTAATAAAGCAGCCGAACGACTGCTGGGTAAATTACCACCACCCGGCATAAACTTGTTTGAAGAAAAAGGGTTAAAACGCACCGGTTTGCTGGAACCTCAGATAAAACGCCTGCTTGCCGGTGCCCGGGTCGAAACCCCGCCATTTTGGTACGATGCTGCAGAACTCGGACTCGCCAGCACACCCGGGAAAAAGGTGTGTGTCCGCACCACCGCTTTTCCTTTACTGAACGCCGAAGGCGTGGTCCAGCAAATTGCGATAATTTATGAAGACCTAACCGAATTGAAAAAGGCTCAGGAACAACTCTCGCAAACTCAACAGACTGAGAACAACTGGACAGCAGTTCCGGGTGACATCCGGGATATCGAATTCGCCCGGAGGAAAATCGAACAGGCGCTGCGCGAGAGTGAGGAACGCTACCGCGGCCTGGTAGAGTCTGCCCAGGATGTCTGTATCATCAGATTCAGCGACGAAGGACGCATCATCGCCATAAGCCCTTCAGTAGAAAATATCTTTGGCGTATCCCGGGAAGTGGTTATGACCGACAACTCGGCGCTTTTTGCCCGCATCCATTCTGAAGACATCAGCCGAGTTCAGCAGATTGAGTCGGAAGCAAAAAAGAGCGGTATTTATCCACCTGATTACCAGTTTCGGGTCGTAAAAACACCGACCGAAACAAACTGGGTCAAAATGACTGGCCGGGCAATAACTTTTGCCAGCCGCCGCACATTTGAAGCCCTTGCCATTGACATTACCCGGGAGAAGCGCCTCGAAGAACTGTTGAGCAAAAAAAATGCCGATATCACCTCATTACTCAACAGCCCTGCTGACGGCTTTTTTGCGATTAATCAAGAGTGGACAGTAACCGCCTGGAGCAAAGGTGCGGAAAAGGAAACCCGGGTCAGCGCTGCAGAAGCCGTGGGTAAACGACTCTGGGAACTTTACCCGGAGATGGAAAAAACCGGGATGGCGCTTCCTTTTCGTCGCACCCTGCTCGAACGTACTTCTCAGTATCAGGAGTTTTTTTATAACGATGGCCGCGACCGATTCGCTGGCTGGTTCTCTTTGACCACCTATCCTCTGGACAACGGCGCGCTGGCTCTCGTGAAAAATCTGTCCAGCCGGAAAAAAGTAGAACAGGCGTGGCAGGACTCCCAATCCCGGCTCCAGGCAATTATCGAAAACCCACTGGTGCTGGTCGCATTTAAAGACCGGGAACACCGTTATGTCGCGGCCAATGAAACCGCCCGCAGGTTACTTGGTTCCGGCACCGACATCGTAGGCAAAACCGATGCCGAACTGTTCTCAGCCACGGTCACCGCGCTCCTTGGTTCCTATGACCGCCAGGTTCTGGAAACAGGCAAAGGAGCGCAACTGGAGTTTGCGCTCGGTGACCCCAAACAGGAAACAACCATCTGGCTGGCGATTGCCAAGCAGCCCTGGCGTAACACAAGCAACGAAGTGATTGGAATTTTGGACATCGGCTTTGATATAACGCGCCGCGTCCGTGCCCAGCAGGAACTTTCTCGCCGTCGGGAATTCTTCGAAAACCTCCTTGCCAGCCTCAAACAGGAGTTTGACCGCTGGCAGAAATAAGAGAATGAAAAAAAACTCTCCAGTGCGTAAAAATCAACCAGATAATCGTCCCAACATCGCCCACAAGATTGAACTATTTGCCCACCGCCATTTCTGGCTTCTCCTCGCTGCTATTCTTTTAATCGCCCTTCTCGTACGAACCGCCGACCTGCGTGCTGACCCACCACCAGACCTTTCCTGGAGTTTTGCTCCATACACCGATGAAAGTTTGAACACCTACTCGGCACGCAACTTTGTCCTCTATGGCAACTGGCACCAAGACGACTTTTTACCCTTCTGCATCTATCCGCTGGTTAATATCCTTGTTGCCCTGATATTCAAACTGTTAGGCATCGGGTTCGTTCAGGTAAAACTTCTCTCGGTTCTCAGTGGGGTCCTTGGGGTACTGATAATGGCGCTGTTGATTCGCCATACCGCTCGAGAAATCGCGGCACTGCTCGCCGGTCTGTTCCTTGCTTTGAGTTACCCCTTGGTGATGTACAGCCGTCTCGGACTTATCGAAACAGTCCAGATTCTTTTTCTATTACTCACCGGTTTCTTCTGGGTAAAATCACTGAAAAAACCCATCCTGATGTTATTGAGCGGTTTTTTTGCCTTCGCCACATTTCTCTTAATAAAAATCTCCGCCGTTTTCATCCTGCCCGCGCTGCTTTTGCTCTTCATTAACCGCGGGCTTTCGGCTCGTTCCCAGCAGGAAGAACGCCGTCGGTTTCTCGTTAGCCTTGGCTGGTTTACTGCTGGCGCAATCGGTGCAATCCTCATCTGGTTGATAGTAGTTTTCCTTCCCTATCGCAATCAGTACCTTCAATATGTCCTTCGGCACTCAAGTGAATCGCCGGCTGGCCATCCTCAAACTTTGATTGCGTACCTATTCAATACATTTACCATCGGTGTCCGTTCAAGACTTTTGCCCCGGTTAGTGTGGATTGCCCTATTAGGATTTTTGTCCCTGCCCATGCACGCCACCCGTCAAGCCGAACCCGAGGAGAAGCAATCCTCGCGCTATCTCCTCTTTTGGTTTATCTTTGGCGTTTTGATGCTCGGCTATATGAACTACCGACCACCCCGCTACGAAATTGTCATCCTTCCCCCTCTAATTGCCGCCGCTGCTATTACCATCAGCCAATGGCTTTTCCCAAAACCAAATTCTGCCTCTCCTATGTCGGGAAAGGACAGAACACAAGGTCCCTTTCGGAACGCGAAAACGAGAACGCAAACCGAAAGTCCGCTTTCTTTCTTGAATAGCATCCTCTACGCCATTTATCTCTGGCCCCTTGTCGTTCAGTTACTTCTTCATATTGCCGGATTCCGCAACTACCCGGCACCGGGTAACGAGTCGGGCATAACAATACTCGCTTTAATAATCGCGCTGGCAACCGGCATTATCGGTACCGCACTATACCGTTTTTTCACTGCCAAAAAATTGGGCGCACTGCGGGCGCTGAAACCATTTATCGCCGCCCTGCTGCTTTTGTTTTCCCTGCGCCTTGACCTGGGACAATTTTTCAACTGGTTTTCCAACCGTACCTACATTCTAATTTCTTCAGCCCGCGACCTGGACCAAATCTTGCCACAGGATGCGGTCGTCGCTGGCTCCTGGGCACCACCCCTGATGATTGAATCCCGAAAAAGGGCAGTCGCCATCACCGACTGGGCAAACATCAACGACCCAATAAATCGCTTTGGTGTCACCCATATCATTATCGGGGAAAACGAAGTTGACCAACTCCTCTGGAATAAAATTCCGCTGACACTAAAAGAACGAATGAGACCGCTCCGCCAGTACCGAATCCGTGGCCAGTTGCTTACCGTTTACACCTTATCCTGAACAATTGCTCAATCGCTGCCGGACAACGCAGCTGCCAGCGTCTTCACATCGTATTCGAGAAGAGTTAGATAGTTGGTAACTGAAGGCAGCGAACCGGTTGTCGATGCCAGGACAATAACCTTTGCTCCGGTCTCGCGGGCAAGGGCGTCTGCCAAATCCCGATTGTGCTGCGGCTCGATCACTATTGCCCGCACTTCTTCCTGCCTTATTATCTGAACGAGACGGGCGATGTCTTGCGCCGATGGCTCCTGTCCTGGTAAAGGTTCAACCGCCCTTATCATCTCAAACCCAAAAGCCCGGCAGAAATAGGGCCAGGATTCGTGCATTGCAACAAACTTTCGACTCGGTAAATCTTCAGCGAACCTTCTCAACTCGGCAACGGTACTGTCAATCCTTTTAATGTAAGCATCGCCCCTTTTGTGGTAAAATTCTTTCCTCGCTGGATTGAATTCGCTTAATATCTCAACAATCTTCTTAACCGTTATTTTAGCAACATCAGGGTCGAGCCAGATGTGCGGATTGCCATACTCATGAGTATGATGGTGCGTTTTTGCCGCTCCCGCAACATCCTCATCTTTGATAACCTCCACCTTGTCGGAAACCGTTAGTATTTTCAGCCTCTTGTTACGGGCATTTTCGATTAAACCGTTTAGCCAATCATCTAAACCCAGACCGACCCGCACAACCAATGTCGCCTTCTTTAGCTTTTCGGCATCGGCAACCCGCGGTTCGTAACTATGCGGCTCTTCTGCCCCGGTAATAAGCGATTGAACCGCTACCGATTCACCACCCACCTGAAGTACCCAATCGGCAAGGTCAGGAAGCGTTGTGATAACCAATGGGCGTGAATCGGTCTCGACAAACCGGCCTTCTCTGTTCGCTTCAGGACATCCGGTAACAAAAATTAAGGTTAACGCCATCAGGACAACTTTTTCCCGCATACCTTACACCTTCTTCTTTTGGGCGAAAATATTGCAGCCAGACCAAACCCTACCGCTGCCACCAAAACGATTGTGGCTCCGGAAGGGACACCAAGCAGATATGAAAGTATCAATCCGATACAACAGGCACCAATCGCCACCACCCAGGATAAAAAGAACATCATTCCGTACCGGTTAGTAAGTTGATAGGCGGTTGCCGCTGGTATCACAAGCAACGCCTCAACCAAAATCACCCCAACCGCCTTAATGGAAACTACCACAACAAGCGCCAGCAGTCCAAGTTGTAACCCCCCGAGAACGCCCGTCGGCAAACCGCTTGCCTGCGCCATCTCCTCATCAAAAGCCAGAAACTTGAACTGGTTATAAAACAACCCGATGAAAAGCAGCACGATGCCTGTCAGCCCCGCCATAATCAGCAAATTTCCCGGTGTAACTCCTAAAATGTTTCCGAACAGGTAACCATAAATTCGCGCGTCGTAGCGGCGCATAAACCCGATAAACAAAACCCCCAGCGCCATCGTAAAGGCAAAAAAGACGCCGATAGCGGTGTCCTGACGCAAACTTGTCCTTTTACCGGTTACCTGAATCAATCCGGCGGTAACAAGGCAAAAGACAACTGCGGTTAAAAGGGGATCAACCCCAAGTAAAAATCCGAGCGCCACTCCCCCGAACGCCGCATGGGCAATACCGGCGCCAGCAAATGCCAGCCCGCGTAAAACAACAAACACCCCGATGAGCGAACAGACTGTACCCACAAGTAGGGAACCGAGAATGGCGTTACGAACAAACCCGTAATTCAAAAAATCAAGCATGGCGGTCATCGACCAGCAAAAATTTTCGGCCCTCTCTTTCCACTACCGCAACCGGCGTGCCATAAAGTTGACCTAAAACCGCCGGGTTTAAAACCTCATCGCAGGAACCAAGAGCCTTGACTGTATGGTTGAGAAACATCACTCGGTCTACACAAGGCAACACCTCATTGACATCATGCGTTACATAAATCGTCGTCAACCGCCGCTCCCGATGAACCCTCCGTATCAATTCCACAATCTGTCCTCGAGTTGCCACATCAACTCCGGCCGTAGGCTCGTCAAGCAAAAGTAACTCTGGGTCTCCTACAAGTGCCCGGGCAAGAAACAGTCGCTGCTGCTGCCCACCCGAAAGATGGCCTGCCGTATGAAACGCCATATCCTCCAAACCAACCGCTGCCAGCGCCGCTTGTGCCTTTGCCTGTTCTTTTTTCCCGGGGAACTTTAAAAGTCCTATCCGCCCGTAAGTTCCCATCAAAACCGCATCCCGCACATTTACCGGAAAGTTTACATCAATCGGCTTACGCTGGGGCACATAACCAATCAAGGTTCTTACCTTACCGATGCGACCGCCGCTTGCGCCTAAAACAGTCACTTTACCCTGAATTGGTTGAATCAATCCCAATACCGTTTTCAAAAGCGTGGTCTTGCCCGAGCCGTTTGGACCGATGACACCTAAAAACTCCCCTTTGGCAAGACTGAACGAAACATCCTGCAGGGCAACCGTATCTTGAAATACAACGGTAACCCCGGTAAACTCAACTGCCGGTGTCATCGATTGTTCCGGCAAAAAGCGCGATGAGTGTTCGCAACGGTACCCCGGTGGCGCCCGCCGGGCAATAATCCCGGTCCTCATTGGTATAGGCGGTGCCGGCAATGTCAATATGCACCCAGGGCACCGTTTTCGGCACAAACTCGGATAGAAATAGTCCACCGATGATTGTCCCGGCATTTTGCGGTTTGCCGATATTTTTAAAGTCCGCAACCCCGCTTTTCATGTGGGAACGGTACCGCTCAAACAACGGTAACTGCCAGAAGTACTCACCCATTTCCTTACCAATGGCAATCAGCCGGGCAATCGTCTTTTCATCGGTACCCAGTACTCCTGAAATCTCATTGCCCAGCGCCACAACACAGGCACCGGTCAGGGTCGCAATGTCAATCATCAAGTCAGGCTTCAAAGTTGCACCGTAGGCAAGCGCATCCGCAAGAATCAAGCGGCCCTCCGCATCGGTATTCATCACCTCAACCGTCTTACCATTAAAGTGGCGAATCACATCACCAGGCTTCTGGGCACCACCCCCGGGCAAATTCTCAGCCAGTGGTGTCAACCCATGAACTACGACCGGTATATCAACCTCCCGAAGATAATTAAATAACCCGAAAACCGTAGCCGCACCCGCCATATCATCTTTCATCGACTCCATCTGTTGGGCAGTTTTCAGGGAGAGTCCACCCGAATCAAATGTGATGCCCTTACCGACGACTACCATCGTCCGCTTGGGCTTGACTTTAGGTTTATAGGTCAGATGGACCATACAGGGTGGATTGTGGGAACCTTTACCAACACCGATTATGCCGCCCATTCCCAGCCGCTCGAGTTCCGCTGCATCCATCACTTTAATCGTAACCCGTTCTCCTTGCGCCAGTTCCTTTGCCCGGTCCGCAAGCATCATCGGCGCTTTGCTGGCAGAAGGCTCGTTAACCAAATCCCGGACATAACAAACCGCTCGAGCACGGCGCTCCGCATCATCAGCCACTGGCCGCAACTCGGTGACCTCCCTCTCGCTCTCGGCTAAAATAGCCATTCTATCAACCTTTACAACATCCTCATTCACTGTGCGAAACTTACGAAATTGATAACCGCTGAGTATCGCCCCCTCAACCGCAGCGGATACAAAACTTTTACTATCCACCTTGAGTCCGGCAGTGATGGGAAGCCCGACCTCGTCCGCACCCAACTCACCAGCCCGGCGCAAAACCTTTGCCAGGGCGACTCGAACCCGTTCCAATTCAAACTCGGTCCGTTTCCCTAAACCACCCAGCACCACTCTATTGTCACCCTTCACCGCAATTCCCGTCTCGGCAAATTTTCCGCCAAAACGCCGGTCAATCAATCCATCGGTATCAAATTCCCCTTCAAAGACAAGTAGCACTCTTACTTTACCCCGCCATTTTCTTTTGATCGTCAAGTTGATTTTCACCTTTGCTCCTTTCTTGCTCTTTTTATTATCAGTTTTCCTTCACTTCTGTCAACCCCTGATTTTCCTTCAGGCACCGGTTTAAAATCCAAGTGACAATAACCGCCAGAACTATCCTCGGCACCACAATCCAGAAAAGGTTTGCGCCGAGAACGATAAATATTGCGGTGTCCTCAAATAGACCATGACACAGCGCCAGAAACTGAGCAACCAGAGTCACCTGTTTCGGTGTCAATCCACCCTCTTTGACCGACTCAACAATCAGTCCGGCGCCAAACACAATTCCAAACACATTACCGGCAAGCCAGGGCATTGCCGCTGCCTCGTTGTAGCCCATAAATCCAATAACCCGCTTCACCGCGGATAGCACTTTTTTTAGCACCCCGTAACCCCGTGCCAGTTCCAGCAGGATAAAAATACCCACCAGCACCAATAGCATCTTGACCCCGGTACTGAAAAGCCCTTCCGCCCATCCCTGTAAAGCCGGCCCAAGCACAAACTCTTGCCGCAGGAGAGAAAAATCCGTATTTCCGCCCCCTCCAGAACCGTTCCGCACAATGAGCACTGCGAGTCCCGCACCCGCCAGTAGTGAAACCACCAGCCGAACAAACCACAAAAGCCACCACTTTGCCCGAATCTGAAAGAAGACCGCCGTTTCAAGAATCTGTGAATGAGAAATAAGTATCATCAAACTCAACACCGTCAATTGACCACCGGTGATTTTTAGTGCCGTAATCGCTCCCAGGGAAGCGTAGATATTGATGAAATTGCCCAAAATCAGTGCCATCGCCGCCTCACCCGGCAAACGGAAAAAACGCATAAACGGCGCCATAAACTGGGCAAAAGCAGCAAGAACCGGCGTATACTTCAATGCGGTAACGAGCGTATAAACCGGTGCAACAATCAATAAAAGTTTCCCAAATGCCCGAACACCCCGCTCGGCACCAAGTCTTAAAAATTGCCAGAAATTCTTCATCAAAAACGCTCAAGCGTTGCTTTACCGTTGCTAATCATCCCGTAGGTAAAATTTTTTAGCCAGTCTCCAATGTTGATATAAACCCCGGCATCGAAATTTCTTATCTCAGGAATATGGGAGTGCCCCAACATCACCACATCGCAACCGGCCGCAATCTTCTCGCGTGCAAACTGAAGCATTGCCGCCTGCACTTTCAACGCTGCACCCTGTTTTTCCATCCCCTGCCGGCTCCGAACCGCAATACGGCGCGCCAGCCCGATGCCGATATCAGGATGCAACCAGGAAAATAGAAAACCGTTGATTGAACATCGCATCAAGGAACGAAAAATTCTGGGTACAAAGCCCCGGTCTAAGGCATCACCGTGCGCCAGGTAAACCCGTAACCCATCAATCATCATCTCCTGTTCATCATACAGCGCCTCGACCTTCAATCCTTTTTCTAACCACCCTTTGAACCAGATATCGTGATTCCCTCGAAATAGGAAAATTTTCGTGCCGCTTTCCGATAAATCTCGCATCCGGCCCAAAACCTCAAACTCGATTTTCGGCACCACCCGCCGATATTCGAACCAGAACTCAAATAGATCGCCAAGGATATAAAGCCCTTGGGCCTTGCCTTTTATACTCAAAAGGAAATCGGTAAACCGCTTCTCGGCAACAGGTGACCCCATTCCGAGATGCACATCAGAAATAAAGTAATGCGCGCTCAATTTTCTTAAACAGTTTTGTTATCGGAACCCGGGTGTCAACCGTAATTAAATCAGCACGGTCTTCCGGGGGTTGAAACCTTGCCTTCATCGCCTGATAAACTTCAAGATTAGCATCTGAAAAACCGCCCTCTTTTGCCCGCCGTTGCAGTCGCCTTTCCACCGTCTTCTCCGGACAATTTGCCCAGACAAATAACACCTTAACACCCAACCTTTGTGCGAGCTCGCGACATCGGTTGCGGGTCTCGGGCGAAAGAAAGGTTGCGTCCAGAATCACGCTCTGCTTTCCTCGTAAAAAAATTTCTGCCCGCTTGAGCAACTCTTCATATGTCCTTTTGCTGACATCGGCGGTGTAAATCCCTTTACCATACCCCTCAAACCGCGACTCATCAATCGGAATCCCGAGCAACTGTTTGCGAATCGAATCGGACAACAGATGAATCGCCAGGCGTCTCATCGCAAATCGCTTTGCCAGGTAACTCTTGCCAACACCAGGCAGTCCAAACACCACCATCAGCCAATTTTTCTCTGTCATTAACCGGGCATAACGGCTGGCAAGTGCAAAATACCGTCGCGCCGTGACAAGCGCTACCTTTTTTGCCCGTTGGGGAACCGTGGGGTCGTTCAATTGAAAACTGGTGACTTTACCCCGAACATATGCCCGATAACATCGGTAGAAATCCAAAAGTTTGAGAAAACCCCTGTCTTCCGAATAAACCAGGTACCGTTCAAGAAAAAAGTTTGCAAGGTCGTGGCGGTTAAAAAAGTCTAAATCCATCGCCATAAACGCCACCTCAGAAGCCACATCACCGCAGGAAAAACGAGGATTAAACTCAATACAGTCAAAGATATAAACCCGGTCGGCAAGAAAGATATTTTTCGAATGCAGGTCACCGTGACAGCGCCGAACAAAACCGCGCTGCCTTCGGTCGCGGAAGGTGTCCCGATTTTCAGCGATAAACCGTTCCACCGCCCCTTTAATCTCTTGAAACATCCGGGGGGAAATCGTTTTTCCCCGAAACTCCATTGTCTGGGCGAAGTTCTCATCCCAGTTCAGTTTAATTATCTCGCTACTGCCGTACTGTGCAACCTGTTTGCCTCGCTCCGCTTTCCGATGAAACTCACTAATCCGCCGGGCAATCTCATCAATATGCTGAAAACTCACCTCGCCTCTTTTCAGTCGCTCGGTCATAATTGCCCGCTGGGGCAACGCCCGCATCTTCACGCAGTAGTCAATCACCCGACCGCCGCCACCTAATCGCAACCGTCCCTTCCTTTCCACAATCGGCACAACACCAAGGTAAAGGTCCGGTGATAGATACCGATTCAACCGCAACTCCTCGTAGCAGAAAAACCTCCGGGCAGAAAGCGTCGTGTAGTCAAGAAAACCAAAATTCACCGGCTTTTTCACCTTATAGGCAAAATCACCGGCGATAAAAACCCAGGAGGTGTGAGTCTGAATCAATCGCACCCGCTTCACCCCACCCCCGTATAGGGCAGGCTCAAGCAATTCATTAACCCGACTCTGAACCGTTGGTTCGGGTCCGATAATATTGTTACTCACAATTATGCCGGTGCCGGCCTCTTCGACCCTTTGGGGACTCTTTAGGTGTTATCAGACGTTCAAGAATCATTCTGCCCGTTGTCACCGGACGTTCCGAATAGGTAAAGCATTTTGCAAGACGCGCGGCAACCCGCTCAGCGCTAATATCCGTGTCGGCAAAAACCTCAGCCAGAACCTCACCTTTCTGCACCTGGTCACCCACTTTTTTGCGAAAAACAAAACCGGCACCCGGTGAAACCCGGTCCGTAAGCCGCCTTCGGCCTAAACCGATATCCAGCCCCAGCATTCCCACCTGATAAGCATCAATCACCCGAATATAACCTTCTCTTTCAGCCAAGCACTCACGCTTATAATTCGCCACGGGCAGTAGTCTCTCGTCTTCTACCACTGCCGGATCTCCTCCCTGTTCTTCAACCATCTGTTGAAATTTTTGTAGTGCCCGGCCGCTTTCTAAAACCCGTAGAATTTGCCGGCGCGCCTGCGGTCGTGTTTGCGCGCGCCCTGCCAGAAGAAGCATCTCCTCGGCAAGAGCAAATGTTAACTCTTTAAGGTCTGGTGCCCAATGGTTTTTCAACGCCGCAATCGCCTCGCGCACCTCGAGCGCATTACCCACCGTATTACCAAGCGGTTGTTCCATTGCCGTTATCAATGCCACGACCTTTTTCTCCATTTTGGCACCAACCGCAAGCATCAGTTGTGCCAGTTGTCGTGCTGTTCGCAAACGGCGCATAAAGGCGCCCTGACCGGTTTTTACATCAAGCACCAGCCCGTCGATACCTTCGGCGAGTTTCTTCGCCATAATACTTGCGGTAATAAGCGGCAGCGATTCGACCGTTGCGGTAACATCACGCAACGCGTACATCTCTTTGTCTGCCGGACACATCTCGGCGGTCTGTCCGATAATTGCGACACCAATTTTTTTCAGAATCTGGGTGAATTCGTCCAGTCCCAAATTGGTTTTAAAACCGGGAATCGCCTCCAATTTGTCAAGAGTTCCACCAGTATGCCCGAGACTGCGACCTGATACCATCGGCACAATTACACCGCAGGCCGCAACCAGTGGCGCGAGAATTAGTGAAACCTTATCGCCCACACCGCCGGTAGAATGTTTATCAACTTTTGGCCCGGATAGCGTGCTTAAATCCAATACCCGGCCCGAATTCATCATCGCCCGCGTCATCGCCACCGTCTCCCGCACGTTCATCCCCTGAATATAGACCGCCATCAAAAACGCCGCCATCTGATAATCAGGAATTGACCCGCCGGTGAAGCTATTTATTAACCAATTGATCTCTTGGGGAGTAAGGCGACCCCGGTCTCTTTTGCGCCGGAGAAGTTCGAGAAATTCCACCGCCGGGAGCGCCGGTCTTTAGCCGAAACGCCGGCCCGTGAATTTGCCGCCCTTGACCAGACCCTCGTAGTGCCGCATCACCAGATGGGCTTCAATCTGTTGCAGAGTATCAAGAGCGACTCCAACGATAATCAACAGTGTTGTGCCACCAAAATAGAAAGGCACCCGGAAGGCGCTCATCAAAACCCAGGGTAAAAGTGCAATAACTACCAGAAACAGCGCACCGGGTAGAGTAAGTAATGAAAGACTACGGTCGATATAAGCGGCGGTCTTTTCACCGGGGCGGATACCGGGAATGAAACCACCATAGCGCTGCATATTATCGGCAAGGTCACGGGGGTTAAACACAATTGAAGTGTAGAAGTAAGTAAAGAACACAATTAACACCGCGTAAAGTAGGTTGTATAGCCAACCATCGGGCGCCAGAAATCTCCCCACCCAATCGAGGAACGGCAGTTTGAGAAAAGTGGCAAAGGTCGAAGGAAAAACAATTAAACTCTGAGCAAAAATGATGGGAATGACGCCGGCAGTAACAACCCGCAGTGGGATATAGGTACTCTGGCCACCATACATACGCCGCCCCACGAAGCGCTTAGGGTATTGCACCGGAATCTTACGCACCGCCATCGTCATCAAAACCACCGCCGCATAAACTACGAAAACCATCGCCACTACAATCAAAAGCCAGAACCAGGAAGAAATACGAGCCTGCTGGAAGGTCCGCGCCAGGTCCTGTGGGGTGCTGTCCAGACAGCCAATAAGAATTATAAAGGAAATGCCATTGCCAATACCCCGGTCGGTAATCTGTTCACCCAGCCACATTACAAAAATTGTGCCGGCAGTAAGGGTAAATATAGTCATTAAACGGAAGAATAGACCGGGCTGGAGAACAATCGAACCAAACTGTGTGGGGGGCTGCGACTCAAGGTAAACCGAGATGCTTGCCGCCTGAATTACCGCCAAGAGCACGGTGGCATAGCGTGTGTACTGATTGATTTTCTTCCGCCCCTCTTCATCCCGCTGCAATTTCTCAAGAAATGGGAAAACCGAGCCCAGCAACTGAAATACAATTGACGCTGAGATGTAAGGCATTACTCCTAAGGCAAAAACCGACGCCCGGGAAAGTGCGCCTCCTACGAATATATCGTAAAGACCGAATATCGTTCCCTGAAGCTGCCGCAAAGTCCAGCCCAGCGCCTGAGCGTTTATCCCCGGTACCGGTATGTGAGTACCCAAACGGTAAACCACCACCATTGCCAGCGTAAACAAAATCTTTTTTCGCAGGTCCGGAATTTTAAAAATATTGGGAACGCTACCGGTCAATTAACAACTCCTGTCGGTTTTGATGTAAGAATCGCCACCCTGCCGCCGGCTTCTTCAATCTTCTGCCGGGCAGTTGCGGAAAATGCATGGGCGGTGATTGTAATGGGACGATTTATTTCACCCTTGCCCAGGACCTTCACATACTTTCCGCGTCGGACCAGTTTATTTTTTAAAAGTGTCTCAACCGTAATCTGTTCCTCACTCAATTTCGCCAGGTCATCAAGATTAACCACCTCATACTCAACGCGGGTTGGATTTTTAAAACCTCTTTTAGGAATCCGGCGATAGAATGGCATCTGGCCGCCTTCGAACCGGGAGTCAAATTCTGGCGCCGAATGTTGCCCCATACCCTTGTGGCCCCGACACGATGTTTTCCCGTGCCCGGAACCAGGCCCACAGCCTACCCGCTTCTTTTTCTTCACCGCACCGGTTGCCGGCTTCAACTCATTTATTCTCATAACTCCTCCACTTTTACCAGATGTCTGATTTTGAAAATCATTCCCCGCACAACCGGCGAATCGTTATGGGTCCGCTCGGCACCAACCCGACGCAAACCAAGCGCCCAAGCGGTCCGCTTATGCTCCTCTTTTTCGTCAATAAGACTCTTGATCAGTTTAACCTTCAACCTTTTCATCGCCCTTCCGCTCTACAAAATAACCTATCGGCTTGTTTCTGGCCGCTGCCACCTGGTCAAGCGTCCGCAACTTGGACAAAGCAATTATCGTTGCCTTGGCGGTATTGTAGTGATTACGCGACCCATAAGCCTTACTCAGGGCATCGCGCAACCCCACCGCTTCGAGTACGGCGCGCACCTGGGGGCAGGCAATCAGACCGGTACCTGGTGCGGCGGGTTTAATCAACACCCTGGTCGCTCCAAACTTGCCCGTTGTTTCGTGAGGAATAGTATGACCCCGGAAAGAAATCTTTACCATCTCCTTGCGCGCCCGCGCCGCCGCTTTCCGCACTGCACTCGCCACCTCTACCGCCTTACCGTGTCCAACTCCTACCTGTCCTTTGCCATCGCCTACAACCACCGCCGCCGAAATTCGCATCCGCTTGCCGCCTTTCATCACCTTGGAAATTCGCTTAATATTAATAACCCGTTCAATAAATTCGGGTTCCTGCTGGGTAATCTCACCCTCAGTTAAAACCTCAATCAAAACTCCAGACCTCCTTGGCGCGCTCCTTCAGCAACTGCTTTGACCCGGCCATGGTACCGATAACCGGCGCGGTCAAAAACCACTTTTGTTATCCCCCGTTCCTTCGCCTTAGCCGCGACCAGTTTTCCCACCTCAAGCGCCATCTCGGTGGGTTTTCCCTTTTTATCTTTTAACTCCGGCGTCAGAGTAGAAACACCGGTCAGCACCCGACCCGTAGTATCATCAATCAACTGTACATACATATGCCGGTTGCTTCGAAAGACGCACAACCGGGGTCGCTCCGGTGTTCCGGTAATCCGGTGCCGGATACTCAAATGTCTTCTTAACCTTCGGTCACGAATCATAATCACCAATCTTATTCATAAAATATTTTCAGTCAAGAAATACCCGCATCATCTGTTAATGTCATTCCAGCGCATCAGCCAGAATTCGGAAAATCAGGTCGTCGTAAGAGATGCCCGCGGCTTCGGCTTGCACCGGCAGGTCGGAAATATCGGTCAATCCAGGAAGGGTGTTCACCTCGAGAAAGTATGGTTGACGTTCATCTTTGACAAT
This sequence comes from candidate division WOR-3 bacterium, assembly GCA_013177935.1. Taxonomy (NCBI): domain Bacteria; kingdom Pseudomonadati; phylum Caldifarciminota; species Caldifarciminota bacterium. The sequence goes on along the minus strand of JABLXZ010000003.1, from coordinate 65,684 downwards.
CAAATCGAGCCGAGCAAACCCTTCGCAACCCAGGCCCCGATAGGCTTTCATCGCCAGTTCTTTAATTTTCGCCTCGACCCGGCTACTCAAGCGTGCCGGGACAATAAACTCGGTTTCACCCCGGATATATTTTGCCTCATAACTGTAAAATCTGTGCTGTTTTGGGACCAGTTCCAGTATCGGTAAAACCTGCTCGCCCACAATACCAACCGTGGCAATCATTCCATCGATAAACGGTTCAATAAGCATTTCACTAAAACCACGCCAGACCCGCTCGCATCGGTCCAGAGCACCCCGTTTACCTTCGAGGAGTTCAATCCCGACACTCGAACCTTCACAGCGCGGTTTGACAATCATTGGATACCCGAAACGTTTTTCCGCTTCTGCTAACCCTTCCGCAACATCATCATCCTTACCAACGCTTACAAAATCCGGGGTCGGGATGCCAATCTGTCGGAAAAGCATCTTGGTAAACACCTTGTCAATCGCAATGGCTGATGCGGTAACCCCGGAACCGGTATAGGGAATCCCCAAAAGCTCTAAAAAACCCTGCATCGTTCCATCTTCGCCGGGGCGGCCATGGAGGATAATGAACGCCATATCAATCTTTGCCTGGCGTATCTGGTCAACAAAGCTACGGTTTATATCTATGCCAACCGCTTGATAACCCTGTCGTTTTAACGACTCCAGAACCCTTTGACCAGATAGGAGCGAAACCTCCCGCTCACTTGACCAACCGCCCATCAAAACGCCAATCTTCCTTTTCCGCAACCGGCGGACAATGTCGCTTCTACTCATAACTGAACACCTCCCATTTTGCTACCACTGCCCGGTGCGCAGGAACTCATCCATCGCTTTAGCCGCAACCCTTCCTGCCCCCATCGCCAGAATCACGGTCGCCGCCCCGGTAACAATGTCGCCCCCGGCGAAAACACCCTTCTTTGTGGTCTTGCCGGTATTCGGGTCAACGAGCAGCGTTCCCCGCTTGGTAGTCTCTAAACCCGGTGTTGTCTGGGGGATTAGCGGGTTGGGACTGTTGCCAATCGCCACTACCACCGTATCAACCGGGATGCGAAATTCGCTATTCGGCACCGGTACGGGCCGCCGCCGGCCCGAAGCATCCGGTTCGCCCAATTCCATGCGCAGACACTCCACCTCCTTAACCCAACCCTGCTCATCAGCGATGTAGCGCACCGGATTGGTCAATAACTGAAACTCCACACCCTCTTCTTCTGCATGGTGAATCTCTGCCGCCCGCGCTGGCATCTCATCACGAGAGCGGCGATAAATTAAAACCACCCGTTCCGCACCCAATCGTAAGGCGGTGCGCGCGGCGTCCATCGCCACATTGCCGCCGCCAATCACCGCCACCTGCTTACCCCGAACAATCGGCGTATCGTACTTGGGAAACAGGTAAGCCTTCATCAGATTGGAACGGGTAAGATACTCATTCGCCGAATAAATCCCGAGGCTATTCTCACCAGGGATTCCCATAAAGAGTGGCAAACCGGCACCGGTGCCGACAAAAACCGCATCGTATTCGCCCAGCAACTCATCAATTGTCTTCAACTTCCCAACCACATAATCAAGTTTCAGTTCCACACCCATCGAAAGCAGAAAGTTCACCTCCCGTTCCACCACCGCCTTAGGTAACCGGAACTCAGGAATTCCATACATCAGCACCCCGCCCGGTTTATGCAGCGCCTCAAAAATCGTCACGCTGTGCCCTAACTTCCTCATATCACCAGCAATTGTTAACCCGGCGGGTCCGGCACCAACAACCGCCACCTTCTTCCCGGTTGCCGGCTGAATTTCGCACATCACACACTCGGGCTGGGTTGCCTCCCAATCGGCGATAAACCGTTCCAGATTGCCAATCGCCACCGGCTCCATTTTCTTACCTAAAATACAGGCACCTTCGCACTGTACTTCCTGGGGACAAACCCTGCCACATATTGCGGGCAACACATTCGTCCGCTTCATAATTTTAACCGCTTCAAGGAAATTACCCTGTGCTACCTCACGGATAAAACCCGGAATATCCACCTGAACCGGACAACCGCTAACACAGGAGGGTTTTTTGCACTGGAGACAACGCTGTGCCTCAGCCATTGCCTGCTCGGGCGTGTACCCATAAGGGACCTCATCAAAATTGTGCCGCCGCTTGTCCGCCGGTTGCTCGGACATCGGTGTTCGTTTTGGACTGATCTTAGCCACGGGCACCTCCTTTTTCGCAACCGCAACCCCGGGATTTCAGGAAAAGTTCCACCGCCTGTTTTTCCTCATTAACATAAGTGCGTAACCGTGCCATCAACTGGTCAAAATTGACCTTGTGGCCATCAAACTCCGGGCCATCAACACAGGCAAACTTTGTCTCACCGTCGACCTCAACCCGGCAAACACCACACATCCCGGTCGCATCTAACATTATTGGGTTCAAACTGACAACGGTCGGTACACCATACTCCTTCGTAAGAAGCGAAACCATTTTCATCATAATTACCGGACCAACTGCAAAACACCTATCCACCTTTTCCCCCCGATTCAAGACCTGCCTTAAAACATCGGTGACAAAACCCTTAACCCCGTACGAACCATCATCGGTCGCAACAATCAACTCATCGGAAACAGCACGCATCTTTTCCTCCATCAAAACCAGCTCCCGATTCCGGAACCCGATGATTGAAATCACCTTATTTCCCGCCTGTTTCAGCGCCCGGGCAACCGGAAAAATCTCCGGCGTTCCAACACCCCCGGCAACACACACCACCGTTCCGAACCGCTCAATTTCACTGGGTTTCCCAAGGGGTCCAATCAGGTCCATAATCATCTCACCCTCTTCAAGCGTACCTAAAAGCATTGTGGACTTACCAACCTCCTGAAAAACGATTACCAACACCCCCTCCTCAGGACGAGTATCCGCCACAGTCAAAGGTATTCTTTCCCCCTCTTCATTCACCCGCACTACAACAAACTGCCCTGGCTGCGCCTTTTGGGCGATTTCGGGCGCATCCAGTTCAAACATCTTAATTTGTGGCGCTAACACCTGCTTTTTCAATATCTTAACCAAAATTCCTCCTTTGGGATAAAACAAAAAACTATTCCTTCATTTCCGTTCTAACTAAACTAACCAATAAATTGATGCGAATTATACCTAAAAAATTACCTTAAGTCAAGGGTTCGGTGTTCCTGAGAAATTGCCTGCTTATTGAAATGCTCTATCTTACCACCATTTTTCTTATCACTTTCCTCTATCTAAACCTCTTGCGAAGCAATCGAAAAATCCCCACAAATGGGTAAAAACGGTACAATATAAAACTGTGATAGAAAGGGTGCATCAGAGTAACTGCAATGTTAACCTGCTAAAAGCAAATAAATCAGCATACCAGACACCCGTTAAAAATTACCCGGCCCTAACGCCAGACCGGGTTTATATAAGGGCTTGGCAACTCAATCTCCCATTCCCCATCTATTTGAACCGGGTAATGACTCAGGTAGCCAATCCGGGATTCGTCCTGCCAGCGAATCCAGAATTGAATTGGCGAACCGCTATCTTGTTAACTTATCGAACCATTACCACTATGACGATTGAAGGTAAAACAATTGCACGCCTGCAATTGATTTTAGCATACTTAATCTCGCAAAGAGCCCGAGGTTAAAACAGGTAAACTCGACAAAACCGTAAATGAGCCAGCCAACACTGTAGCCATCTTTCCCCGAAGTTAGTGATTTTTACCGAAAGATTGACAGAAAAGTTATGTTGGATTAAAATTCGGCGTGCCAAAGAAAAACAAAAAGCCTAAATCAGGACTGTCAATCCGCAATCTGTGGCTCTGGGTTACGATCGGTGTGGTCGCTATTGTCATCCTTCTGTTTCTCGCCCGAATTCTTTCCCAGCCACCCAAAAATGAACCCGAAAGAAAAACAGTTGAATTGGCTAAAGTTGACCTCATCGCTTACACCCGAATGCTGGGCAGGGTATATCTCGACACCACCCTTCGCACCGTCCTTTCTCCTGAACTTAATCGTCAGCTGGCTTCAATCGACACGATGTTTGAGAACCGCGAGTTGCGCGACGCTATCGCCCGATTAACAAAACTCCTTCAGAAAAAGGAAATAAAAAGAGACAATGTAAGTCAGGCAGTAATTCATGGGTATATCGGTTTCGCTTACAATGAACTTGCCCAACCCCAAGTCGCTCTTGTCGAATTCCAAAAAGGACTGGATATTGCTCGCGTCCTTTCTGAACCAGCCGCATCCCGTATAACCGGCTGGCTGGCGTTCAATATTGGTTACATCTTCCAGTACTACTCATATCCGGAAAGTGCCCTTGTCTATTACCACCAGGCTGAACGGTCAATTTCTGTTCAAGATACAGCCATCAAAGAATTTGCCGGCGCGCTTTTGAACAACCTTGGGGTCGCCGCCGAGTTAACTGGTGACTCAACCGCTGCCCGAGATGCGTTTCTGCGCGCCACAATCTATATCGACACCGCCATCCCGACCGATGCTGCCCAGGACCAGAGTGCCTTACCGGCAATACGACTGAAGCGAAACTTGCATCGCTAATTACCGCCGGCTAAAAAATCTCCTGCGGGTCAACCTCAATCCGTAAGTCAACTTTGGGAAGCTTCAACTCCGGGATTAACTTTGCGGGCATAATCGTGGGAGGTATCTTTAATAAAATGCGTGCCCCAACTCTCCGTGCCTCGACCATCGTTACCGGTCCCAATACCTCTACCCGCGGTTGAATCGCCTTCGTCTGTTGCTCGATGGCACAGCACACCGCACCGGCCTGTTTGCCCACCGATTCCCGGTCCTCACCCCTGATTTTCAGTAACACCAATCTGCGGTGAGGCGGAAATCCCGCCTCCTTCCGAAGCCGTAACTCCTCTTTAAGGAACTTCTCAGCATCGCCTTGCAAACAACAGTCCAGCACCGGCTCTTCCGGCCGGTAGGTTTGAATGACCAACCGGGCACGCTGGCGCTGTACCCGGGTGATTAAATTACCCAATAGATGCAGAACCTTCTCCCGGGTACGGAAATCGGGCAGGGCAAATTCTGTGTCCAAATTGACAATTCCGACAACCCCGAGGTTATCAGGAAAATCCTGGCTGAGCAGTTTTTTTGTTCCCACCACAATCTGCATTCCAGCACCGGTAAACCCGTACTCTTTCAACTTCCGTTGAACCATATCGACACCAGGTGCTCGAAACTCAAAATCTACTCCCTGGCACAATGGACACTTATCTGGCGCCTCGTAACCACTTCCACAGTAACGGCATACAATCCGGGCATCTGCTGTAAGAACACCGGGCACACCGCATTCCTGGCATTTCAACACCCTACCGCACTGCCGGCAAACCACAAACCGGCTTACACCTTTTCGATTTAAAAATAGAACTGCGACCCGACCTTTATCAACCGCCCTTCTCAACTCGGTTAAGAGACGCGGGGAAAATAGCTCTCCACGATGTAACCGCATATCAACAACAAAAATCCGCTCCCGTGTTACCGTAAATTTTAGGGGCGCCAGCAAAGTAAACCGTCCCGATTTAATGTTGCCATAGGTCTCCAATGTCGGGGTCCGGTCCGTAAGCAAAACCGGACAGGAAGCAAATTTTGCCCGGGCGATTGCCACATCCCGGGCGTGCCACATCGGCCGACGCTCCTCTTTGTAACCAGGAAAATGCTCCTCAAGAATCACCACGCCGGATAGATTGCGTACCGGAACCCAGACTGCGGCACGCACACCGATAATTAGAGCCCGTTCCGATTCAACCGCCTTTAACCAAGCCTTTCTCTGGTTTGCCAATGAAAGCCCGTTGTGATACTCAATTACCCCTTCACCCCAAATCTCTCGGGCTAAGTTTCCCCACTCCTTCAGCCGCCGCTCCGGCATTAAAAAAAGCACTGAACCGTGCTGTCGGCACCGCCTTAAAAAATCGGCAACCTTTTCCTTCTCTTTGCTCTCGGGGCAAACCAAGACTTCAAATCCCCGTTTTCCTAAGGCAGATGAATCGAACGCAGTATCCTGACAAATCGGTTGCTTGTCTACCACGGGTTGAAGACATTTACCGGCGCGCATTTGAGAAAAAATCCCACGGGGCAAAACAAAACTCAGCACTTCACCCAGAGGTGCAACATAATAGTCAGCCACCCACCGGACCAGAAAGAGAAGTTCGCTCGTAATGATACCCCGGCGAACTATCTCGGTAACACACTGTAACGGCACATTCATCTCGTCCGAAGATTTTTCGTTTCTTATCTGGAAAATCACGCCGATTACCTGTTTACCGCGCAGCGGCACACGCACGCAATCACCCGGTGTTACTTCCATATCCGCGGGAAGTTCGTAGGTCAACCGGTTGAGCGGCGTCCGGGGAATGACAATATCACAAAGCATCAGTAGCGCAGTTTAAAACGGTAGCGCAAAGAATACCTACCGTCCGAGGAACGCTCGGCAATCAGTTCGTTGCGGCGATTAAGGTAATACTCAATCAAAAATGCCGGGTTCAGTTCCCCGGTAAAATTCTGGGTGTAAGAAACATAGATGTTGCGTCCCACATATTTCCCGACTGTAACCCGCGCTTCCTGTCCCGACAGAATCCCGGTCTCCAGTTCAAGATAGTCAAGGCTGACATACTCTCGTACTTTTTTGGCGACTTGTGTCTGAAAATAACTTAGCACTCTTTCCGATAAAAGCCGGTTCAAAAGCTCCTTCTGTTCCATTGCGGAAATTTCATCCATTGTGACATTGAGACTCAGGTAAGAAAGAATCTGGGTTTCATCCCACACCGGCGGTTCGGTTCGAAATACAAAGGAAGGTTCCGAAAGGGTTCCGGTCAAACTGAGAACAATCTTGTCCGGCTGCTCATTTTTCCCGTTACTGGTGATCGGCAATTCCGCAGTAATATCAAGTTGTGGGTCAAATCGGCTCACATTGTCAAAGAGCAGTTTCCCCTCAGTAACGCGCAGGATATGGTCAAGATAGTAAATGTTGCCCTGCCGGGTCACAAGTTCACCGGTATACACCGCCTCTTCACCCACCTGCCGGATTGTCAAATCCACCGCCAGTTCGATGTCCGCCTCCCGATTGCGCAACCATACCCCGCGGTCCGCCCGGACTCTAATATCATAATCGACCCCGGCTGAACCACCACTTCCTCCGTTCTGGGGTCCAAAACCAATCGCCACCAGCGCCTCGTCCACTACCGCATTTCCGGAGATAAATGCCCGCTTTTCTCCGCGATGCCAGGTGATGTCGATATCACCTCTCCCAATTGCATAAACCCGTGACATCGGCACTGCCGATACCCCGGTAAAATGGGTCTTAACCACAACCGAATCCACCTCGCCCTGAGGACTCAAATCCACAACCCCTTCCGCCGTAACTGTACCCCGGGCACTTTTGCCACTCAACTTTTCAATGACCAGTCGGTCCTCCTGAAAAGTAATCTCAGCCTCCACCGCCTCAACTGTGGTGGCAACCGATGGTACCTTCAGCACACCTTTGCTTACCCTTGACCGTCCCGAAAGCAGTAAACTTGCGGGCTGCCAATCTACTTTTACCGTACCAAAAATCATACCATCGCTAATCTCCACATAAGGCTTTGCAACCTCAAAAATCCAGGTTCCGGGGTCAACAAGGGAAAGGTTCAGTACCGCTCCCTCTAAACGAAAACCATTATTCAAAGTCCAGCGAAAATCTCCCTTTATCCGGCTTGTGTCGCGGTGGTAAACAAACTCCAACTTTTCCAGATGACCCCCAATGCGGCTGGCAGTTAAATTTCCCTGAATCTGTTTTAGATTCAAATTCAGCCTCGGCACACCAAAATCAGCCCCGATAAACCCGATTGAGAGAGAATCACCACCCGCAATATCAATATCAAATACACCCCACAACTCAGTATCAATACCCAGCAACTGTTGCATCTTTCGGATGTTTATCCCACGCGCCTGAACTTCAAACCAGGGTGACCGCCCCGCAACAATCCGGGCGGCTAAATTCACTACGCCATCCGCCATCGCCACCTTCACCCCTGCCACATCAACCATCGAATCGCGGAAAACGACCCAGCAAGGTTCAACAAGGGCAACTGTCTCCTGTTCGGTCACATATTCCAGAGTATTAAGCGAACAGACAACCGCCCTTTTCTCGAAATGCAACTCACCCAGTGTCCCGAAACGCGCGTTCTCGCGCTCAAACCTCACATCAAACTCTGGACCGGTCCAGACTAGCTGCGCTGCGTTCCACTCCTGATTTGCCAGCACAACACCTTCTCCACCAACCGCCAATCTGCCCGCCATCCGGTCCACGAAATTTCCCCGCAGCGGACCGCTGCCCGACACATCAGCAGCGATAAGACCGTTGGTAACCTCCACCTTACTCCAGCGGAATCCTTCAAAATGCACCGTACCCGAAAATCCCCAAGAATCATTTTCCCAGAAGACTGAAAGTTCACCATCGGCTCGGCCGTGAACTTCAGCATTGAGCAACCGACCCATGATACTCAAGTCGAAATTATGCATCTCACACCGTGCCTTCAACAATCGGGAACGCGCCACACCGATAAAATCAAAATCTCCCACCGCGCCCTTGAGGGTCAAACTCCTTAACTGCACACGACCCTGCCGATAATCAACAACCGCATTGAGCGTATCGATGCCCAACTCTGTTACCTTTCCCTTTACGACAAGGTTCACCGAATCGGAACGAACAGACTCTTTCTCCTCACCCAGTAAATAAGCCAGTGAACCCAGCACCCCTCTCGACTGGAATTGTGCTGTGAGCCGAAGTTCGGGTAGTGCGGGTTCAACACGAGATACCGCAAGACTGTCAACCTGAATTGAAGCGGTAAAATCAAACCGCGCTAAATTAACCTTGCCATCAAGCGCAAACCGACCAAGTTGCGGGTCGCTACCGGCAAGCGTGAGTTTAAATATGGAGTCTTGCAGGTTAAAGCCGCCGGTAAGTCTGGGCAGATTTATTTTTTTCCAGCGCAACCCCTCGGCAATCCATCTGCCTTTAGCCACTTTTCTATCCGTTGCCACCTGCGCATCCCCCTCAAACCAAACCCGGCCCGGGATATGCAAAATCTCCCCCAGGTTGACACTCAGCTCGTTAACCTCAGCGCTAATCTCCTTTGTTTTCAAATTGACGACAACGCCCCCGCGAAACCTTGAGGTCTTTGTCATCGCCTGAACTTCGCTCATCTTTAACGAATCTGCCGCCAGTACCACCCTGCCGCCGAGATGCCGGACTGCCAGACTCTCCTCAACCATCAAAAGTTGCGCTGAATCAAGCTCCAGTCTCGCATACGGACCACTTGCTGCCAGCCGCAGGCTAAGCCTTAGTGAATCAATCCGCTTGTTACCCCGGACAAAAACCTGACCGCCCTGCAAAATCAATTTTCGCATTGTAATATCAGGCAATCTCAACGCCTGCGGTTCCTGCTTCTTCTGCTTTTCGGCTCGCTCACCGATATAGACCCGAACACTATCCAGTTGAACATCACGCAGGACAATCTTGCCGCGTAATAAAGCAAAAATGTCGTAGCGCACGCTAAGTCGTTTAACCAGAACCGAATCAGAGTTGAAAACTATCCTCAAATCGGACACTTGAGGCGCAGAAAATATGTCTCCGACAATTGCGCGGTAACTAACCTCACCCTTAATTCCCTTGCCCAAACCGCCGAGCGTCCTTTTCAATACCAGCCGGCCAATCTCCTGCCGGAATAAAACCACACTAACAAGCAGCACAATAGCAGCCCCTAACAAGAAATGCCACCACCGCACCGCTCTCCTTTGCACCCCTGCGCCCTTCTTAAAACGCATGCAACACCCCGAAATAAATTCTGCCCCAGTCTCCGGCTGGCGGGTCTTTCAACCGCTTTCCCCAGTCGAGCCGAATCGGTCCTACCGGCGTTCGCACCCGTAAACCAACACCGGCGCCAACCTCAAACCCGCGCAACCTCAAATCCCTTTGCCCGGCAACCTGTCCCACATCAACAAAACCAACAACCCCGACCCAGCGCAGGATATAAGGACTCCGCACCTCAACGCTACCATTCAAAATCACCGGTCCGTAACGGCCGCCAAGCGCTGTATCCGGTCCCACTGCCTGGTCTGGATAGCCGCGCAGATTGTTCTTACCGCCCAGGAAAAACTCCTCGTAATATGGCACCGTTGTTGACCGGCCATAAGGAATCACCCTGCCACCTAAACCGCGCAGAGCAAAAACAAAACCACGACCCAGCGCCTGATAAACGCGGATGTCCGCTACCCCCCGGACAAAATCGTTGTCCCCGAGCAAAATACCACCCGCTCCCTCAAGCCCGGGCTGAAAATACACACCGCGTTGCGGGTCAAAAAAGTTGTCCCGCGAGTCATATATTAAACTCAGCGCCAGTGAATTGGTTATCCCCCGGCTCGTATCGGCAACAAACCGCAATCGATTGAACAAACCAAGCCGCCACTGGGGTGCGATGTCTTTTTGCATACCATTCTCAATTCCGAACTCCCGCTGTCGCGCCGAATCAATCCGCTCGTAATAAAAAAACGGATGGCTCTGAAAATCAATCCGGTTGCGGAACAGATACGGCACGCGCCAGGTCAGGTCAAAACTGCTTCGGTAATTCTTCTTTAAATCCGGGCTGAACTCGACCTCGGCAATCAACCACTGCCCGCGATTCATCACATTGTTGTGCTCCCACTCAACCGAAAAGAGCGCCCGACTGGGCGGCGTTTGCAGACCAACGCCCAGCGCCACACCATGCTGGGCACCTTCCACCACATCAAACCGCACTATTACGCTATCCGGTGCCAAAGAGTCCCGCCCCACATAGAACAGAACCCGGGAGAAGATTTTCGTCGCGTAAACCCGGCGCTGTGCCTCTTCCAGCCGACGCCGGGAAAACACCTCGCCGGGTTTTATCTCAAGGGTGCGCAGAATCGTGGCGGTGCGCACCGTTTTGTTGCCCCGCACCCGAACCTCTTTTATGTAGCAGCGTGGTCCCTCTTCAATAACATACCTGACCACCACCAGTGTATCCTTACGCTCAACGCTATCCTGTATCGTCACAAAAGGATATCCCGAATTTAAATAAAAATTCCGCAGACTCTGAGTACCGCTTTTGACCGCACTGAGCGAGAACGGAGTGCCGGCACTCAACCTCAATGTTTGTCGCAACCGTTCGATAGGAAAAGCGTTATTGCCCTGAACAACCACATCCGCCACCTTTGCCCGAAACCCTTCCTGAATATAAAATGTCACCACTACCTTGCCGGCAACAACTCCAAGCCCCTTCTCGACCTGAGCATCAAAGAAACCCTCATTGCGATAAAAATTCTCCAGTAGCCGCGCATCTTCATCAAGCAAACCATTGACCGCGGGCGTCCCGGGTTTTACCTGAACGAGATTGAGCAGTACGCGGCGAGAAAAACTTTTGTTACCTGCAAACCGAACAATGTCAACCTTCGTGTCCGACAACACCTGGCATAATATGCCCAGAATTGCTAAAAAGACCACCGCTTTATTACTCTTTTTTTACTGCGCGCTGTCTACGGCTCCAAACCCGGCGTACTGTCTTCTCAATTTCCACCGCCAGGAACACAACCGAACTTGCCGCCAGCGCCATTATCAAATCCGGTAACGGCAGTGCTGTTGTCTTAAATACCCGCTGCAACAGTGGATTGTATATCAACAACAGCTGGAGGGCAAATGTCAGCAAAAATGTTCCGATGAGTGCTGGATTCCCCGTCAATTTCATCCGGAAGAAAGATTCCCGCTGGGACCGCAGCGCAAGTGAATGAAATAACTGACCCATAATCAGTGTCGTAAACACCATCGTCCGCCAGTCCTCTCTGCCCCTGACAAATGCCCAGTATCCCACGCCCAAAGACACCAGCCCTAAAAAAATACCGGACCAGACGATATTAAAGCCCATACCGTGGGCAAATATGCTCTCATTCAACCGTCGGGGTGGTCGCTGCATCACATCCCGTTCGGGTGGCTCAACACCCAGAGCCAGACCGGGCAAGCCATCGGTCACAAGATTAACCCATAAGATTTGCAAAGGACCCAATGGAAATGGCATCCCGAAAAATGGTGCTAAAATCATCGCCACAATCTCCCCGGTATTAGAGGCAAAGGTGTAGCGGATAAACTTGCGGATGTTTTCGTAGATTGCCCTGCCCTCACGCACCGCCGCGACAATCGTCGCAAAGTTGTCATCGAGGAGCACCATATCTGCCGCCTCTTTCGCCACATCGGTTCCGGTAATCCCCATTGCCACGCCGATATCCGCCTTCTTCAGCGCCGGCGCATCGTTCACCCCATCCCCGGTCATTGCCACAACTTCGCCCTTCTCCTGCAGCGCCTTAACAATCGATAGTTTATCCTCGGGCGCGACCCGGGCATAAACCACAACCCGCTCCACGATTGACTTTAACTCCTCAAAAGGAATCTGCCGCAATTGCTCACCGGTAAGAGACCGCTCCTGCCAGTCGGGCTCATCCCGTTTTAGAATGCCAATATCACTGGCGATAAAAAGCGCGGTCAATGGGTGGTCACCGGTAATCATCACCGGTTTAATCCCGGCTTCCCGGCACACTTTAACCGCATCCTTTACCTCCGGTCGTGCCGGATCAATCATTCCGCTCATCCCGATGAAAATCAAACCATTTTCGAGGCTTTCTCCCTCCCCATCAGAACCGGTCAACTCCTCCTCTTTAACCAATCGAAAAGCGCTTCCCAGCACCCTGACTCCCTGTGCGGTCAGATTAGTAAGGGCATCGGTTATCCGTTCCTGCCAGGCTTCGGTCAACGGTTCAATTTCGCCATTGACATACACTCCGCGACACAACTTTAACAGCACATCTACCGCACCTTTGGTAAATAGTACCCTCTCTTTATCACTGCCGGTTTTCAAAATCTCGAGAACCAACCGCTCCTTTTCTGTAACTGGACCTTCAATTTTGAACTGATGGATGGTACTCATCCGCTTGCGCTCCGAAGAAAATGGGATTTCGGCAACCCGGGGCAACAGATGCCGCAACCGATTCGGCTCCAACCCCAACTCCATTGCTGCCAAGACCAGCGCCCCTTCTGTTGGGTCACCCAACACCTTCACCTCTTGGGAATCAACCGCAATCAAGGCGTCGTTACACAACGCACCCGCCGTAACCAGTAAAAGCATTGCTGGAGAAAGATGGTAACAACCTTCACCATTATTGCCCTTTGCCCGGACCACCTGCAGGTCACACTTTTCACCGGCAACATCCAGCACCGTCACCGTCATCCGATTCTGGGTCAAAGTGCCGGTCTTATCCGAACAAATCACCGTCACCGAACCCAGCGTCTCCACCGCATTCAACCTTCTAATCAACGCATTTCGGTTAAGCATCCGCCGCGCACCCAAAGTCAATCCGATGGTAACAACCGCCGGCAACCCTTCAGGCACCGCTGCCACCGCCATCGCCACCGCCACCAGAAACATCTCCCGATAATTCTGTCCTCTTAACACCCCTAAGGTAAAAACGATGGCAACAATTACCAAAACCGCTATCGCCAGTTCCCGTGCCATCCGCTCCAGCCGCTTCTGTAACGGTGTTGGCTCACGCTTTGTTGTCTGAAGCATATCCGCAATCTTGCCTAACTCGGTTCTCATACCGGTCTCGGTCACGACCATCCGACCCCGACCCGCAACCACCGCGGTCCCCATAAAAACCATATTCCGCGCCCGGTGCCCAACACTAAGCTCTTCACCTTCCGGTTCGAGCGTCTCCTTTCCACTCACCTTATCCACCGGAACTGATTCGCCGGTCAAAGCCGCCTCCTGGACCCGCAAATTCACCGCTTCCAGCAACCTGCCATCCGCCGGAACATGAACCCCCGCTTCCAGAAACACGAGGTCACCAGGAACCAGCTCTTGTGCCGAAACATCCTCGACCACCCCATCCCGGCACACCCTGACCTTTGGTACCGCCAGTCGCTTCAAAGCCTGCAATGCCTTTTCTACCCGGAACTCCTGAACAAAACCGAGAATAGAATTAAGCCCCACGATAGTAAATATCGCCACCGCATCCACCGTTTCACCTAAAAATATTGAGACCACCCCCGCTACTAAAAGCATTATCACCATCACCGAAGTGAACTGGGACAAAAGGATTGAGAGTGGGCTTCGAACCTCCCGCTCCTTCAGCACATTTCGGCCCAATTTTTGTAGCCGGTTTTGTACCTCCTGTTTGCTCAAACCCTTTCCCGGGTCTGAACCCAGTTCGGCAACAACCTGCTCTGCCTCTTTTCTGTACCAGTCGCTCATATCAACCGAAACGGCAACCGGGAAATCCGTTGCCTAACTGCTGCTACGCCTACTTTTCACCCTCCCCCGCCTTATCGTTCAAAGCCTCGGCAATCACCGCAACCGCACTCATAATCCCTGATGCCTCATAAGGCACAAACATCTTCGTCGCCTTGCCCTCTGCCATCTTCGCCAGCGCCTCTAAATACTTAATTGCGATTAAATCCTTGGTCGGGTTCCCTTTGTGAATCGCTGAATAAACCCGCTCAATCGCCTGCGCCTCACCCTCTGCCACGGTCAGCAACTTATACTTCTCCGCATCGGCAACCCGCTCAATTGCGCCCGCCTGCCCTTCGGCCTCAAGAATCCTTGCCTGCTTTTCACCCTCCGCCTTCAGAATCGCCGCCTGCCTGATACCTTCGGCTTCAAGCACCACTGCCCGACGGTCGCGCTCCGCCTTCATCTGCCGGTGCATCGCCTCGGTCACATCGCTCGGTGGCTCAATCCGCTGCAACTCCACCCGGGTCACCTTTGCGCCCCATTTATCGGTTGCCTCATCCAGCACATCGCGCAACTTCGCATTGATTCTTTCCCGTGAGGTCAAAGACTCATCCAGGGTCAAATCACCAATCACATTACGCAGATTGGTCTGCGCCAGCTTAATCGTTGCCAGCCGGAAATTGGCGACATTGTAAAGCACTTTCACCGGGTCTGTTACCTCATAGTAAACAATCGCATCAACCGTCACTGTCGCATTATCCTTGGTGATAACCTCCTGCGGTGGCACATCAACCACCTGCTCGCGCATATCAACCTTAATCAGCCGCTCAAGAAACGGAATGATAAAATTCAGACCGGGCTGGACCATCCGCTGATACTTTCCCAGCCTTTCCACCGCGCCCCGCTGATACGGACGCACAATCTTCAACCCTAAAAGCGCCCAGATAAACAAAAAAATCAGAACGATGATTACCAGTGCCGGCATCATTGCCTCCTTTCTTCTAACGGTTCAACTATTAGATGGGTACCGTCAACTCTTACCACCTTGACCTTTGCCCCGGCTTCGAGCGGCACCTCTGCCTCTGCCCGCCACTCTTCCCCCTGCACCTTTATCCGGCCCATTTTCGCCGGCTCAATCTTCTCTAAAACCACGCCTGTGGCACCTGCTAAACGCAACGCGCCCACCGGCTCAGGTTCTGGTCGGGTAATCTTTTTGCCAATCCACTGCGCCAGAAACACGCCCAACCCGGAAAAAAACAGAAACGCCCCATACTGGAAATATGGATTACGGATAAAAAATGCCAGAATACCGGTGAGAACCGCTGCGACTCCAAACCAGATGATTACCAGCCCGGGCACAACCATCTCCAGTGCGGCGAGAACCAACCCAATTATAATCCAGACCACCGGCTTCAATCCAACCATAACCGCCTCCATTTGATAAATAACATTACAAACTATAATGCCCTTTTATCTTTGAAAGTCAAGAGGATTTGAAAACCGGATAACTGGTGTCTGGTGCGTCCGGTTTAGCGGTGAAACAGAACTCTAATTTACCGGTTAAGTTCAATTTGCCAACTATCACTATCTTACCCTGAAAATCAATCAAGTTAACCCATTGAGTTACCGGTGCGTTAATGCCGATGATTACCAACCTGGAAAGGGCTCACCGTGTTGCTTGCCGAACCACTCCGGGAACCGCTCCCGGAACGGTTCCAAGAGCACCCTCTTACACTGAACCAGCGATAAATCCAATCATCCAACTCACATTTTATCAAGACATTACCGAAATGGGCGATAATACGACCCCGTTCGGGAAAGTTACGCCTGCCGGTATAGAAACATTTCCTTGACCCCGGGCAGTTTTTAAGGTAAAAGTGATAGTAATCAGGATAGGAAATGAGAATTAACCGGATAAAACCCGTTTCCGATACCGCTGACCCTGAACAGAAACTGGAAAGGAGTTATAATGGTCAAAGCAACCGGGTTTAACTGCAGCCCCAGACCAAAGGGCAACACATTTCTCGCGCTGAACATCGTCCTTGAAGAGCTGCGTTCTGCGGGCATTGAAACTGAACTGGTCCAGGTAGGTGGTTTGAACCTGCACGGCTGCCGGGCGTGCAACAAGTGCGCCGAAATCCGGGACCGGCGTTGTCACGGCTGGGACGACGATATGAACCCTTTGATTGATAAGATGTTTTCCTCGGACATCATTTTAATCGGCTCGCCGGTTTACTTCAGTTCAATGACCGCGGAGGCAAAGGCTTTGATTGACCGCGCCGGTTATGTGGCGGGCAGAAACAACAACCCTTTACGGCACAAGATTGGTGCCGCGGTTGTGGCGGTGCGCCGCGGTGGTGGCAATGTCGTATTTGCCGAAATCAACTACTTCTTTCTTATCAAAGAGATGTTTGTCCCGGGTTCAACCTACTGGAACTTTGGGTTCGGGATGAAACCGGGCGAGATTCTCAACGATGAAGAAGGGATAAGAAACTTCAAAAACCTGGGCGAGAACATCGCCTTCCTGGCAAAGAGACTCTGGCACGAGAAGGAAGTTTAATTATCCCGCGCCAAATCTAAACTCCTCAAGCACCGAATAGACCGGTCCTTCGGGTTTCAAGGTTGAACGGAATAAGACAATCCCGGCGACAGGAAAAACAGAACTTTGAAAGGACATTTCATTTATAAAATTTACATCCACCGGCGCGCGCAACCTTCCCAGGGTCAAATGCGGGCTGAACGGTCTTTTCTCTGGCACATAGCCAATCCGGGCAAGAGTACGGGAAACCTCTCTCTGCAGCTCCTTTAACTCCTGCTCACCGGTTTTCAGCCCTACCCACAAAACCCGCGCCCTCGCCGCGGATGGAAAAGCGCCCAGCCCTTCAAGCCGGCACGCAAAAGGCTTGAATCTACCTGCCACCGCCCTTAACTCCACCTTTGCCCTCTCAATAAACTCTGGACTGACCTCACCCAAAAATGCGAGGGTGATGTGCATCTGCTCCGGCTTCACCCATTTAACCGAAAAGCGGGCTTTCTCCTTCAAACGGCTCAAAAGCTGAGAAACCTCCGCCTTAACCTCTGGTGTCGTATCCACCGCAACAAACGAGCGAATCGCCTCGCTCTTGCCCTCAACCGCTGTCCGCTTATCGTTGGTCACCGCTCGCCTCCTTTACATTAGCACCCGGCGCAAAAGGTCAAGCGCGGTATACGCCGAACGCTCTTTAATAACCCTTCTGTTCCCGGCGAAGATGTGCCTTTCAACCTTGACCTTGCCCTTAAACGCCACACCGATATAAACCAAGCCAACCGGCTTATCCTTTGTGCCACCACCGGGTCCAGCGATTCCGGAAATCGCAATCCCGCAGTCGCTGCCAATAACCCGGCAAACACCCTTTGCCATCTCCTTTACCGTTTGCGAACTCACCGCGCCATAACTCTGCAAAGTCTTCTCCTTCACGCCCAGAACCGCCATCTTTGTCTGGTTGGAATAGGCAACAACACCGCCCAGATAGTAATCCGAACTGCCCGGCACATTGGTTAAAATGTCGCCCACCAGACCGCCGGTACAGGACTCAGCAGTGCTTAATGTCAGTTGCCTCTTGCGCAAAATCTCACCTACCACCGCCTCAAGACTTTTTTCCTCATCGGCATAAACCCGCTCACCTAAAAGTTCCTTTAACTTGGCGGCGCAAGCCTCTACCGCCTTTTTATCTATACCCGAAATCAAAAGGTCCAACCCCTGAACCGAAGGGTAGTAACCAACCCTGACACCCGGATAGCGGCAAACCAGCCGGTTCACCCTGGGTGCAATCTTTGACTCAATCAAGCCAAATGTTCGGATAAGGGCAACGGTCAATCTTTCCGCTGAAAACCGCTCTTTCAGATAAGGAATAACCCCGCCTTCAAGGATGGCTTTAAGTTCCTCGGGCACCCCGGGCAAAAGAATAAGAATACCGCCCTGATGCTCAACCACTGTTCCCGGCACCATACCAACTGGATTTTCAAAAACGGTTGCCCCCTCAATAATGAGCGCCTGCCGTTGCGCCAGTTTAGGAGTCTTTACGCCTTTCCCCTCGAAAAATTGGTCAATCCGTTTTAAACACTCCTGATGAACTGTCAATTTCCGGTCAATCAGTTCCGCAACCGCTTGCAAAGTTTTGTCATCCGGCGTTGGACCAAGCCCGCCGCAGACAAAAATCAGTCGGGCGTTGACCAGTGCGCCCGCCACCGCACTTTTAATCGCCGCCTCATCATCTCTTACCCGCACCACCTGTTTTGTTTCAATACCAATCTTTGCCAGTTCCCGGGCAATGACCGCAGAATTTGTATCCACAACCCTGCCCGCCACCACCTCATCGCCCACAATTACTATCACTGCCTCTGAACTTCTGCTAACCATCGCTCAATATCCTTTCTTTATATTTAAACCCACCATCCTATCACCCCCACCTTAATCCTCCCCCATAAAGGGGGAGAAAATTTTGAAGCCTTTTTCTAATAGTTACGACACAACGAAGAATGTATAAGATAAAATCAACTGTACAAGCAAAACTTACCGGTTATCATTGTCCTCGAATAACACTCTAAGTTGTATTTTTTCTTCTTTCTGGCTGGTGCCCCAATCGCCGATGCGACCCCACCAAGTTAATTTTCCGTCACGAAACCCCAACCAATAATACCACTTAGATTCGGAATATATTGAAGTTCCTTCTGAGTAGTCTCCGGACTTATCTTTGGGTTTTCTGCTTGCATAATCTTCCGCGACTCTAACCTGCCAAAACTCATCGGCGTAACCTTGGTTAGTCATATATGCTCCCCGTCGGACATATTTACCTTCAAGAACTTTGGCAACTTCATCTGTGGTCATACCAAGGCGCAACTGGCGCAATGATGTGTGATGAACATACTCATATGGGACGCACGAAAGAAAAAAGTAAGCCACTATTACCCACATATACTTTAATTGTATTAACATCGTTCCTCCTGGGTTTACATTGCATCTCATGGCTCACATCACTGCTGGAGCAGTATAACATTGTCGGATATCGTGTCAAGGATAACTGGTGAATAAAAGCAATTCCTTAAAACACACCCTAATTTGTTCCACTGGCTCGAAGAAAAAGAACCATTACCTGCTCCTGAAAGGATATCGCCAAACATCACCTTCACCTTAATCCTCCCCCATCAAAGGGGGAGGAAATTCTGAAGTCTGATTTCTGGTGATTGCGACATTCATTAAAGGTAAAGGACATTTAGAAAAATACCTTGCCATTCATAATCGTTAAATTCCATCCCTTTAAAGTATAGCACAATACTATCTTGTTGCTTATCGGCGTTCAAATCCCCTCCCTTTGATGGGAGGGGAATAAGGGGAGGGTGTTATTTCTTTCATTATTATCTGCATCACACCCTCTGTATTCTTTAACGTATTCTTTAACACATCATTATTCCAGAACCTTAATACCTTATACCCCTGCTTCTGCAACGACCGGTCCCTTACTTCATCCCTGCTACTTTCAAAATGCTCACCACCATCAAGTTCAATCACTAACTTTTTCTCAAAGCATACAAAATCCACAATGTAATTTCCAATCGCCTGCTGTCTTCGAAATTTTACCCCAAGCTGTCGGTTCCTTACCCGAAACCATAACCTCTTCTCTGCCTCGGTCATATTTTCTCTAAGCCTTTTTATCTGTTCTTTTCTTCCGGGACCCAGTCTTATTTTTCACCCCCACCTTAATCCTCCCCCATAAAAGGGGGAGGAAATTGGGAAGCCTTTTTTGTTCATTATCAGCCTGCACAACCCATTAAAGGTAAAGGATTCTGGAAAAGTATTTTCTGTTCATTGTAAAACCACCATCGAACACCACGCGAGGAGATTTTGCAGGCTGGGTTTCTATTCGTTATCATTCCGCCAAATATTCGAGCGCTCCACACATTCCTACCACAGCCAAGAATAGCACCGAAACCAAAATCGGTCAAACAGAAAAATTTATCGGAATAGCCATCAGTATCATCAGTAAAATTTGACCAGTTCATTTTCATTAATACAATTTACGCATTGGGTTCGCAGGATTTAAACAACGGAGGTAAACTATGAAAAGGCTGGTGCTTTTCATAACCCTGCTTGCGATTTTCGCCCTGGTTTTCGGACAAACTCAAACCGAGCCATCCGGAAGGTACCGTATTCGGGTTAAGGGCAAATATGGGTTTATCGATAAAACCGGCAAAGTTGTTATCAAACCTCAGTTTGATCATGCCATGTATTTCTTCGAAGGGCTTGCGGGAGTGGAAATTGACGGCAAATTGGGTTTTATTGACAGGTCCGGAAAAATTGTCATCAAACCGCAGTTTGACGATGCCGAACGTTTCACCGAAGGATTGGCCGCGGTCGATATTGACGGCAAGGAGGGGTATATCGATAAAGAAGGTAAAGTTGTTATTGAGCCGCAGTTCGATGATGCCTGGACTTTTTCCGAAGGTCGGGCACCGGTAAAAATTCGCGACAAGTGGGGCTATATTGATAAAAGCGGAAATATTGTTGTTACTCCGCAGTATGATTTAACCTGGGGTTTCACCGAAGGATTGGCAGGAGTTGAAATTAACGACAAATGGGGTTTTATCGATGAAGACGGCAGCGTTGTCATCGAACCGCAGTTTGTTTTTGCCGGCAGTTTCCACGAAGGGTTAGCCGGAGTAGAAGTGAACGACAAGTACGGGTATATCGATAAAAGCGGCAAGGTTGTCATCGAACCGCGGTTTAATGATGTAGGAGATTTCTCTGAAGGATTGGCGCCAGTAGCAATTGGCGGCAAATACGGCTACATTGATAAAAGTGGAAACCTGGTCATCGAGCCGCAGTTTGATAATGCTAAAAGTTTCTCAGAAGGACTGGCGGTTGTCGGTATTGGTTTCAAACAGGGTTATATTGACAAGAGCGGTAAGTTTGTCATTCAACCTCAGTTTGATTATTGTGACGATTTCCGGGAAGGACTGGCGTATGTAGAAGCTGAAGGTAAATCAAAGTATATTGATAAAAACGGAAAGGTTATCTGGCAGCCAACAAAATAGCGTAGTTATAAATATTAGCCTAAGCAGGTTAAGCCCAGGCGCGGCAGTTGACTCCTATTGAAGGGCATTGAAGTTCATTCCAATCATCAGCGGCTTTAAAGAATCGTTATATCCCAAGTTGCGGGATAATTAAAATTAAAGCCCTGAGTATCAGATTGGCACAGATGCCGGCAAGGACATCGTCCAGCATCACACCCCAGCCACCCCGCACATCCTGCACCCGATTGATAAAGGGCAGTTTCAGGATATCAAACCCGCGCCAGAGAACAAAACCAACCGCCAGCCCGGCAAAGGATACCGGATTTAAGAAAAAGGTGATAAAGGTACCGACAATTTCGTCAATGGTAACCCTTGCCGGGTCTTTACCCCACACCTTTTCCAGTTCATCTGCCAGAAAGACGCCCAGAAAGAAAATAACAACAATAACCCCAGCCGCCAGTAAAGGCTGACGCGAAAGGAAATAAGCCGGAAGTAATGTAAAGAGACTCGTAACTGTCGCCGGGGCAAACGGAAAGTATCCGGTAAAGAACCCGCTGGCAACCGCTGCCTGGAAAAGGAATCGGACCCCGTGCCCTGGCTTTTTTACCGCCGGCGCCGGGTCGGGAACTTCTGCTCCCACTCCACCACCAGATTCGCAACCACAAAAATTGAAGAGTAGGTACCAACAACAATACCCACTGTAAGAGCGAAGGCAAAGTCTCTGATCTCTGCCGAGGCAAGAATTAGAAGCGCGATTGTAACAAACAGGGTGGTCAGAGCGGTGATAACCGTGCGGGAAAGCGTATCGTTCACCGCCCGGTTGACAATATCCGGGAACGACTCTTTGCGGATTTTCTTGACCGCTTCCCGGATTCGGTCGGAAACAACGATTGAGTCGTTGACCGAATAACCAATCAACGTCAGGATGGCGGCAATCAGCGTCGTGGTAATTTCCCGGTTAAAAAGGGCGCAAAAACCAAGGATGATTAAGGTGTCGTGAATGAGCGCCAGTGCCGCGCCCGTGCCGAACCGGAAGTCAAACCGGAAACTGACATAAATGAGAATGCCAATGAGCCCGATAAGAACCGCAATCAATACCTTACTCTGCAACTCTTTAGAGATACGCGGACCCACCGCCTCATCCCGTAAAACCTCAAACGGTATATTGGGAAATGAAACGGCAAACTGCTGGCGCAGCCGCGAAGAAAACCCGCTTTCGTCACCGGACTTGGCACTGGGCTTTACCCGGATGAGAAAGTCGCCGGTTTCGGTCTGCTGGATTGAAGCGCCGCCTTCACCCATTGCGGTCAGAGCCGCGCGAACCGCATCAATCTTTACTGGAGCGGAGAAACGTACCTGCACCAGCCCACCACCGGTAAAGTCCACACCGTAGTGGAACCCCTTAAATACAATCAATAGAACACTAACGACAACCAGGCACGCCGAAATCAGGAAGAAAAACCGGCGTTTCGGAACAAATGGAATATTCGTATCGCCAAATAGTTTCATATTTATATCCTCAGTGTTTTGACTTCAAACTGGGCAAGGAACCAGTCAAAGATAAACCTCGTCAGGAAAACCGCGGTCAGTACGTTGATTACCAACCCGACACCAAGGGTGATTGCAAAACCCCGGACCGGACCAGAGCCGATAAAGTAGAGCGCCAGGGCAGTGATAATCGTCGTGGCGTTAGCGTCAATGATTGTCACCAGCGCCCGGGCATACCCGGTATCAACCGCTGCCATCGGCGTTTTTCCTGCCCGCAACTCCTCGCGGATGCGTTCAAACACCAGCACATTGGCATCAACCGCCATCCCGATTGTCAACGCGATACCCGCAAGCCCGGGCAGGGTGAGTGTTGCCCTTAAGGCAGCAAGAACCGCAAGGAGCAGAAAGATGTTCGCTACCAGTGCAAAGTCCGCTAACAGACCACCAACACCGTAGTAAATAAGCATAAACAAAACCACCACCAGCGCGCCCACTGCAGCGGCGATTAAGCCGCGCCGAATCGCATCGGCACCGAGCGAAGCACCAATTGAACGCTCTTCCACAACAACCACCGGTGCAGGCAGGGCACCGGAGTTCAGCACAATCGACAGGTCCTTTGCCTTGTCACCCCGGCGGTCGTACATCGTAATCTGCCCCCGACCATTGGGAATCCGCTCCTGAATGCGGGGCGCAGAGCGCACAACACCATCCAGAACAATCGCCAGTCTTCTTCCCACATTTCTGCCGGTAACCGTTGCAAACTTTGCCGCACCCTCCCGGTCAAGTTCAAAGTTGACCACCCAGGTGTTTGCCCGTTCCAGTTCGGCACCCTGATAAATCGCCGGTTCCGCCCGGCGCAACCGCGTGCCCACCAGTTCCGGTTCACTCTTGATAAGGTAAACCCGCACCACCTTGTCATTGTCCATCGTTTCCACCGGTCCGTAGGCAAACTCATAACCCTGAGGCCAGAACTCTTTTCCCTGTTCCAGAACCGCCCGGAAGTTTGCGGTATCCTTGGCGTAAATCAAAAGGTCCAGTTCGTCGCCTTCACTGCGCAGATAACTTAAAAGCGTTCCCGGTACCGCCTCCTCTTTCATTGTCGTATCCAGCGGCTGGCTCACAGTTGAATCAACCGTTGCTGGCACTCCGCCTTTTGCCTGCAAGCGCTCATCAATCGTCTTCAACGCATCGTAAACCTTCGCCTTCTCCTCAACCAGATTGAAAGTGAGATGCGCCGGCTGCTTTATGATGTTAAGCGCCCGTTCCCGGTCAACCCCGGGCAGTTGCACCAGAATTCTTCCCCGGTCGGTCTTTTGAATCGTCGGTTCAAATACCCCGAACTGGTCAATGCGGTTCCGGATAACCTCCAGCGCCAAGTCTGGAGCCCGTCTTGCTTCCTCTTCGGAAAGTTGGGACCGGTCAACATCCAGCACCACATGCATCCCACCCACCAAGTCCAGCCCGAGATGGACAATCCGCTTCTCATAAAGCGCCCCTTTTCGCTGATTGAACTCGTTGATTTCCATCCGCACCGCCTGACTATCCTCAAATGTCGTCGCCCGACTCAACCGTTCTTTTAACGCCTTTTCCTGTCTGGGAAATAGCACATAAAGTTGAAAACTGGGCCAGAGTATCACTCCGGCAATAACAAAAACCAGCAACCAGATTGCAAGTTTAATCCTCGTGCCTCTCAAGAGTACACCTCCAGTAAACGCTTCATATCTCTAACCGCCTGTATAAGTCCAACAAATACCGCCCGGCTCACAATCGCAAAACCGATGGAAAACCCCTGCGCCCAACTCTGTTTCAGAATTGGTACAACATTCAGGTAATCCAAGCCATGCCCAACATGGACGACTAAACCGTGCTGGATTGCGGTCTGTGCCGCGCTCTCCAGCTCCTGGAGCCGAAACTCCCGGCGTCTGGGCTCTTTACTGTAACGGTCGGTATTCAACTCCACAACCTGCGCCCCAATTTTTGCCGCTGCAACCACCTGCCTGGGCTCCGGGTCAATGAATAAACTCACCCTTACACCAGCACGGTTCAGTGTTGCTATCACCCGACGTAACCGCTTTGCTTCCCTTACCACATCCAGACCACGGGTTGTCGTAACCTCGGTAATCAGTTCTGGCACCAGGGTCACCTGGTCCGGTTTGACGGTGCAGGCAAATTTAACCAGGTCTGGTTTCGCCGCCATCTCAACGGTCAGTTCAGTCTTTATCGTCTGGCGCAGAAGTTTCACATCCCGGTCGTTGATGTGCCGCCGGTCCTGGCGCAAATGTACCGTAATACCATCGGCACCGCCTAATTCTACCAGCGCTGCCGCCTGCACCGGGTCAGGAAACATTTCCTGCCGCGCCTGGCGCAGCGTCGCAATGTGGTCGATATTAACAGATAATGTTCTCAATTCAGCCGATTTTAGAAAACCTTCTGCCTGTTGTCAACTTAATTCAGGTGGTGGCGCGGTGCGCGGTGTTTTTTTCCAGAACCGCTCCCGCTGGAAAAAGTAACGCCAGTAACCAATAACCAGACCGATGTTAAGATAAAGGTAATACTGAATTATCAGGAATTTACGCCACCGCCTTGGAACGACAAACAAAAGCGGAATTGTGGCATAGGCGAACAGTTGCAACCCAAACAGTACCGCAAAAAACGGGTGTCTGACCTGTAAACCCGTACCAATAAGCATCATAAGGAGCAGAAATGGCACCATCATCCTTATCACCTTATGGGAAAAGTAAACCCAGGCTTTTTTACCGTACTTGGGGGAAAGCAGGTCATAACAGCGTAATAGCGCCTGCATATTGCCGCCTGATATCCTTGATTTACGCCGGTATTCAACCGTTTCGCTCTCCGCCCGGGTAACTACCAGCGCCCGGGGCTCACAGACCACATCATAACCGTATCGGAATGGTCTAATTCCTAAGATAAAATCATCAAGTATAGTATCGTCCGGTATTGGTGTCGCCAGTGACCTTCGCACCATATTGGCATAGGCATAACAACCAACCATCGCGCCGATTCTGCCTTCCAGTTCCTTTACCTTACTCTCCCAGATGTCGTAGAAACTTTCTGCTGGACTGCCATCTTCGTTTACCCGCCGATATTTAGGATTAACAACCCCCACTTTGGGGTCATAGAAATTTTCAACCATAAGTTTAAGTGACTGCGGCGTCAGCAACGAGTCGGCATCGGTACAGAGCACCACATCGCCCGTAGCCATTTCTAACAGTCGATTCAGGACCACGGTTTTGCCTGCCTGTTCATCGTAATGAATCAAGCGCACCCGCGGGTCATTGAACGAACGAATTATCTCGTCGGTGCGGTCAGTAGAGTTGTCCGAGCCAATTAGAATTTCGAGATAATCAGCCGGGTATTCCATCGCGAGAATATTCTTCATCTTTTCGGCAATAATCGCCTCCTCGTTATAAACCGCCATCACCACACTTACCCGTAACGGTTCATCTCGCTGCTCAAAGTGAAACTTCCTTGGAAACAGCCTTCCATATATCCAGAGAAGCACAGGAAAGAGTACCCAGTGATACACGATAAACCCTAAAGGTACCCAGAAAAGAACTATTGCCAATGGCTCAAACATTATCACCTGCCAGAACCCGACGATAAACCTCGATATGTTTTGCCGCTGTCTTTTCCCAGGTAAACTCCTGAACCCGGGTTAACCCCTTCTCCCGCAAAGAGGCGCGCAACCTCTCATCGGTTAACACCCGCTCCAGCGCCTGTTTTAGCTCTTCAGAATTGTTTGGTGAAACCAAAAGTGCCGCATCACCCGCAACCTCAGGCAATGATGAGATGTTGGAGGTAATAACCGGTGTCCCGCACGCCATCGCCTCAAGCACCGGCAAACCAAACCCTTCATAAAGAGAAGGAAAAACCACCGCGTTTGCCAGATTATAAACCCCGGGAAGCAACTCCTGAGGCACAAAGCCCAAAAAATGCGCCCTATTTCCCAGCCCCAGTTTGTTTGCCAACCCGCGGATTTTATCAGCCCCTAGCCCATCGCGACCGGCAAGAACCACTCCATCAACCAACCCTCTTTTTATCAGCGGCGCCGCCGCCTGAAGCAAAACTCCGATATTTTTCTTCACCTCCACGACCCCAACATGGAGAATATACCTTTCCGGAAGCATCAATTGTGCTCGGACCTTGCTTAAATAGTCCTGGTCGTAATCGTTTCGGAACTCCTCACCAATACCGTTGGGAATCACTGTAACCCGTTTCGGTTCTGCCCGAAACACTTTAATCAAGTCGTCTCGCGTCTTTTCGCTGACGGCTATCACCGCATCGGCAGCGCGTAAGGACCGCTTCGTCTGCATCACCATATAACGGCGGTAAATACGCCCGTAGGCATGGGGAATATGGATAAAAGATATGTCGTGTACTGTCGCCACCGTTTTACAAGGTAGCCGAAGCGGTAAGACAAAGTTCGCGCCATGAAATAAGTCAATGTTTGCTTGTGCTACATAAGAAGGGACATAGAAATTCAACCAGAATGGCGAATACAATTTAGCCCATACCGTACCGTCACCAAGATAACTTCCAAAGACCACCGCGCGACAACCCGCTGGAACCTTATCTTCTGGTGCTTTGCGGTCTACAAGCAAATTAACCTCAAAATCTGGTGCCAGTTGCACCATCCATCGCGCAATTTGAAAAACATAATGGCCAATCCCGGACATTCGGCGTACAATCCGCCGGGCGTCAATCGCTATCCGGAAACGAGCCGGGGGGTTCTGCATATTAAATGGAAGTATAACCTGCACATAAACCCAGTCAATGTAAAGGAACTTGCTTTCTGTGCCTCCTTGACCACCTGAAAGCAATCAATATACTGAAATCGGTGAAAGTTCTTTTCAACGCCGCCTTTGACACAAGAGAAAATTCAGGAATCAGCGGATTTATCAAATCTCTTATCCCGCATCTTGCAAAACTATGCGAACTTACAATTTTGACACCAGACCCGGAACTGTTTTTCAATCACGGCGAAACAGTTAAGATACCAGAAAAGGTAAGAACACCGCGCCACGCACTATTCTGGACTCTCTTTCAACTTCCCAAACTTTGTACCGCCTCCTACGATTTGGTTTTTTGCCCAATCCCTGCCGCTCCGTTACGCAGCGAAATCCCCGTTGTTGCCACAGTTCACGACCTCATTCCATTACTCTTCCTTGAACCCGAAAAGAAAACTGGAATGATTTATCATCGAAAAAAACTGCTGCTCTGGCTGGGAGTCCAATCCCTGCATAAGGTGGACGGCATCGTTACCGTTTCCGAGAGCACACGGCAGGATTTAATTAAAAAATTTCCGGCTTTGAGGTCTCGCACCCTAACAGTAATCCACGAAGCACCCTGTGTGCGTCCTGAAGCGCCCGAGGCAGAAGTTATCCCTGATGATTTGCCCCGGCCTTCGGCTCACTATTTACTTTATGTTGGCGGCCACGCTCCCCACAAAAACCTATCCCGCCTTATCGCCGCATTTGCTCGAATTGCTGAACAGTTTCCCACTCTGCAACTGGTCATCGTCGGCTGGGGAACGCCAGCGCTTGTTAACCGAACCCGAGAAACAATTGCCACCTATCAATTAAAAGACCGCGTGCTCATCCTGCCCAACACCTTAACCTCATCTCAATTGTCAGCCCTTTACCGCAACTGTCAACTGTTTGTCTATCCTTCCCTTTACGAAGGTTTTGGTTTACCTTTGTTAGAAGCGATGACAAATCAGGCACCGGTGATATGCAGCAACACATCAAGCCTTCCCGAAGTGGCGGGTGACGCCGCTCTTTACTTTAACCCTTATTCAGTTGAAGATATCGCTCAAACTCTACGACAAGCGCTTACCAACGAGAGCCTGCGCGCGCAGTTAAAAGCCAAAGGGCTGTCTCGGACCAGTCTGTTTTCCTGGGAGATTACCGCAAGAAAACTGTACCAGTTTTTTCAGACAATAACTGTAAAACAAAAGTTAAGGATTTAACTATTTGGCAGAAAAATGCGGCGCTATAAGAGATGTTCTTATTAATTCTAAGAACTCAGTTGCCGATTTTTGAAAACTGAACTGCCGGGCACGCACCAATCCCTGCTCCGCCATTGTTTTCAATCGGTCGTCATCGCAAAGTAAAGCCTGCAGTTTTCGGGCAAGGTCATTGGCATCACCGGTTCGAAAATACTCTGCTGCATTACCCCCCACTTCTGGCAAACTGGATGAGTCGCTTGCCAGTACCGGACAACCACACGCCATCGCCTCGAGCACTGGTAAACCAAAACCCTCATAGCGAGAAGGATAAACCGAAAGCCGAGCCGCACTGTAAAGCGCCCGCAACTGTTCATCTTCCACCCTTCCCAAATAGCGCACTCTGCCTTTTGCCTCAAACCGCTTGATTTCTCTTAAAATTTTGCCGCAGCGCCAACCAATACCCCCAACCAGCACAAGCAAAGGCGCGTCCGGTACCATCTCCAGCGCCTTTAATAGTAGCAGATGGTCCTTTCTGGGCTCGATGGTGGAAACAAAAATTATGTAATCGCCCACGATACCAAACCGCTCTGCTACCGCGCGCTTTGCTTCCGAAATTTCAACCGGCTGGAAAACCGGTGCTGCGGCCTCCTTTATCACCTTTATTTTTTCCGGATTCAGTTTCAGGTAACGCTGCGCCAGTTCCGCCGTAGCATCAGAAACGCAAACAACCAGTTCTGCTGCCCGCGCAATTCGCCCGAGTCGCAGACGCATCTGCAACAGGCATCGAAGTTCCATACTCCAGGGCGCAACATAAGGAACCAGGTCGTGCACGGTTAATATCCGCAGACAATTTGACTGCAACTTCAGTGGTAAATAAGTTGGTTGTGCCCAGAAAACATCGGTACCATCTGCCGCCAGTGCCTTAGGTAAAATTATCTGGGTCCAGAGCGTAGGTCTTGCCGAGAGACGACTCTCAACCACCCGCAAGCGCCAGTTGCCCGCGGGTCGGAGCGGAACTGCGACCGGCATCGGCGCATAGATGAGAAACTCGTCTTCTGGAGCCAGAACGACCATTTCATCTAACATCGCGGTTAAGTAGCGGGCGATACCCGCACCCTTGAATATATAAGGAAATCCATCAACTCCAATACGCATTAATGTCGCAGAAGTATAAAACAAATACCCGCTGCGTCAAACACAAAATGCCAATTGACATTCCTAATAGTCCGGTTATTATTCTTGCCAACCGATGACTTCACCCCCCAGCACTAAGCCAAAACTGGCGATATTGACCACTGTGCTCCGCGCCGATTTTCACAACCAGTTGCAACATTTTAAAAAGTTCGAAGTGTGGCATCTTTATCATCGTTGTGCCAGTGACATTTCCCAGAATGAGTTGGGAAGCCGAACCATCCGCTTCCGAAATTTAATCGACCTGATTTTAAAACTGGCTCGGCTGAAGCCGGCGCTTATTCAGGGCGGCGAGCCCTATGACATTCCCACGCAGTTCTCTTTAATCGTCGCAACGCTCATCGGGAGTTCAATTCTGGGTGTTCCTTACTACTTCCCCACATTCGAAAACATCCCACCCGAAACAAAGTTTTCACGCATCTATCGGTTCGGTATTCCCCTGAGTCCCCTTTTAATTCCCTTTATAAAATGGCTTGCCCGAATATATGCCGGGCGGGCACTGGTGATATTTGCCGTTAATGAAGGGGCAAGAAAAAATATGGCTTCTTTAAACTGTCACCGAGAGAAAATTAGCAACTTACTTTATGCCACCTGGGGGGTTAACACTGAACTTTTCACGAACCAGATTCAGGGCAATGAACCTAATATGGGACCCAACGGCATACTCTTTGTCGGACGCTTAATTGAGCAAAAGGGAATCCTTGTTCTGCTTGAGGCTTATAACAAAGTTAAAAAACAAATCCCCGATGCCCAACTTTTTATCATCGGTGAAGGACCTCTAAAAGATAAAATAAACCAGCTCGCAAATTCAATGGGCTTAGCGAATTCAATCCACCTTTTGGGAACAATCTTAAACCAGAATTTGCCGCCTTACTTCCGCGCCGCGCGGGTCACTGTCACACCTTCAATCGCCACCCAGCGCTGGGCGGAACAGGTAGGAATGGTGAACATCCAGAGTATCGCTTGTGGCACGCCGGTAATATCAACTTTTAGCGGCTCTATTCCTGAGTTTGTGATTGATGGCGTGACCGCAATCCTTGTACCGGAACAAAACCCGGAGGCATTGGCTGATGCCATCGTCAGGGTGTTATCCGACCAGCAACTGCACAACCACCTTTCTCAAAACTGCCGTTCCTATGCCGTAGAATATTACGATGCCCGAAAAAACATCGATAAGGTTGAAACAGTCCTCTGGAACCGTCTATTCGGGAAGATTTAACCTTATGAAGATGTTATTCAACGCCGCCTTCAACACAAAATTGAAAGTCGGCATCTCATCATACATCCAGCGCATAATTCCAGAACTCGCTCGGCTGTGTGAGCTGACAATCCTGACGCCCGACCCGGAAATATTTTCCGCTTATGGAAAAACTATTAAACTCCCCGAATTAGTCCGCACCAACCTCAGCCGCACAAGATGGACACTAACCAAACTTAACCACTACTGCACAAAAGAGTACGACATCTTATTTTGTCCTACACCGGTAGTTCCAGTTTTCCCGAGACTGCCGACCATTGGTGTGGTCCACGACCTGATCCCTTTCAAAATGCGTCAATTTCTACCCCAGAAAGAAAAACTGTCCTTCTGGCTTGGTTTTCAGAGCCTTCGTTTTGCCTGGAAGATAGTTACCGTATCAGAAGCCACCAAAAAAGACCTGACAGAGATGAAAATCTTGCCGCCGCATCGCATATTTGTTGCCCATAACGGACCGGGTGTCACTCCCACCACAACCGACTACGATTTCGGTAAACAGTTTGTTCCCTATGTTCTCTATGTGGGCAGCCATGCCCCGTACAAGAATACGCGCCGTTTAATTGCCGCTTTTGCGCAACTCAGAACTTATCCAGAACTAAAACTTGTCCTTGTGGGCGGTGACACCAAACATCAGCTTGATTTTGCTCATGCGCAGCTCAAACGGTACAACTTACAGTCCCGGGCATTTGTTTTCAGTGCACTGGATGAAAATAGACTTTCCAGTCTTTACCAACACTGTACCCTATTTATCACCGCTTCACTTTACGAGGGGTTCGGGCTACCCGTACTCGAAGCGATGTTGCACGGTGCACCAATTGCCTGTAGCAACACCTCCAGTTTGCCGGAAGTGGCAAATGGCGCTGCGGTATATTTTAATCCGCTTTCGGTAAAAGATATCGCCGCCAAAATTCAATCCCTCCTGGATAACGCGGCACTTAGAACCAGATTGAGCACAATCGGAAAAGAGCGCGCCCGCCAATTTACCTGGGAGAAAACTGCCCGGCTTATCTTGCAGTTTGCCCAGCAATCCTGAGCGTCCGATACCTCTTCTTTAACGCCCAAAAAGAAGATGAAAGCCCAATTAGAATTATCAACAGAGATAACGCTCCGGGGTTGTAAGTAAATGCGTCCACCAAGCCGTGAACCATAAATGTGATAATACCAGCGCTCAAGGCGATTCCTACGGTCCTTGCATCGTGCGGTAAGGACTCATCAAATTTAGTGGTATACGAGCGCACTACTGCCCCAACCAGCATTGCGAGAAATGCCAGTGCTCCAAAAAACCCAAGGTCGGCAAAAAATTCTAAGTAGATATTATGGGCATTAAAAGGTAAACCCATCGCGGTTGAACTCGGAAAACGGTACAGGTGCTTTACGAATCGAAAGTTTTCCATCCCCACCCCAAGTAACCAGTTGATTTTCCCAATCTTCCACGCATAATGCCACAATATAAACCGACCCGCCAACGATGGGTCAAACAGTGTCGTCTCGCTAACCCGGGTAAAAACCAATCGCCGGGCTAAATCCCAGAAACTCAAAACAAATAAAACTGCTGCCAAAACGAGAATCAGTTTAAACGACCGGGAGACAATTAAAACGTACAATAGCGCCAAGCCAAAGCCCAACCAGGCACCCCGGGACTTTGTCAGAACCAGCATCGCCATTAAGATAAAAATTACCACCCCGAGCGTAATTCTATCCAAAACCGACTTTCCCTGCAGTACAAACACTAAAGCCATAATCCCGGCAACCGCCGCGATGCAACCCCAGGCGTTGAGGTTAAGCCAGCCAAAAGGCGTCAATACCGATTTTGACCCAAAGTCACTACCGACCCCCCCGCGCCATGCCAGTCCGAATATCCCCACGGTGCAAATAACGGTGGAAAAAATTATTATCCGCAATACCTTGGCAATCTCTTTTTCATCTAATTCCATTTTCGCCCCCAGATATCCAATCGCCAGCAACTCAAGCATTAATACGGTCGTCGGTAAAAGCGTCGGACCCTGCCATCCTCTATTGTAAGCATTGACAAACGAAAAGATAATTACTGCGGCTAATGTCACAATCGGTATTCGCTCAAGTTGGGAAAGGGACCTGAAACTAACCCTTCCTTTTGCCCAGGGGGTGGTATAACACAAACCCAAGAGAAGCAATACTATTGGATAAAAAGCGAACCGCTGATATGATGGCGGCAAAAACGCGGCACCGACAACCGGCACCAGTGCCGCAAAGTAATATAAAATTCGCAAAGTGTTACCAACTAATAACGCCCAGATAAACAGTTGCATCGGCGCCAGCACCAGTACGACAGCAAGCTTTTCCATCCCCAGAATGCTCAATACTATAAAACTACCGCACAGTAAACCTTCACCAACTAAAAACCACTTAATTGGAAATGAATTCAACTTTTGACGTTCGAGGGATTGGCTCTGTTCCATCAATTAATTCTCCTGCCTAACCCTTTTCCCTATCAATTTCTCGATAAACTTAATATCGTTTTTCGAAAAGACACCGGTGAGCATCAGCAAAAAGGCATAAAGCACCACTCCAACTAAAACCGCGGCCCAGATGTTGTACCGCCCTAACAACCATGCAACTACTACCGCCAGCACCAATGTCGCAATTGCCCTAATAAGTATCGACAGAAAGCTGCCTACAGTAACCCGGTATGGTGTCCCTAAATGCCTCAACCATAAATACAGTACTCCGGCAAACTCTGCGGCGGTAATCGAAACCGCGGCACCTATCGCACCGTATCGAGGAATCAAAAGAATATTCCCCAGTAAATTAACCCCGAGTGATAAACCTGACTGTATGGTCATTTCCGAAGCACGATTAATGGCAATGAAGTAATTAGAAAGTATTGAACTAAAACTGGCGGCAACACTCCACCAGACCAGAATCATAAATGGTGTAACCGCCGCATTGTATTTTGTTCCGTACAGTAAGAAGACAATCGGTTTCGCCAGAAGCGTTCCGAATCCTCCAACCGGCAGCGTAAGAACCGTAATATACCGCAATGCCTGTTTTAAAACTTCACTTAGCCGCGTGGGGTCCGCTACATACAATCGGGAAAAAAATGGGTAGATACTTGCTGAAAAAGAAAGGGTAATGAACAGTGTACCCCAGACAACCCGAAATGCCGCGCTGTAAGCGCCCACCGCCTGGTCCCCACTAAATTTGGTGAGAAATGTGGTTCCGTTCCAGTAGTAAAAAGAAACCAAAATTATTGCCAACCCGATAGGTAATGCTTCTTTCAGCACCCTCCACCAGCGCTTGATATGAAAATCGAAAGCGGGGCGAATTAGCACATAAGCCGCGCCCGCAGCAAACAACACCGAAACCAGACCGGCAAGAACATAAAGCCAGGTATAGCTCTCAACCCGTGCCGGACCGGTGCGCAGCACAAAAACCCCGGCGACCAGAACCACCCCTTGCAAAATTCGACTCAAAGTGGTGAAATGCATCTTTTCCACCCCTTGAAACACACTGGCAAAATAGGTAGTAAAAGCGGTCTGAAGAACAAAAATTGTCGCGATATAGACAACCCGGATTTTCTCGTTGTCCAGGTTCATCAGATTAACCACCGCGACAATCAATCCGATGACCAGTAAAGTGGCAACGAGTTTAATTGTCAAAGCAATATTAACCTGTCGTCGACCTTCAATCCGGTCTCGGGCAAGTTCACGGGCACTTACCACACCAAGCCCGAGGTCTGAAAAGACCGACCACATCGTCACAAAGGTGGTGGCAAAAGATAATACACCAAACTGTTCGACACTTAAATGGCGTGCGGCAACGAGATAAAAAACAAACATCATCGCTTTGTTCACGACATCAGCGATGGCAAGAAATAATGTGTTCTGGATTATGCGCCGGCTGGCACTGACCGGATGATCAATCTCATTCTCGGCCGGTAAACCCACTTTACTATTTTCTGCGGGACCGAAACACGCCCGTGAGGTGACCCACCATCTGCCTTAACTCTTGGCCTAAAATCCACCATTTCTGGTACTCATCGGGCTTTTCCCGGTGCAGGTATTCAAAATATTCAATTGTAAACGCCAGCATCATGCCCGCCAAAAGACTGAAAACGAACGCAGCGATTGTCAGGACGCTGCGCTTGGGAGAACTGTGACGCTGAGGTGGGACCGCATAGTCGAGTACCGTCAGGGTCGGCGCATCCCGTGCCTCAAGAATCTTGGCGTATTCCAGTTGTTGCGAGAGCATCAGATAGGTTTCTTCCTGAATCCTATAATTGAGGTAGCGCCGGGCAAATTCGGCACTCACCTCAGGTAGATGGGCAAAGGCAACGGCAAACCCAACCCCGAAACCACCTTTCCCATTCCCCTGTTCCAGACGGCGTAACTGGTCCTCAAAGGCTTTTGTCTCTCGTTGGAGAGAAAGAAAGTAGGGGTTGTCATCGCTGGCAACACCGCGCACCGCTTCCAGTTCCGCCTCTTTAAGATATGCCTGGGATTTGAGTCGGGCATAGGCGTCGATTGCTGCCCGGGTCTCATCATCCACCGCCACTATCTTATGACGCGCCTGATATACCTTCAAAGACTCCTGCACGACCGCAAGTGTACTTTCTGCTTCGGCTAACCGGCGCTCCAGAAACACCCTCATGTTTCTGCCCCGACTGATGTTTGAAGTCCGCAGAAAACTGTCCAGTTCTGCAATATAGGCATTGGCAATTTTCGCCGCTAAGTGGGGCGTTTTGGCTTCAACGGTAATCCGAACAATCCCCTCATCACCAACGCCGATTTTGGTCATCCCCTTCAGCTGCTTACGAACCTCTTCAGTCTTGGTCGGTTTGATTCGGTAGTAATAGGCGATGCTGCATTGCTCTGCCACCCGGTCCATAATTGACCGGCTCACAAGAATTCCCGCCATCAGTTCCGAAGCAGTGGGCGCACCTCCCAACCCGCCGACCCGCAGTTTGCTCAAACTGCTACTTAATCCCCCACCCAGAATACTTGTAAGCCCAAATATATCCCCTTCGTCACTTGGTGGTAACAGCTGAGCCGTAGCGGTGAATCGTCGGGGAATTACAAATGAGAGCGCCATCACCAGCACCGTTATTATGATGGTGTTAAGAACGATGAGTTTGCGCCACTTAATAATGACGCTCAGATAGTTAACCAGTTTGTTCACAACTGAAGTGTAAAAAAAGCACTCTACTTGTCAACCTGTGCCCAACCTGCCCTGTCATTGCGAGCCAGGTGCGCCGCAATCTCCGCGTGACACCAACGCCTTTAAAAGCAACTTTCGAATTCGTTGGGCTGCCCTGCCATCTCCATAAGGACTGCCCTTTCCCTGCATTCGCCGATAAGCAACGCGCGAACGCAACAACCTCTCAGTTTCCGCCACGACTCTCTTCGGGTCAGTTCCTACCAGTCTCGCAACCCCAGCTCTGACCGCCTCAGGCCTTTCGGTCTTGTCTCTTAAAATCAGCACCGGCTTACCAAGGGCAGGAGCCTCCTCAGTGATGCCACCCGAGTCGGTCATTACAAGATAAGCCTGCTCCATAACACGTACCAAATCCGGATAGTCCATCGGTGCCACCAGTCGAATGCGCTCCCTTTTTCCTAAAATCGTCTTAACCGGCAGCTGGACATTGGGGTTAGGATGAACCGGATAGACCACCTCGATATCGGGATTACGTTCCACCAATAACAAAATCGCTCGACAAATCGCCATCAGTGGCTTCCCAAAACTCTCCCGGCGATGCAGTGTCAGCAGCAAAACCCGCCGGCTACTTTGTTGCTGGCTTCGGCGTTTTTGCTTCTTCCGAATCCAGTACAGAGCATCAATTACCGTATTGCCCGTTACATAAACCCGGTGCGGGTCAACCCCTTCCTGCAAGAGATTTTGCCGCGCCCACTCAGTAGGGGCAAAATGATAATCGGCAATAGTTGTAATAAACCGCCGATTTGCCTCTTCCGGAAAGGGAGCATACTTGTCGTTAGTACGCAACCCTGCTTCAATGTGCCCAATTGGTATCTTCTGGTAATATGCAGCAAGCGCCGCGGCAAATGCGCTTGTTGCGTCTCCCTGAACCAATACCACCGCAGGTTTTTCCTTTTTCAAAACGGGTTCCAGTCGCCTCAACACTCGCACCGTCACATCGGTTAAACTCTGGTTTTCCCGCATAACACCAAGGTCGTAATCAGGTTTGATACCAAAAACTTTCAAAACCCGGTCAAGCATTTCCCGGTGTTGTGCCGTAACCACCACCAATGTTTTGAACAAACTTTTGAACCGCTTCAACTCCTGTATCACCGGCGCCATCTTAATCGCTTCCGGTCTGGTCCCGAACACAGAAAGAACTTTATGCGGTTTCACTTAATGCGCCTCACCCCAATTTCTCCCGACCCCAATCTCCACGACCAGAGGCACACGTAACCGCCACGCACCCTCCATCTCCATCTTCACAATTTCCCTGGCTTCATCGAGCCGCGCCTCCTCCACCTCGACAACCAGTTCGTCGTGAATCTGTAGAATAATTCCTCCTTCAAAACCCATTTCCCGCATCCGCCGGTCAATGGCAATCATCGCTTTCTTCATAATATCGGCTGCTGACCCCTGCATCGGCGCATTCAGTGCCGCCCGTTGCGCCGCCTCAGCAGTTTGACGGTCCGGACTCATAACCCCTGGTACCGGCCTTATACGTCCGGCGATTGTGCGCACAAAACCCTGGCGCTGCGCTTCATCAAACGCCCGCTCACGCCACTTTGCCACCCCGGGGAACTTACGGTAATACTCTTCAATGAACGCCCGCGCCTGCTCCACTGGAATGTCCATCCTTGACGAAAGTCCCCAATCCCCCATACCGTAAATAATTCCGTAGTTTACCATCTTGGCAATCCGGCGATGCTCTTCAGTTACCGCCTCAATCGGAATGTTCAATATCGCCGCTGCCGTTGCCACATGAATGTCTTCATCCTGTTCAAACAGTTCAATCAATCGCTCGTCTTCGGTAAAATGGGCGAGGATGCGCAATTCAATCTGAGAATAATCGGCTGAGATTAACACCATCCCTTCATCTGCAACAAACGCCCGCCGCACTTTCCGCCCCAGCTCGCCCCGAATCGGGATGTTTTGCAAATTGGGCTCAGAACTGGACAACCGTCCGGTACTTGTTCCGGTCTGGTTAAAATTGGTGTAAACCCGCTGCGTCTTTTTCTCTGCCAGTCCCCGCAGAGGATTAAGATAGGTAGAAATTAATTTATCCAGTTCCCGATAGCGTAAAACCTCCTTAACAATTGGGTGCGCCTCAACCAGTTCTGTTAACACATCAGAACCGGTAGAGTAGCCGGTCTTGGTTCGTCTGCCCCGCGGCAGTTTCAACCGCTCAAAGAGCACCTGACCTAACTGCTTTGGTGAACCAACATTAAATACGACCCCGGCTAAATCGTGTATCCTTCTTTCGACCATTTTCTGTTCTTCAACCAGCTCCTGTTCCAGTCGGGCAAGGAAGTTTATATCAATCTTAACCCCCCGCCGCTCCATCCGGGCGAGCACAAAAATAAGAGGCATCTCCAGTTCGCGGGCAACCGGCTCCAACCCCATCGCCTGAATCTGCGGTAACAGTGCCTGATAAATCTTATAGGCAAGCGCCGCCTTTTCTGCTCCACTATCGGCACGTATCGGCTGCCCTAAAATCTGGGCACTCACATCACTCACCTCAAACCGTTTCCGATTCGGGTCCAAGAGCCACGCGCCCACTCCAACATCAAAGAACGCGCCCAGCTCTTCAATTCCCATCTTCATAATCTCTTTTACCATCCCCTTCAATTCAAACCCGGCAAAGACCACATCTCTTGCCGAACCCAGCCGCACCAAAGCTTCTGGCTCCTGAATCGGCACACACAGCGCCGTTCTATCCGGGCCGTAAACCCAAACCCCTTTATCGCGCTCAAAAAACAGTCCACAAACCCGATTCGTTAAAATCTGGGCCAGCGGTTCAGTTCCAAACTCCACCACCTTTAAACCCTCAAACTCCCCATTTCCGGAAACTTCATTACCCGTGAGTTCCTGTAAAAGAGAATTGAACTCAAGCCGGCGATAAATCTCTACCAGCTTTTCCCGGTCCATTTCTTTCAACTTCAAATCTTCCCAGTTGAACTCTACAGGCGCATCGCACCTGATAACCGCTAGTTGCTTACTTGTCTTTACCACATCCTGATAACTCTTTAACCGCTCATCACGCTGCAGCGCTTCGTCCAGTCCGCCGTACTTTAACAGAATATCAAGTGCCCGTTTCGGCCCGACTCCGGGAACTCCGGGAATATTATCAACTGTATCGCCGGCAAGGGCTAAAAATTCCGGTACTTGCTCCGGACTCACACCCAGCTTCTCCTTTACCTCCGCTGGGGTCAAAAACTGCTCCTTCCACGGGTCATAGACCTTTACCCTTTCGTCCACCAGTTGAAGCAAATCTTTATCAGAGCTCACCACCACTACCTCAATCTCCTGCTCTTTACCCTGCTCAGCGATGGTACCGATGACATCATCCGCCTCCACCCCCGGCACCTCAAAAACCTTAACGCCCCAGGCTTGAACCATCTCCTTAACCACCGGAATTGACGCTTTCAGTTCATCTGGAACCTTGGGTCGCTGTGCCTTGTACTCAGTAAAGAGTTCTTCCCGGAATGTTTTACCCGGAGCATCAAAAACCACCGCACATAAGTCCGGTTTCAACTCCTTAATTACCTTGCGAATGGTATTGGCAAATCCAAATGGCGCCGAAGTGTTCTCGCCCCGAGAATTTCGCAACGGATTCCGGATAAAAGCAAAAAAACTGCGGTATAACACCGAATGTCCATCAATCAGAACAAGCCGTTTCACAACTCATCAGTATATCCTTGATAGAACAAAAGACAAGAATTAGCAACATTGCCGAATAGTCCAGCGACGCTTAAGCCGGACCCCTTCTCTACCTGTTAACTCTGCGCTCTCATTGACTTCGGCAACAGGCTTATTTAACATTTTTGCTATGGAAAGCCCGTTCTTAAACCTGTGCCTTATGCGCCGCTCAGTGCGTAAGTTCAGCGAGCGGCCGGTCGAAAGAGAGAAATTAGCGCTCTGCCTTGAAGCTGCGCGCATTGCGCCCTCAGCCGACAATGGCCAGCCCTGGCGGTTTTTGGTGTTTGACGACGCCGCAAAGAAGCAGGAACTGGCTCAAGCCGTTTTTAAAGGGGTCTTCGCCGTATCAAAGCATTTTGCCCGGGCACCAGTGCTCGTCGCACTGCTATTAAAAGAAAGTTTTGTCATCAACCGTCTGGGCGGCGGCACTGCTGGTACACCGTTTCAATTCATCGATGCCGGAATCGCCGGTGAACATTTCGTCCTTGCCGCAGCCGAGCAGGGGTTAGGAACCTGCTGGATTGGCTGGTTTGACACCCGGGCACTTTTAAAGCATCTTAAACTCGGTCCGGGATATCGAGCGGTTGCTTTAATTGCGGTAGGCTATCCGGCTGAAGAGTTAAAACTCCGTACGCCCAAGCGCAAACCCATTGAGGAAATTGCCTTCTGGAACACCGCACCGAAGTAGCGGCGCAACCAGGGGTCGTATTCCTTGACAGCAAGAACTCGGCGTAAGATAATATGAAACTAAATATCTATGGAGGAAATTGTTATGACCGCAAAGAAAAAAATTTTAGTTCTTGAAGGTAGCCCGCGGCGGGGCAATACTGAAATTGTCACCGACTGGGTACTTAAAGGACTGGGTAAAAAGGGGGTCGAGGTTAATCGTCTCCGGGTGTGTGACTTGAACATCAACGGCTGTCAGGAGTGTGAAGGCTGCCTCGACTACAAAGACAAAGCCGGCTGCCAGCAAGAAGATGATATGCTTGAAATTTACGACCTGATGATTGACAGCGACTTAATCATCTGGACCAGTCCGATTTTCTGCTGGGGTATTACCAGCCAGCTCAAGGCGGTTGTTGACCGCTGTTTTGCCCTACTGAACGGCGAAAACCTCCTGAAAGGAACTAAATGGGCGGTGGTTTTGACTGCTGGAGGTGACCATTTCGACGGTGCCGACCTTGCCGTTGAAATGTTCCGGCGAT
The DNA here is from genome assembly GCA_013177935.1 of candidate division WOR-3 bacterium. Classification (NCBI taxonomy): domain Bacteria; kingdom Pseudomonadati; phylum Caldifarciminota; species Caldifarciminota bacterium. The sequence continues at coordinate 24,353 of JABLXZ010000003.1, read as the reverse complement.
TAGCCGAGTTTGGTAAGGTGAATTACCTCGGACAATTTGTCGCCATTAACTGCTCCCGTCCCCAGCAACTGAAGAAAAACCGTTACTTTGCCACCGAAGCCCAGCGCTTTGGCAAAGAACTGCGCGCGGCATTAATCAAGTAGCCGTCAGGGTGCATTTCTCACTAAAACTACTGTCCTTGGGGCTTGGAATAGCCTTTGCGCTATCTTCCGGTATTACCGGTGCTATCAACGGCTTTGTCCGGGACAAATCCAGCGGTGAGCCACTCGGCTATGCCAATGTCGAATTGAAGAACACCGGCATCGGCACCGTCACCAACGCTAAGGGCTATTTTTACCTTGGTGATGTACCCGCGGGTGAGTATCAGTTGGAAGTATCGTTTATCGGCTACGAAAACCTTAAAATGAAGGTCACGATATCCAGCGGGAAAGTTTTAACCCTGAACCTTGAACTCAAACCCGAGCCGGTACCGGTAGGCGAGGTCAAAGTTACCGCGGAACGGGCACGCTTTGAGCGCGAAGTTGAGATATCCGCCACCCGGCTTGACACCCGGCAACTGGTCATCACACCCCGTCTCGGTGGTGAAGTAGATTTATTCCGCACCGTCCAGCTCCTGCCCGGAGTCATCACCGTTTCCGACTTCTCAAACAAACTTTACATCCGCGGTGGTTCACCCGACCAGAACCTCATTCTTCTTGATGGCATCACCGTGTACAACCCATCCCACCTGTTTGGCATCTTTTCCCCTTTTGTACCCGAAGCGGTTTCTGATGTCACCCTGTTTGCCGGCGGGTTTGGTGCAAAGTACGGTGGCAGACTTTCCTCGGTCCTTGATGTCACCACCCGCGAGGGCAACTCCAAAACCTACACCGGCTCTGGCTCAGTTTCCGTCATCGCGGCCAAAGGGATTGCCGAAGGACCACTACCTTATGGCTCGTTTCTCATCGCCGGTCGTCGTACCTATCTACCTGACTTAATCTTGAAGGCGTTCGATGTTGAGGGCTTGGGTTACTACTTCTACGACCTGATGGGCAAAGTAAACTATATTCCGGGTGAAAATTCCCGTTTTAGCCTTGCCGGACTGGCAGCCGAAGATGTCCTCTCTTTCTGGGACCCATACAACCCCAACACCTTCAAGGCAAGACTGCCCTGGGGCAATCGTGGTATCTCCCTGAAATGGAACGCAATCTTCACCCCAATTTTCTACGGTGAAATGATGTTTGCCTGGAGCAACTTCTTCTCCCGGTTTGATGTTGACTTTGTCAGTACCAGCGATATCACGATGAAAACCGACCTCACCAGCTGGACCCTAAAGGCCGATTTTACCGCTTATCCCGCAGACCAGCACACGCTCAGCATGGGACTTGAGGCGCAGGCAAACCGGATGGGAATGAACATCAAGTTTGACACCTTCAACTTAAACTTCCCCGACACCCTATTTCCCCTCGCCGTGTACCTTGAAGACAAATGGGAAATTCTGCCCGAAAAACTTTTTATCAAACCGGGCTTGCGCATCTCCTACTACTCCAATGGTAACCGCTTTGAGCCTGAACCCCGCCTCGGCATAAAATTCCGACCTGAAAAGAACACCGCCCTCAACCTCTCCATAGGCAGATTTACCCAGCCTCTTGTTACCCTGAACTCAACCGAACCTATCCTATCCATCTACGATGTGTGGGTCCCGGTTCCGGAAAACCGGAAAACTCCCACTGCCTATCACTACATCGCCGGCATTGAGCACTGGTTAAATCCACAAATCATCCTCCAGCTCGAAACCTATTACAAAGACTACGACAACCTCCTTGAAACCCGCTACGGTGACTTCTTCACCCCACCGGAATCACTCCTATCCGCCGATGGCTACTCCTGCGGTGCCGAACTTCTCCTGCGTAAAACTGCCGGTAAAATTAGCGGCTGGCTTGCTTACTCATTTATGTGGGCCCGACGTTCAATTCAAGGCGAAACCTACTTTCCCCATTACGACCGGCACCACAACCTTAATCTTGTTGCCACCACCCAGATTATCCCATATCTTGACCTGACCCTGCGCTGGACTCTGGGTAGCGGTTTACCCTACGCCGGCATTGTCGGCTACTACCCAAAACAGATTGAAAAACCTGGTGGCGGTACCGAACATCGCTGGGAGTTCATCAGCGGCTCCCGCGACGCCTTCCGCTATCCAATATACCACCGTCTTGACCTCGGTTTGGAAACAACCGTACCGAAACGGCTGGGTAAACTTGAACTCAGTTTCTTCCTTGATGTCATCAACCTCTACAATGCCAAGAATGTCCTCCTCTATTACTGGGATGTCTCTCCTTCCGGACTGCTCGAACGCCATCAGGTTAATATGTTACCAATTCTGCCCACACTCGGATTCAGGGCGAAATTCTGATATGCGCTACGGCACTATTCTTTTTATAACCCTTCTCCTCCTGCTTGGTTGCGAAACCCCGCCCGGTGAAAAGTTTGCCCCCCAGCTGGTTCTCCATTGTCTCCTTCATACCGGCAGCGCGCCCATCCGGGCAAATGTCAATCGTTCCTATAAAGTGGATGAACCTTACAACCCGGTATTCCCTGATGCCGCAATCCGTGTTTGGTCCCGGAACCAGCAATGGCAACCCTCCTATATTACCGAAGGCCTGTACCAGACCTCCGAATCGGTACCGGTGAACGAAGGCGACACATTTCACATCATCGTTACCCATCCCGATTTTGACACCGTCTTCGGCAAGACTGTGGTCCCGACCGGGTTTAATATCCAATTTCCCCATCCCGGAGACACTGTATCAATCAACGACTCAATGGTCTGGACCAGAAGTCAGAACTGCCGCGGCTACTACATGGCTTTCCATCGAATTGAACTTGGTGACACCTTTTATATCGACCTCCTTATCTCCAACGACTCCTTTGCCCCAAACTACGACTCCAGTCGGGTCAAACTTGCCCGGATGTTCTTCTTATATCTTATCGCACCCCCTCCTGACTCACCCCCAAAACCGTGCACTCTCCATCTCTGGGCACTGGATACCAACTACTTTAACTGGGTTGCCAGTGGTGGTTTAGTTGCCGGTGGGCAAACGATTCCGGACTCAACCCGGCTTTTGGGCGGTCTGGGTGTTTTTGGCTCGGCGGTGGAACGGACCCTTCCGGTATTTGTCCGCGCCGATACCGCCCTTTTCCCCCCACGGCGCAAACCGCGGTAGAAACCCGCCGACAATTATCTTGACATCAGCCGATAGCAGGTTATTATAACTGCGAATATGCCGAAAAAATACACTGTTATTGAAACCTGGATTGTAAATGAAGTAAAACCGGTCGAATCAAACAGCGCCGAGCAAACTTATGAACGACTGGAAAAGGTCGCGGGAACATTACCGGTTCTTGATGTACCCCAGAACCTTAACGAAGAAAGCCACTTCGTTGATGAGGCACAAATTCGTGATTTTGTTGCCCATCTTGGGGGCGCCCGTCAGGTCCTTGATATCGGCTGCGGCGATGGCTGGCCCTTGCTCCGCATCGCTCCATTTTTTGAATCGGTAACCGGCATCGATGCCGCTGAGCGCCGCGTTGCCACCGCAAAAGCCCATGCCGAAAAACTGGGGTTGAAAAATGTCGCGGTCAAGAAAATGTCTGCCCTTGCCCTTGATTTCCCGGACGAATCATTTGACGGCGTCACCGCGGCATCCGCAATTGAACAGACCCCGGACCCTTATCAGGCGCTGCGCGAGGTGTTCCGGGTGTTGAAACCGGGCGGCAAACTTCGAATCTATTTTGAAACATACGCTGCGAACAGTAAAGGTGTAACCGAACAGGTGTTTGTCAGCGAAACCAGCGAAGACCTCGGTTATCACTATGTTTTGAAACACTCCAGCCCGCCCTGGGAACGGAGTTACCTTGTAAAATTTTCATCCTCGCCCGAGATGAAAGAAGAGTTCCGGAAACTCAAAGAGCTCATTGAACGGCTCGGACCGGTCCCGACTCAGGCGCCCGAAATCGGGCTGGAGTTTCTCCAGCGCAATCAAACCCAAATCACCGGCGGTTCCTGGTACGAACTGGAGCACTTCACCAGTACAACGATGAAACAGACCCTGGAAGAGATTGGGTTCACCGATGTTCGGATTTGCTATTCTGCCGGCACATTTGCCCGCAAAATCTGGCCCAGAATCGGCATGGATGGGCTGAACGCCATCCAGCTAAAAGACCTGGCGCAGGCGCTGGCTGAACTCACCGCAACGGTTGAGACATCTTATGTAGACGGTGAGCCAATTACAGCGACCAAACCAGAATAAGTCAAAGGAGGCGAGATGAGAAAACGATTGTTAGCCTCAACCCTATTGATGATATTAGCCGCTGGTGCTATTTTGTTAATCGCCGGCTGTCGCCAAACTCCGCCGGGTACGCCTTTAGGCAGCACCTACAGTCTGATCGACAAACCAGAGGTGTGGAAAGTTCCGGCAAAAACCATTGCCCAACTCGCCGGTTTAAATGCGGGCGATGTTATCATCAGTTATGACGAAAACCCTGTCCCCGACCTGAACGCCCTGCAACAGGCAGTTGCCGGAGCAAAAGACAAGACCGGCACGGTTAAACTGGTTGTAATGCGGAACGACAGGGAAATCACCCTTGAAGCGAAACCCGGAGAACTGGGATTTATACCCATCGCAATGCGCTACTCCGCCAGTCTGGCAAAGGCACTTGAAGATATAATGGCACACTTTGGCCAGGTCGGATATTATGATTGGCTTGCCGGACTGACTACCGAAAGTTTCTCAATCAATGTACTGGACGAAGACTGCGGCTCCTGGGGCTACAACGGCACCGCCGAAATCTATCTTGAAGACCTGGAGAATTTAACCGGGCTCTCGGTAAAGACCCTCTGGCGGCCAACCGAAAATGAAGAAACCCTCGATGAGAAATCCACGGCGTTTCTCCCCCTGATCAAAGACGCCCTCAACCGCGGGGAAGCCGTACTTGTCTGGGGTGGTTGGTCCCAGAACCCTTATCTCTGGGGTATTGCCACCCGATTTAGTACATCTGACTCGACAGTCTACGGCTACTCGCTTGGCACAAGCCAGGAACAGCCACTCGCTCTTGAAAAGGTTCAGGCGGTTTACGAAGTAAAATGCCGGGGCAAGGTTAGCCCGGACCCTGCTGACCTGTTAATTGCTGTCCTTGACAAAGCGCTGGAACAGGGGCTGGCTTCAACCGAATCCGGCTGGCACTCCGGTCTTGAAGCCTACGACATCATATTGAAAAAGTTAAGCCAGTTTCCAGTGTGCCCGGAAGGACCTGATATCAGCACCGAACATTTTTACCGCCTGGTCTGGACCCTGATCGCCAGCAAAGAAAGCGCCAATCGCCTCCTTGAAGATATGAAAGAAGCGCTACCGGAAAAAACCGCTCTGCTTGACGAAGCGATGGCACGCAACCGGGCAATCATTGGCAAACTCGAAGGCATCGCCGCCACCCATCTCCCGCTCAACAGCCTTGAAAACCAGCAAAAACTGGCACGCAGCATAATAGAAATTCAGGCAATAGAAAACGACCTGCTCGGGCTTTACGAAGAGATTATCGGCGAGCTGTAATCACGGCCCGCTATCATAAATATCGTCGCACTCCTCGTTCCAATCGTGCAGCCAGTTGTTGCGCCGCAAAAAATCCGGGTCTAATGGGCTGTTGAATAAGGCGATACAGTACTTTGCCGAGTAGGCAATTTCATTGTTGATTATCGACGGGCTACAACTCCGCACAGTAACGATACCCATTGCGCCGCCCCCGCTTCCATAAACTATCCGGCACCGGTCCAGAATCGAACCCTGCCCGCCCAGCGGTCCAAAATCAATCCCGCGCCACGCTCCAGGCTTGGCGCTATCGCCGGTAAAGACTATCGAATCGCCTTCACCAATTGCCACCAGTTTCCCGGGACCAACCTCACCAATCCGCAACCCGGAATTTGCGGCAAAAATTAGTGTCACCCCGGGTCCAATTGACAGCATCGGGCTAAAACTTGAACCAACCTCAACTATTCCGTTAATCCGATAAGGTGCCTGATGATTAAGCCACACCTCATCGTTCGTTATCGCCCCGGCAACAACATCAATATAATCCTGACCATTGTCATAAAAAAGATTGCCCGAACCCAAACTCCCCACATAAGGCGCCTCAATCCGCAAAGGCGTTAGCGCGCAACCGGTAATTGTATTAAACCCAAACTGATAAAACCCGCAGTTAAAAAGATAAATCCCGGCGGATGCGCTATTGGTAACCCTTGTGCCAACAATGTTAATCGGCGCATAACCGATTATCGCTGCTACACCATTCCTGCCTGCCCGGTCAACAATACAACTCTTCAACAAAGTCTGGCTCTGGGTCGCATTCCAGAACTCAAACCCCTGCCAGTAACCATTAAAACCGGTAAAGGTAATTGCGCCATAAGTCCCATCAGCAACCAGCCTGCCCGGCTTGCCCGTGCCAACGCGCAATCTGACCGAGTCGGCAAAAAGCAGAGAACAACCCGGCGCAATGGTCAAAATCGGGCTTGAGTCACCCGCAACTGTCACCGTGCCTGTAACAAAATAGGGCACACCCTGATTTCCCCAGATGCCTGACACTAAAACATCGCCACCCCGAATCTGGACGAAATTTGACCCATTGTTGATTAAGGTATTGTTATCACCGACTGTTCCTGCGACTGACGCATCCACCACCATTGGAAAACCGCTACAACCGGTAATAACATTGTTGTTGAACCGGGCAAAAGCCCTGCCCTGTGCAAACACCCCGTCCCCAGCACAATTACGCAATGAACAGTTCTCAACTTTAATCCGGGCATTGTTCACGGTCAACAGTGCACCCTTGCCCTCTTCAATTATACAGTTCTTGAGAATACAGTCCGCAGACCGGGCATTATTCATAAACCACAACCCCTGCCACCGCTCTCCTGCAACTGCGCTCAAAAACCGGATTGGGTTTCGCGCCTCACCCTGCGCCCTTAAACCGCCACCATCACGACTCCCGACCACAATCCTCGCATCCGGCGCCAGCCGCACCTCAACTCCAGGCTCAATTGTAACCACCGCCTCAACCATCAAATCGCCATAAACATAATGGGGACCCTGTGCCGCAGTCCACACCTGGTCAGTTCCAACCGTTCCCTGATGATGTGTGCCTGACCAGGGGTATGTTATCAGTTCCACCGCTTCAGAACTGTCGCAATTACCCGCCCGGTCATAACCGACCGCAAAAATTGTATGCTCACTACCCGCAACTAAACCGGAAACATCCCAGACAAACTCAAAAACCGAATCTCTCACCCGCGTCGCTTCACCCTGCAACGAATCGTCAACCAAAAAGTCAACCTGCTCCACCCTTCGATTATCGGTCGCATAAATTGTTACCGTGACAACACCCGAAACCGTATCACCCGCTTCTAAAAAACCGATACGCACCTTGGGTGGGGTTTTATCCGGTCCTGGACAGAAAACAAAAACCGCTACCAGCCCAACCAACAACACGACACAGAAGCCAAACTTCGGCGTCTCTGCTCTCACTCCGTTCTGCTCTTCTGCGCTATTCACCTTCTGCTCTATCCCCACCGCTTCCCAACCGAATGAACCTGCCAGCCTTCATCATCCTGCCTCTTTAAATAAATCTCCATCCCCCGGCGCTGCTTCAGTACCCGGCGCCCTTTATAATAGGGCCAGGGCTTGAAATCCAGCGCCACCAGCGCCACCGAACCAAAAACCCGCACCATCCCGAACTCACAGTAAAGCGGCATAAACGGAAAAATCGGCTTTCCCTTGATTACATCCGGACTCTGCCAGACCACAGTATGACCCTCGATATTAACCGGCGCCTCCTCAACCCGATTGTGCTGAACCACAACAATCGTCTCGGGCAGACTAACCTTACTCAGTTTCAACCAGCCCTTGCCTTCGGGCGAGAGCAAAAACTCCAGTGCCATTTCTGCCACCGCCCGCATTGCCAGCGTCTCACTTCTCCCATACTGAAAAGACTGGTTCAGGATATTGGAAACCCAGGCAAGCTCCCAGCCCGAATCGCTGTAAATCCAGCTCTGGTAAAGATACTCGTATTCGTCCTCACCATCAAAATAGGCATAAATTGAAGCGTGCCCACCCAGCCCTTTTGTATCAATTACCTTACTTTTTATCCGTACCAACCTTCGACCCTGGCGCCACTTTTGAACCGCCGAATCAAACCGGCTAAACTCAATCTCGCGCCGAAACACCGGCACAAACAGCCGATATGCGGTGCGATGGTCACCATTCAACAACGCCGCACTAAACTGCTGCACCTTCAGTTCCAGTTGATACTCCGGCTTCGGTTCAACCGCCAAAAGCAGCCCGGTGAATAAAAAAAGGGGAAGGGTGAACTTCATAAAATCAAGCGGGCCCGACCAGATTTGAACTGGCGATCTTCGCCGTGACAGGGCGACGTGTTAAACCAGGCTACACTACGGGCCCGTATAGGTAATAATAATACAAACTTTCCCCCTGTCAACATACGCACAATTGACACTCGCACCGCAACCAATATAATCTAAATAAAAAGGAGGAAATCTTGGACCGCGAAACCGCCTGGAACCTGGTAACCAGTTCGGTGAAGAACCAGAACTTAATCAAGCATATGCTTGCCACTGAAGCCTGCCTGCGCGCCCTTGCCCGGCGTCTGAACCAGGACGAAGAAAAGTGGGGGCTTGCTGGACTCCTGCACGACCTTGACTACGAACAGACCAAAGACGACCCCACCAGTCATTCCCTTGTTGCCGCCCAGACCCTTGCCAACCATGGCGTTGACCCTGAAATCGTCCAGGCGGTAAAAGCCCATTCCGGCAATGTGCCCGCAGTCTCTTTGCTTGATAAAGCGATTGTCGCTACCGACCCGGTAACCGGTTTAATCGTTGCCGCCGCCCTGATGCACCCGACCAAAAAACTCGCCAATGTTGACACCGACTTCATCCTGCGCCGCTTCAAAGACAAACGGTTCGCTGCCGGCGCCAACCGCGAACAGATTCAAACCTGCTCCGAACTCGGCTTATCCCTTGAAGAGTTCTTAACCATCTGCCTCCAGGCGATGCAATGCATCGCGGGCCAGCTCGGGCTATAAAATGTCCGCGCCTCTCACCTTCCAGGAAATCATCCTTCGGCTCCAGAACTACTGGGCAGAACAGGGCTGTGCGATTCTCTCGCCCTACAACTCCGAAGTCGGTGCCGGCACCTTCAACCCGGCAACCTTCCTGCGCGTTCTGGACTCCAAACCCTGGAATGTTGTTTATTGCGAACCGTCCAAAAGACCGCGCGACGGCAGATACGCCCAGAACCCCTTACGGGTCCAGCAGTTCTGGCAACTCCAGGTAATACTCAAACCGGCACCCAGCGATGTCCAGGACCGCTACCTCAAAAGCCTTGAGGCAATCAACATCGACCTAAAGAAAAACGACATCCGCTTCACCGAAGACGACTGGGAATCACCCACTTTGGGTGCCTGGGGTCTGGGCTGGCAGGTCGAACTCAACGGCATTGAAATCACCCAGTTCACCTACTTCCAGCAGTGCGGCTCAATCGACCTCAAAATCATCCCGGTCGAACTGACCTATGGCTTGGAACGGATTGCGATGTTCATCCAGAATGTCAACTCCATCTTTGATGTCCGCTGGAACGACCATCTCACCTGGGGCGATGTCTATCGCCAGAACGAAGAAGAGTTCTCAAAATACAACTTTGAAGAAGCGGACATTGAACTGCATCGCCTCCTCTTTGACCGCTTTGAGGCTGAGGCACAAAGGCTCCTCAAACTCGGGCTTGTCTATCCCGGTTACGACTGCGTCATAAAATGCTCCCACTACTTCAACATCCTCGAAGCACGGGGCGCCATCAGCGTCTCCGAACGACAGAACTACATCGCCCGGGTCCGGCGCCTTGCCCGCCTCGCCGCCACCACCTACCTCAAAAAAGCCGAACCGGAAAGCACCGAAGGTTAACAACCGGTTAACTGCGTAAATTCCCTTAACAGGATTTAATACTACTTTTTTACTTTCCGTTTTTTAGACCTGTTTATATTGGGCCATTGCCACAACTCTTCAATTTCTATTGGACAGGAATATCGTTTTTCTGCTTTGGCAATACTGCGGAAGTATTTTATAATTTCTTTATAGTCCTCATACCCTATATCTTTGATAGCCTTGACCCTATTTTTTTCTCCCATAATTACATCGTTTTCACCATATTTTTCCTTGATACCTTCAAAGAGTCCGTTATCAATCGGCGGATGAATCCATTTGACCAAATCGCGGCGACCTTCACCACCTATATAGACACGGGTTTTCAGATACACATTTATCAATTTCGCCGCCCATCCGAATGACAACCTTATATTGAATTTCTGGCGAGCTTTTCGGACAATCTTTTCGGCACTCTCCTTATGCCAATTATCGAACTTTTTTCGAGTAATGCGCTTGTCGAGAATCTCTTCATAATTGGGGATGTTGATAAGATCGTAAACCTTCTCCGTTTTTTTAATGGGACAACCTGACCTTGTTGCGGAAACCGCCGCCCATTCAGCAAAAGTCCCGACTATCTTTTCCCGAACTGTTTCCTGTGTCTTCATTCATTCCTCCTTATTTTTAGATATTTCCAGCCTAAAACCCCTGCCAAAGACAAGTGGGGTAGATGGTGTACGATACGAAATTTCGTGATTTCATGTGCGCTTAACATGAGAAAACAACTTACGGTCCGAGTATAAGTTATAGATATTCATGCCAGTGAACCTAAACACTTCCTGCTTCTGCAAAAATTGTAAGAATTTGTGCTGAGGGGTAAGTAGAAAGAGAAGCAATACCGTGTGCAAGTTCAACGGGTAAAAGGGCTCCTTCAAATCGTTGGCTCAAAATGGTTGGCAGGGTAGCAAAAATGTTACTAGCGCCAATTAAATGAGAGATTTTGGGATTTTGAGTAAATTCACCCGTAGGAATATTTAATACCATTTGATGATAGTTACTGAGTTTAACAAAAACCTTTGCCCCATAATTTGTATCTTTACCATATGGAGCCCCCGTATTAGGTCTTTGCTGAATTTCTTCTTTTATATATTTGTCACCCGGTATAAAGATACTTCCGTCTGGTGCATTTCTCCCTATGAGTTCTAAGTGCTCGTAAAACCTTCCTGATTTTTCCTGTCCAATTATATGTACTGGATAACCTTGGTCTCTTGCAAACGAAAGAAATCGACGAATAGGCGCTACAAGCTTTGAATATTGGGCACGAATTGCAAGGGGGCCATCTTTTACAAAGAGACATTTAGTAAGAACGTCCTTATTTTTCCCCCAATAGTATCGAATGCCTGTAAATAGCAATAAAACTTCATGAATACTCATGTAAGCCGTTGCAATAGTATCTGGAGCAGAATCCGGAGCCATTTCCTGATGAAAACCGAGCATATCTGTTAAAAATAGCTCACCATTGCATTGGGGGCATTTACCAGTCTCCGCATCATATGGGAGCGTAGCAACGGTTTTTTCACAATGAGGACATTCAAAAAGAGGTAATTGTTTCTGCTTCCCATCCCATTTTTCATATGCAATCCATTTAAGCGTTTCCATCGGTTCGCCATCTAAAGATTTGTCTTTTAATGAATCAAAAATAATCCTTCTTATTGCGTGATATGTATTTTGACCGGAAACGGAAACGTGCCTTAAAGGGAAAACCGTTGCGTGGTATAATGCCGAATCACGAAGTATATCACGTAATGCAAACGGATGGGGATACTCTTTATCAATTTTAGAAAGTGCGAAGTGATCAATTCTTAACAACGCAGTTTTCACAAAAGCAAGCCTTTTAAAAGGCGGCGTTTCCGACTCGATAGGTTGTATCGAACCATCAATACCGAAAACTATAGTAAGTGGTTTTCCATTTACTGGAATTGGTTCCCAATTAGGTTTTGTTTTTATCATACTTATCGGGCTCTCTTGAAAATTCTTAACCAACTCATTGACAAGTTCACTTTTAAGAACTTCAAGATGACCAAGACGACTAGATCTCTCACCAGGCAAGCGTGCTCCGGCCTTGTAAGGCATTCTATTTTCCCTTTACGTTTAAATTTGGCGGTTCAAATTTCCTTGCTTGGAAAGATACAACGAAACGATGTGAGCGAGTTAGCATTCTAATGTAGCCTACCGTTTTTGCTTGAAGGATATCATATTTTAGGCTCTCGTATGCAATGTTTACCTTAGCAAGCATATTAACATCATCTTGAGATGCCAAATGGGCAACAAAAAAATTCTCGGTTTGTGCCAATAGGTCTTTATTGATGGTTGTTGGGGACTGAGTGGAATACACCATTCCAATATGATATTTTGCGCCTTCTTTTGCTAAACGACTATAAATTGTGGTAACGTCTCCCGAAAGAGGGAATAGGTTATGTGCTTCCTCAAAATATAGTTGGATGAAATGATTCTCTAACTGATTATTTGAGAATTTATCAACCTGATGCACGAAAACAGCTGCTGATAACTCTTCGGAAAAGTAATTCATTACTTCGGGATTTGCGTTACTGAGATCCAAAATAACTGTAAACCCCTCGTCTAATAACTTGATTATTTCTTTGGAAAAATCACCTGCATTCCTGTCGTGATAAATGCGAAAGCGTTGAATCATTGCAGGTCCTGCACCGGCTGATGGATTAAGAAAATTGAGAATTGCTTGGTCATCGGGTCTGAACAAAGTTTCACCACTCCCTGAAGATCTTAGTGCGACATGATTTGGTTCCTCCCTTATAAATTTTGCTATCATGTCGAACTCTTCGACAAGCGATGATAACGAATTGATACGAGGAGGAGTTTGCCTCTTCCAAATGAGGGATCGGAGATTTTGACTGTAACCCGGGTCAAATCTCAACTTGTCTGAAAGAGCACGCTCATTAACATCAAATCCGGCTTTTTTGAGAACAGCCCAATACATTAAAATCCTTCGTTCCGCCCTTTTTCTTTCGCCGTGGTCGGCAATTGTATTTAATAGCTCAAGAGAAGGAATTTCCGCCCCTAAAAAAGCTTTCACATAAATAGAATTACGTCCTTCGGCCTGCAGTAAATCAGCCAATACTCTGTGTGAACGATCTGGATGTTCATAAAAATTGAGCTTTAAGGGACGTGATTGCGTCCCTGGTTTTTGTGTTAAAGCATAAACTACACACCTGTCATGATATGCACTTCTTAAAGAAAAACTGTTGTCCTGTGGATTATCGTTAGCATACTCACCATTGATGTCAAATATGAGTTGCCCCACATTTTTTGTTTTCTTTGTCGTCTCAATTAAGCTCTGTGCAATCAATTTAACCACATTACTTTTCCCTAATCGTGTCTTACCGAACATTGCTGTGCGCGTACCCATAAAATCCCTGGCTGAGACATAAACAGGTACTTTGGGTAAAGGCTTATTGGGTAAGGGCAACCTGCACTCTGTCAGTCGCAATTCTCCTAAAAGAAAGCGGTTATCTTTAGGGACCATTGAATTGATCATCAGATTCAATAATTCATCATTAGGTGCATAAACCCGATATTTATGTGCACTAACGAAATTACTTAAATCACCCGAGAATTCTATTGCATCCGATTTTTCGGGATGAGGGTAAAACATACCAAGGACTGCGGACTTAAGCGCTCCCCATTGTAATTCGCTCTGAGTGAAAACATCGAGTTCTGGCATTGATTTTTTCTGTAATTCAAAATATGTCTGCTGGACTTCTTTGGTAAGTGGAGTAGGTGCCGCTTCTAAAACCCGTAACAATGTAAAATGTGCCGGTAATGTATCATAATTAGCTGGCACCATAATAAGTAAAGAATTTCGAGGCACTCCCCCCACGGCAATCTTGAAGGGGTCAGAAGTTATAATTGTTACTGTATCATATCCAATTTCAAGAACATATCCAACGAAACGCATAGCATCGTATCTTTTTGCTTGTTCGTTATCTTTTTCCTGTTTAAGGAATTCTTGCAAAACCCTAAGTGGGTGATTTTGCATTGCTGCTTTTTCAAAGAAATCTTTCATTGAAGTACCTCCTTGTAATTTAGAATTAGAACCTCCCCTGAATTATTTGTTAAAATGCCAGGCTTTTTTCCTGTTCCTTTGGGTAGAGGTGTAATATAATTTCCATCAAATAAGTTCAATATATCAGGATGAGATGAAATAGTCAATGCCCATTTTACACCTCTCTTTGATGCTCTGCTCAAAGCTTTTGCCAGCCTTTGATATTCTGAAAAGTCAAATTTGCTATATACATAATGGGAATGAGACAGCTCTCGTTCTCCTGGTTTGTATGGTGGATCAGCAAAAATAAAATCTCCTTTTTCCCCTTCGTCTATGACTTTCTCAAAATCACTGTGTTTTAAGATTGCGTTTTTTAATCTAGCGGAAACCCCTCTTAAAACTGCTTGGTTGATTGCCCACCGTCTGTCTTCTCCACCATACCCAACATTAAATTCACCGTTTGCGTTTTGCCTCCACATCCCCTTAAAACAAGTTCTGTTTAAATAAAGAATTCTGGCTGCCATAAATGCCAAGTCACTTTCACTGCACCGGATTGACCGAATTTTGTAATATGCTTTTTTAGTTTTGGGGAAACTCCTGTATATTTTCCAGACTCTCAATGGAAAACGACGTATTCCACGATACAGCGCAATGAGTTCTCGGTTAATATCTGCCAATAAAGCACGCTTCGGGTTTAATGCAAAAAATACCGCCCCACTACCTAAAAATGGTTCTATAAATCTCCTTTTAATCATATTCCTTGAGGGCAAATAAGGGATTATATAGTTTAAAATCCTTTGTTTCCCGCCGGGATATCGGATAAAACTGATATTTTGGGGGCTCATTTAACACTTACCTTAATTTTACTTGGCACGGCGTTGCGGATAATACCTTCAGCATAAAAGCATATGCCGACGGTAATTTGCAAAAACTGCTGTGATGCACAGAGTAAGGTAGCCCATAAACAGAACTGCTTTCTGTGGTCTGGCACAACAATGGAGTATTTGGCAACTAACGGCTCTTTACTTGTCACCAACTTCATCCTTTACATTCCATTTTTACCATCAATCCCCCCTTTTGTCAAGTTTTGTGCCACACATAGCCAACCGGTGTTGTTGACTTTGTGTTGCCAAGGGCATATCTTTAATCAGGAGTAAAGATGCCTTACGGCGGCGCACCAATGAGTCTGCTCTATGCCATCGTTATTCCCCTGATCAACATCTGGCTATCAATCGGCATCCTTGTCACCGTCCTTTACCACTTAAGCCAGTTCTTCATCCGGGGCGAGTTTCACAACCCCGATGAACTGTTCCTTGACATCGCCGCCACGGTCTTTCGCCTGCCGCTTTACCTCTTTCTCTGGCCCGTAGTTTTCTTTTTTGACCGCAGCGCCCTGCACGAAATCAAACTGTTTTTGCTCTGGCTTGAGCCGAAAAACCGGGAGAAAAACCCGGAACTGAAAGAGGCGCTATCCGAGCGTAAGTTCGGCAGAAAAGCGGTGGCAAACTTTGAAGTTGAAATCTGGCGCACGCTCAGACGCCGCCGCGAACAGGTACTCAACCTCGAACGCCAGCGCCGGCTTAAACAACTGCCCGATACCAGTCCGGAACTGAACAAAATCTGGCTGCTGATTGGCAAAGGCATCTCCAGCACCGGTGCCGAAGTACTGGTCCGCCTTTTTCCGGAGGCGCTCCTGCCCGAAGAGATAAACGAAGCTGTCCGCGCCGAGGTCAAAATCCGCCGCCCGTTTCACTGCCCACGCTGTGACGAACCGCTCAACCCGACCAAAATCACCCTGCCTGAACCCTTTTACCTTGAAATAAGTGAAGACAACAAACCGCTTATTGCCGGCTGGGCATATCAGGGCAAACTTAGTCAGGAGTTTCCTGTCTGCCCGAAATGCGGATTCAAACCACCGGCAATGGAAGAAGAAATCACCCTGTTTGGCAGGGCAAGCGAAGTTGTTGCGGCGCTAAAACAGGGCTTAAGCCTGATAGAAGAAGAACCCGAACCCATCTTCAGCCAGCTCATCGCGGTTAAAAAAGGTGGACCCTGGTTGCGCGTTGCTGCAGGTATAATTTTAACCCTTGGCGGATTGATAATTATCGGCACCCTCCTCTGGGCGGTTTACTTCTTCATTATCTACTTCAGGACAATGTTCAGCCCCAGGGGGTAAATTGCCGCTGTGTACGGTACTTGATTAAAATCCAAAACAGATGATGACAGGATTTAAACTTCGGCATCACCTGTCCCAGCACAGCAAAGTATTAAATTTTCATCTGACCAAAGATTCTAATCTACCGCTCGTTAATAGACTTACCCTAAACAAAGTTATTGACATCCTTACTTTTTAGTTTACCATTCACAATAACCTAATCTTATGAACAAAATCTTTATTAAATCCTGTGAGAAAATGGACGAGCTAAAAACGGGAGAAGTAGATTTAATAATTACCTCCCCTCCTTATTGGAATGCCATTGATTATGATGTTCATACTTTAGACAATACGAAATGGTTCAGAACAAGAAAAGGCGAGGAGTATGAAAAATATTTAGTATGGCTTAAAGGATGTTTTCAGGAGTGTTATCGTGTATTAAAACCGGGTGGTTTCTGCTGCGTTGTTATAGGAACCGTTCTTTATAACGGAAAGCACTATCCTTTGCCCCACCATTTTGTCCAGTTAATGGAAGGTATCGGCTATGAGTTTCACCAGGATATCATCTGGTATAAGGTAACGGGCGGCGTAAAACGAGCGGGTGTAACAATCCAAAACCCCTACCCGGGTTATTATTGCCCCAATATTATGACCGAATACATTTTGATATTCAGAAAAGGCGGACCTAAAATTTATAAGGAGAGAACAAAAGAGGAAAAGGAAAGTAACAAGATTCCTATTGATGAGTTGTTTACAAAAGAGTTGGCAAATAACATCTGGCATATTGCACCAGTTCCACCCAACCAGTATGACCACCCTTGTCCTTTTCCCGAAGAAATACCTTACCGACTTATTAAACTCTTTTCTTATACTGGAGAATTAGTTTTAGACCCATTTCTGGGTATAGGAACAACAATAAAAGTCGCCAATGCCCTTAATCGTAGATGGGTGGGGTATGAAATAAAGGAGAAATATGTGCAGATTGCTCAACAGCGGCTGTGTGAGCCTTTGTATTTAAGAGAACAACTCATCTCAATTTTTGAGAAGATTGCGGTTAAGGACCGTGGCGTTAAATTGGGGAACCGAAAAAGAGTGACAAAATCACCTCAAATTGACAGGCAATTAAAAATTGAAGAGGTTATAGTCAATGAGAAAAAGTATGGCTATAAATCAAAAAATAGAACAAAGTAAAAAATTAATTGTCACAATAGCACAAATCGGTAGAGAAAGAAGTCTTTACCCTCCCAAAATGGGAATAACCCCCTTCGAACATTATTTTAACCGAAATGGCAAGGTGAAGTACAATGAACTTGATAAAAATGACGGCTTATGGACGCGGCGCGAGATTCTTTCCCGATACCTGCTTGTCAATGCGGTATTAGACCAGGGACCGGATATGGAAGGAGTTGGGCTACTACTTCGGGATGTAACCAATACACTTTACCAAAATGAAATAAGGATTTTCCACCGACCATTAGATTTTTTCAAAGAATTGGGTATCGCTATTGATAGCATCTTAGATAAGCACCAAAATATAAGGAATATTCGTGCCGATGAATGGGCAAGAGTCAACAATTCAACTCCCAATAAGTATAGCCTATTTTTCAGCCAATCCACCCGTGGTATTGTATCAACCAAACAGGTGTTAGATTACAGTGTTTATCGCTGGGGAGTTCCCCTATGTTTACCCCTTCTTCTCGAGAGAGACCTCAGGAAGAATGAACAAGAATCTCAAGAGCCTCTTGTAGATTATATTGAAAGTTGGGACTCAGCAGAAATTATGAGCAAGATGTTAAAGGACAATGAAAGGTACGGTTTGGGCAGTGCTATTGGTGACAAAGCCTGCCATCTCTTCGCCAAGTGGTTTGTCCACACATTTAAACTAACAAGAAGGACTGACGATTGTTTCGGCCCCCTTTCCTACGAATTGCCGCTTGATAGTAATGCCGGCCGTGTTTTGTTTCGTATTGGCTTTTTGCTTAACTGCGCCGAGATTGACGATTACGAAAATTGGAATGTAATCCAGAAGGAAGCGGGAAAAGATGGTAAGCATTATATCCGGGTAACCAATATCAGGGGATGTAAGTCACAATTGTTTTCTGAATCTCAAGAATTTATGGATTCTTACGCAACCATCTGTCTTGACCATCTGAAAACAAGGATAAGAAGACCAACAATGGTGGAGATTCAACAAATTCCCAATGTTTCATTGTTAGGCACTGGATACGGCATTGGTGATTTAGACGATGGCTTAATGTTCATAGGCACAAATTATTGTTTCAATCACGACGAGCCTAACTGCAGAGAATGTCCTATTAGACACTGTTGCGCAGGATATAATAACAACCGAGAGTTAATCGAGAACTATAGGACATAAACATAAACCAAAATCGCTTTTCTGGAAGTCGCTTTTTGTAATACCAAGTTTTTCAACAACTATCCGTAACGATAACGACAGCACGACCTGTCTTAAGATTTTAATGACGCCAAGGGCTCGTGTCCACTCCGTATATGTATATAGCAGGGGACTGCTTCGTCGCTATCGCTTCTCGCAATGACTGTATCGGGGGGTCATTGCGAGCCAATGGCGAAGTAATCCTATTGATCAGGTAAATCTACTTCCCACACGCCTACAAATATATGTTTATTCGATACAGCCAGATTAATATGGTGTCTATGCCTTACTCTGAATTGGCTCCAACTCGGTCTACTATTCGGGTTTTCAAACAAGGATTTTATCCCCTCCTTCTGAAAACTTTCCCATAAATCATCGGCTCTGCTGACCGTATTCCATTCGTCATTGTCCAGCATAAGAGGTCGGAGTCGAGCAAAATTGAAACCCTTCTGACTGTGCAATACGACCAGTAAATAGCATCCTATCGATTCTTGTTCGCTGCGGGCAAGGAGTTTCGCTATATCATAGCAAAAAGAGAGCACGTTAGGCTCCTCGGCTTCAATCAATTTGGCTTCAAAGTAGCCTATCCCAACGTTATCTCTTTTTAATTCGTAGTCTATCCTTTCGCTATTGCCGCCAGTTATCTCTCTTTCCAATTCATAGTTATGTGATTGCGCAAATTGAACCAGTGGATAACTCAGTGCACGTTCAGATAGAAACCGTTCCCTTTTGCAGGCAATTTCAAAAGCTAACCAATGGGCAACAGCCTCAACCAGTTCTTTTACGTCGTTCACATTACCTCCTTTTTAAGTTACAGCCGCGCCTATTCACGGCTTGCTAAAAGTAAGCCTTTTCATCTCTTTGTCAAGCAAAAGCGATAGCATTTGCTCATTCACCCAGCAAAAATCCAATCCTCTTTTCTTCTCTCTGCCCCAGTTCCTCTTCGGCGGCGGTTTGCAGGTCAAGCATTGTGACCAGCCTGTTTTCCCGGGCGCATTTCATCACCGCCTTCATCACCGCATTTTTGATTTTGCCGCCGGAAAGCGGATACCGTCGGGCAAGTTCCGCAAAGGAGACATCAGGGCTCATCTTCGCGCAGTCCTTTAATAGTATCTGCCAGATTTGCGCGCGCTGTGTTTCGTCCGGCAAATCAAACTTCAGTTTATACAAAAACCGTCGGTCAAACGCCGGGTCAAAGGCAAAGTCGCGATTGGTGGTCAGAATCACAATCCCGTCAAACCGCTCCACCTCCTGCATCAAAATATTGGTCATCAGGTTGAAGGAACGGTCCACCGCCTGCCTTTCCTCAACCCGGACCCCAAAGCAGGCATCCGCCTCGTCAAAAACGAGAACACAGTCTGCCTCTTTTGCCTCATCAAAAACCTGTTTGATGTTCTTCTCAGAATCGCCCACATAACGGCTATAGATGCTGGGATAGTTCACGACGCCCAGTTTTTTGTTCAGTGCCCGGGCAATCGCTGCCGCGGTAGCGGTTTTACCGGTGCCGGGTGGACCATAGAAAAGCATCGTTGTCCCTTTACCATAGGGAATCTTTGCCGCAATGCCGTAATCGTTGAAGACACTGCCCTGATTCTGGTACTGCCAGAGCGCCTGCTCAATCTGCCTTAATGTCGGTTCGGGCAAAGCCAGCTGGTCAAAAGACACCTCTGGCTCTCTAACCGAAAGCAGATTAACTATGCGCTCTTCCTCTATTTCCAGCTCTTTTTCCTTAACCTCGACCGGCTCCTTCTCAACCTGCACACCACAAATCTCGTAGAAAATCCGGTCCGGAATTCTAAACTCCTGTTCCAGCACAAAACCGTCCGCAGCGCGCCAGGACCGCGATGCCACAATCAACCCGTTCTTGCGCAACCTGCTGCCGGGCAAAAGCAGCCGCATATTGTCCATCATCTCCAGCGCATCCGCTGATAGCCACTTTAACAGTTCCCGACCTTCAACTTTATTGCGATTGGAAAACTGGGCAAAGAACAGCATCATCAACAACTCTTTTTCTAATGGCTCCAGCCCGTTTTCCGCGGCGATTTTCTCCAGCGGAATCATTATCCCCTTCTTCTCCGCCCGATGAACAATCCGCTTTAACTCCTTTTCATAAACCTTTGCATCCTTCTTCCCACTTTTCAACTTACCGTTAACCGCTGACTTTGGCTCCTCCTTAAAATCGTGCAGGAGTTGAAAATCCTTATCCGACCGGAAAATCTCCTTTACCACCGTATCCGGATATTTTGCCTGGAGTAGCATACTCAGTGTCTTCAGGTACTGCCGGTTCACTTCTTTTATTTGTTCCATCTCTACTCCTTTCTTTGGTTTAAAAAATAAATAACTTACACTAAATAAATAACTTAACCCAAAAACACCAGTTATTCCCCTAACCGGTGCCCTTTCTAATATATAATATACAAATTTCGGCGTCCAAATATAAAATGAAAATGCAAAATTCAAATAGTTCTTTAATCTATAGAAAAATTGTAACTCACAACAACGCGGGGGACGCTATTCTATCTTTCGTTTTTACAACTAATTGATAAATTATCCCTTAACTTACTCAACCCAGAATCGGTTTTTGTCTTATCTTTTGCCCTTTATCTATCCGGTTTGCCCGCCTGTCTCTACCGTCCGAACCCGACTTGAGAATACACCATCGGAGTAAGCGCGAAGTTAGTTATAATCCGTTGGACGCGAATAGATTAGACACCTGAATCACGCCGAATGATTCAAACTAAATGCATCGGTAGTGTTAATTAATCAACTGCAATTAAAGCCAACGGTGTATAACCTATTAACATAGAAGTAGTTATAACCCTGAACAGCGACCTTAAATCCACACGAAAGATAAAACTTAAACCACCCCGAAAAATCTTTGTTAATTTTGCCCGGATTTGCGTATCTTATAGTGAAGGGAAAAGGGTTCGGTAAGTGGCGGTAAGATTGAACTGGAGAACCGCTCCGGGAGCCGCTCCGGAACGGCTTATCGGCTAACTTGCATAACCCTTTCCGGTATAGCGTTGTTTGTAAAGGTAAAGTTAACCATAGAAAGGAGGTGAACTATGGCAGACCTGAAAAGGCGTGCCCGCGCCTATCGAATAAAAACCAACCCGGAATGGGTAAAAGAGACCCTAAAGGCGCAGATTGAGGATATGCGGAGCCGTTATGAGATAGTGATGGAGAAAATCGCCGCAATGGAGTCTGAGGTCAAGGCGGTTTTGAACGATAACGGTGTGTCGTCGATTCTCTATGTCCCCTATCTGAACTTTGCCCGACAACTGTGGAAACTTTCCAATCAGCAGGGGATATCAGGCAGGAGTCTGGCAATGGCAGCACAGGTTCTTCTGGACAAATGGTCAGCCCGGGGCCTTGACCCAAACATTCTAACCGCAATCCGGTATCAGGTTTTCAACATCGGCGCGCCCTAACCACCCAACCAGCGATCGCGCTCTAAATCGGCGTAAGTTGTTGTGCAGGTTACCTGATTACCGGGCTAAAAAATGGTGTCGGGAGCAGGGAAACAAGGGGGTTTTTGGTGGGTTGGGAAGGAGGGATACCTGCTCCCGACAAAAATTGTTAAATTTTTACTTTTTCGGTCTCGGGCGCAACCACAATTGCGCCGTCAACAACCTTAATCACGACCCTTTCTGGTCGTTGTTCGAGAACCAACTTCGCCAGTTGATTCTCAATCCGGTTCTGGATTACTCGTTTTAATGGCCTTGCCCCAAATTCCGGGTCGTAGCCTTCCTTCGCGAGTACATCCTCGACGCCCGCATTAATTATAACATCAATTCCCTGTTCTGTCAACTGATTTTTCAGCCGGGCAAGTTGCAAATCAACAATCTGCCTGATTTCCTCTCTGCCCAGCGGCTTGAACACCACAATCTCGTCCACCCGGTTCAGAAATTCGGGCCGAAAACTCTGGCGCAACAACCGCATCAACTCGTCCCGGTCAAACCTGCCCCCGCGCGCCAGTTCGGTGCCAAGGTTTGAGGTCATAATCACCACCGTATTCTTAAAGTCCACAACCCTGCCATGGCCATCGGTCAATCTGCCATCGTCCAGAATCTGCAGCAGGATGTTGAACACATCCGGGTGCGCCTTCTCAATCTCGTCCAGAAGAACCACCCGATAGGGCCGGCGCCGCACCGCTTCGGTCAACTGCCCGCCCTCTTCAAAGCCCACATAGCCCGGTGGCGCACCAATTAAGCGGGAAACGGTGTGCTTCTCCATATACTCCGACATATCCAGCCGCACCATCGCATCTTCCGAGTCAAATAGAACCTGCGCCAGGGTCTTTGCCAGTTCGGTCTTGCCCACGCCGGTTGGACCAAGGAAGATGAACGAGCCAATCGGCTTTTTCCGCTCCGCAATGCCGGCGCGCGCCCGGCGAATCGCATTCGCCACCGCGCTCACCGCCTCATCCTGGTCCACCAGCCGCTTGTGAATTTCGTCCTCCAGCCGGAGCAACTTCTCCCGCTCCGACTCCAAGAGGTTTTTCACCGGGATGCCGGTCCAGCGCGAAACCACCTCCGCAATGTCCTCTTCGGTCACCTCTTCACGCAAGAGCCGCCGCGTGCGCTGTGACTTCTCCAGTTCGCTCAACTCCTTTTTCAGACGCAAAAGTTCGCCGTACTCCAGTTCTGCTGCCCGATTCAAATCGTACTTCCGCTTTGCCACTTCAATCTCATGCTGCACCCGCTCAATCTCCTCCTTTAAGCGCGTCCGCTTCTCCAGTTCTTTGCGCTCCGCCTCCCATTGTGCGGTCAGGGTCGCCTGCCGCTCCTTCAAATTGGCAATCTCCGCCTCAATCTCGGCAAGCCGTGCCTTTGACGGTTCATCCTCCTCCCGCTTCAAAGAAAGCCGCTCCATCTCCAGTTGCAAAATCTTCCGCTCCACCTCGTCCAGTTCCACCGGCTTGGATGTTATCTCCATCTTCAACTTTGCCGCCGCCTCATCCACCAAATCAATCGCCTTATCCGGCAAAAACCGGTCTGAGATGTACCGGTGCGAAAGCACCGCTGCGGCAACCAGCGCCGCATCCGCAATCCGCACCCCGTGATGGGTCTCATACCGCTCCTTGAGTCCGCGCAAAATGGAAATCGTCTCCTCAACATCAGGCTGGTCAACATAAACCGGCTGGAACCGCCGCTCCAGCGCCTTGTCCTTCTCAATGTACTCCCGATACTCATCGAGCGTTGTTGCGCCGATACAGCGCAACTCACCCCGTGCCAGCATCGGCTTCAACAGATTACCGGCATCAATCGCGCCCTCTGCCTTACCCGCACCCACCACCAGATGCAACTCATCAATGAACAGAATCACCCTGCCCTCAGACGCCGCCACCTCCTTCAAAACCGCCTTCAACCGGCTCTCAAACTCGCCCCGATACTTTGTGCCGGCAATCAAAGCGCCCATATCCAGCGCCACAATCCGGCGCTCCTTCAAACTCTCCGGCACATCTCCCTTGACAATCCGCTGCGCCAGACCCTCAACAATTGCGGTCTTACCAACGCCCGCCTCACCAATCAAAACCGGATTGTTCTTGGTCCGCCTTGACAAAACCTGCATCACCCGGCGAATCTCCTCATCCCTGCCAATCACCGGGTCCAGTTTTCCCTCCCGTGCCAGTGCGGTCAAATCCCTGCCAAACTTCTCCAGCGGCTGATAACGGTCCTCTGCTGCCTGGTCTGTAACCCGCTGCGAACCGCGCATCTTCTTCAAAACCTCCAGCACCCGCGCCCGCTCCACACCAAAT